>CAXTBZ010000069.1:0-13511 GCA_964242855.1 uncultured Sphingomonadaceae bacterium
GCCGGCCTGTCACGCCGGAGGTCGCGGGTTCAAGTCCCGTCACTCGCGCCATTTCCTTGATTTCTTCGCGTTTAGCTTAGTGGCTTCGGCGGTGGTTCGGTTTCCGCTAAACATGGGCCGAAACTGTCAGCGACGCATCTGCTGGCATGGGGAGTGGGATGAACGTCTTGGGGCGCGGAATTGACCTCCGCTGGGTCTACTACCTCATGCCTGCAGCGCTGTTCGTCGAACTGCTCGCGTTCGGCGCGAACGGGCCGCTGCTTGCGGCGGCGGCATCCGTACTGGAGATCCTGGCTGCTATCGCCATAATCGCGGTTGCCCCGCCGGATCACCGCTTCTGGATAGGTGCATGGCCGGTGCTGCTGGTTGTTACCTTGATGATCGGCTGGGTGGCCGTGCCCGGTGTCGTGCCAGGTCTCGCGACCCAAGTACCGCGCTACGCGCCGGACATGCTTAAGCCCAGCATTGCACGCCTGTTCGGCGGGGCCGCCGTGCTGTTGGCGGGTGCCATGGCAGGGTATCGGCTCGGCATGACCCGCCGCTCGATCGACGCCCTGATCTTGCTGGGGATCGTCCAGATCATCGTCGGACTGGCCTTGCGCGAGCATGATCCCGAACATGTCTGGGGTTACGACAAGGGGTTCCTTGTCGATCGCTTCACCGGAACCTTCCTCAATGCCAATGCGAGCGGGTGCCTGTTCGGGGTTGTGGCCCTGCTTGGCCTCGGCCGCTGGCTTGATGCGCTGCGCCTGACGACGAAGCCTTTTCGATCGGACTCCATTGCCCTTTGGCTCGGCCCGCTGGCGATTGTATCCGGCGCTGGCGCGTGCGCGATCACCGGCTCACGGACGGCGCTCGCGCTCCTCTTTCCCGCGCTCGTTGTTGTCGCGCTCTGTGACCGTGAACTGCGCTTCCGTATGAGGCGCCAGCGCATTGCCGCTGCTGCGATCGCCATCGGAGCTTTGGCAGGCTTCGCCTTGATGCTCTTCACCGTCGGCGCCGCCACGCTGGACCGGCTTTCGAGCGCTCAGGCCGACTCGATAGGCCGTTTCGAGATTTGGACGTTCTTTGAAAGAGTGGCCGCGGCATCCCCCCTCATCGGCTACGGACCCGGTGGGTTCGACGAGGCGCATCTCCACGCGATGCACTCGGTGCAGGAGGCCCGCGACTTGTGGTTCGTCAACTCGGCCCACAACGAGGTGCTCTCTCTGCTCCTGTTCGGCGGCTGGCCGTATCTCGCGCTGATGATCGGCGCCGTGGGGCTCATGCTGGCAAAGATCTTTCGCCATCGGCGATCGCGTATGCAGGACCCAATACTGCGATCGATGCTGGCGGCGCTGCTATTGATGCTTAGCTGCGCAATGGATGACATCGCACTCGACGTGCCGGCGCTCGCCTCGCTGGCGATCTTCCTGGGCGGGCTTGCGTGGGGCCGGGCGCTTCGCATTGCCGCCGAGCGAAGCGCATCCTTCGCCTCACCGGCCGACCAAGACCTAAGCTATGCAGCAGATGAAGGGCGCGCCGCCGCTGCTTGATCCTGATCGAGGGCCGCGGCTGCAGGTGTGCCGATGACGATATCGTAGACGAGCCAATAGGATTGCGGCGACACACCGGCCAGCCAGCGACCCTCGTCCATCGCATGCAGCCGCGTTACTGGGTCCAGCGCCCGCCATTGATCCACGGCCAGGCGCAGCCGCCAGGCAGCGCTTTCCTTCAGAAAGGGTGCTTCCCGGTAGCTTCGCGCTAACGCGGCCAATGTCTCCGGCGCGCCCTCACCGCGCTCCAACAGCGCGACGAACGAAGCCGTAACCCAGGCTTCTCCCCAGTGCGGCCGTCCTGCCAAGGCTGCGGATATAAAGATCCGAGCCAGAGCAACGTGCATCATTCGGCCACCTCTTGGAAGACTTGTCGCAAGATGCGCCTCCGCTAGGGCTCGATACTCCGCGACGCGAGGCGAAATGTGCGTTGCGTCCGCCGCAGTCCAAGCCGGAAGTTCGGGCATCTCGTTGGCCACTTCCTGCCGATCCAGCAGCAGGTGAGCATCGTGCGCAAGCCACTCGCCGTGCAGCGCTTCCAGCGCAAAAGTTAGCATCATCAGCAGCACGAACACCGCGACGAATTGGACGATGCGTCCGGCGGGTAGGCGTGGCTCTCGCTGCGAAGTCAGGCAGATGCTACTCGGCCCGGTAATATTGGGCGTATTTGCGCGAGTAATACATCGCGCCATAGGCCTCACTGGATGCATCCACCATCGTCAGCAGGGCGCCGACGACATGCGCCTTGTCGCTGGCCAGCCAACCGAGCGCGGTTCGCACGGCGTTGCGTGGCGTCGCATCGAACTTGACGATCAGGACGACGGCTTGCGCGAGAGACGCGATCGAGCGGGCATCGGCAACGCCCAGCAGCGGCGCGGTATCGATGATGATCCGGTCGTAGCGCGCTTCGAGTTCGCCGATCAGCTCTGCCATGCGCTGACCGCTGAACAGGTCTTCGGACAGAAACGTGGGCGCGGCCACGGGCAAGATATCGACGTTCTCGGCGACGTCTCGCTGGATCACCGTCTCGGCCGCAACGCCGTCACGCAGGATCTCGACCAGACCCGGGCCTGCCTCGACTCCCGCGATGCCCCGCAAGGCTGCGCGCCGCAGATCGGTATCGATGATGAGCGTCTTCTCGCCAGACAAGCCCATGATCCTGGCGAGCGAAAGCGATGAGTTGGTCTTTCCTTCGGCGGGCAAGGTAGAGACGATCGCGATCGTCTTGCGCTGTTCGCCGTCGCTTCCCATTAGTCCCCGCCGCAGCACGCGAAATGCCTCGGCATAGGCGCTCATCGGCTTGGCCAGCACCAGTTCGGCCGGCGAGAGCGTCACCCCTGCGTCACCGCGCAACTGGCGGCCACCGAGCTTCGGTATGGACGCCAGGACCGGTATTCCCAACGCCTCAACCTGCCCAACCGAGCGCAAGCCCTTCGAGAGGAGCTCCTGGGCCGCGACGGAGGCGAGGCCAGCAAAAAGCGCCGCGACCAAGGCAGCAACGAGCAACAGGCGCAGCTTCGGCGAGCTTGGGCTTACAGGCGGGCTCGCGTCCTCAATCACCTGGGCCTGCGAAAGTGAGCTCCGAGCCACCTGTGTCGAGGCCTGCGCCTGCTCGGCCAAGCGGTTATAGGCGGCATGGGCGGCATCCGCTTGACGCTGATAGCCGTCCGCGATCGCGGAAGCCTGGGTATCCACCGCCTGCTGTCCACGCAACCGCGCCATGTCGCTCCGCAAGCTACCGGCGCGTGCGTTGGCGGCGCCCGCCTCGCTCTGCAGGCCGCCGATCGTCCTCCGCGCCTCGTCGGCGATCTGCTGATCCAGCGCCGTAAGCTGCTCAGCAATCTTGATCGACTGCGGATGCTTTGGCCCATAGCGGGTCTGGATCTCACCCTGCTGCTGGATGAGTTCCGCACGCTGCTTGCGAAGATCGGCGATCACGGGAGAATTGAGAACCGCCGAGACGGCGCCGATCCCACCCTGCGAGATCTGCGCGTTCGCCATCGACACGCGCGAACTGGCGGCAGCTGCCTCTGACTCCGCATCGGCGAGCTGAGTGGCGAGCGGATTGACCTGCTCGTCGGTCACGGTCGAGTCACCCGAGTGGGTGATCCCGGCCTGCGCGCGATACTGCGCCAGCTTGCTGTCGGCCGCCGCGGCCTGCTCGCCGAGCGCTGCGAGCCGCTTGTCAAAGAAGGCCGTCTGCTGCGAAGCGGTGCCGGTACGCATCTCCACGCTGTTGTCGATGTAAGCGCGGGCAAAGGCGTTGGCGACGCGCGCGGACAGGGCCGCTTGAGGCGAGAGATAACCGACGTTGACGATGAACGTGTACTTGTCCCGTTCAACATCCAGCCCCGCCATCAGCCGGCCTACGATACGCTCGTGCTGTTGCGCGACATCGGCGGGCGTCGGGGGCGCAGGCATCGCCGGCATGCCGCGCATAAACACCTGATCGTGCGCAAGATCGAGCTTGCTCGCCACCGCCTGTGCGATGTCGCGTGACCGCATGACGCTGACCTCGGTATCGATGACGCTCTGATCCGGCTGCGACACGCCGCTCTGGCCAAGACCGATGTTGGTGGTCGGATCGATCTTGAGCCGGGCGACCGCCAGGTATTTCGGCGGGATGAGGAGGATGAGCACGCAGGCCACCGCGAAGAGGCCGAGCGATACGGCGGCGAGCGTCTTCCAGCGCCGCTTGATGATCTCGATCACGGATGAGGCGGCAGCCGGCAGATCTCGGTGCGGATCGTTAGGCCGCGGCGGCTGGGCGAAGATATCCTCGGGCGATTTCATCAGCATGTCGCTCTCATCCGTAGCTCGTGTGACTTCACGGATGAACCGTGACACCGATCATGGTGCGAAACTCGTTCAACGCCGCACCATCAAGGCCGTTGTTGGCATTGGTACGGTGGCCGTAATTCGCATCGAAGTTCAACTCGAACAGGTGATTGACGAGATATCGCGCTCCGCCCCCGGTCCTCACGACATGCGCGCTGCCGCTCCCCTCGTATTTGTCGACCTCGTAGTCGATCCCGAGATTGAGGATCAGGTTGCGCAATAGTTCGTGATCCACGCGCAGCGCGCCGCCGGTGTCGAAGTACCCGCTGGTGCCGATCGTGGCGTCCTCGATCTCACGGCGGACGGTGAGCGTCACCGTGGTGAGTTCGGTTGGGAAATACTCGATCCGCCCGGTCACCGAGACGCCGCCGAAGCTCTTGAACGCCGGGCTCTTATAGTCGCGGTGCGCGTAGCCGACACCGATGCTGCCGCGGATCAGCGCACTGACATCGAGGCTGAGGCCGGCAAGGCTCCTTATCTCGTTGGAATTTCGGTTCTCGATCGTCGAGGCGAGATCGTGCCGATAATCGGTGTTGGTGTAGGTCGCCTGCACGAACAAGCCGGCGTCGGGGGTCAGCCCGTATTCGGCGTAGCCGCTGACCCGCGCGATGCCGCGGTCGCGGTTGTCCTGATTGAGGTCCAGCCCGTCTAATGTTCTGATACTCTTGAAGTTGAAGTCGCTGTAATCGCCCTCGATCACCGTGCGCAGGCGGTCGAAGCGGATGTCGGCGAGCGCTTCACCCATCGAGACTTGGTAAGGCGTCGCCGACTGGATGTTGTTGAGCGCCGCACCCGAAAACCGCGACTCATACTCCTGCGCAGTCTTTGCCGTCAGGCTGATCGCTGCCCTGCTGCTGACATCGATCTTGCCCTCGGCATCGACATGCCAACCGTTCTCGTTCTGCGTCGTCGCCTTGAAGTAGCGGACGAAATTGCCCCCGGTGTCGATCGCCAGACGGTGGACCGACCAATTCGACTTGACCACCACCTGTGGCGTGAGAGTGACGAAGCCGTCCGAGAGGTTTGAAGTCGTCGCCTGATACGCGTTGGTCGTGAAGCCTGCCGACATCGACATGCTCGGATAAAGGGTGAAGCCGCCGGCGAGAATGCCGATCGCGCTGTAATCGGGTCGAGCACGTTGAAGCACGCTCGTGTTGCGGCCACGATCATAGGTGAACGGGATCGCCGTCTCGAAGCCCGGCGTGTAGATCGATTGTGCCTGCGCCGAACCGGCACAGAGTGTTCCACCCCACGCCGCCAAGACAAGCGCCATGCCCCTGTTGAATTGATGTCGCATTGGCCCCCCTTGCCTCAGCTCGTCTGGTATTCAGCGCTATTGCGGCGACGTGTAATCGGTACCGCCCCCTGCACCGACCGTCGGTCCGCTCGCCAAAGTGGGATCGCTGCCGCTCAGGATGCCGCCGGTTCCCTGCAGCCCGCCGATGCGCAGGCGCGCGCGGCGAAGATTGGCAAGGGCGATCTTGACCTTGCGCGGCCACGTCTTGGCGGCCACTTGATCGATCGCAGCGATCTGCACCAGCGCGGTCTGCTTGGCATTGTCGAGGCCAAACGACAGCTGAGCCTCGATGTCGTCGCTCGTCGCGGTTTGTGGTTGTTGCCCGATGATGTCGATCAGCGCTTTGGCCAGGCCATCCACCGCGGCCGGGTTCACCGGCGTTTTCGCCGGAGGCGCCTTCACCGCCGCCTGCACCGAAGTCAAAGGTATCGCAGCAAGCGCGAGTGCGGCGAGCCCTGTGGTCGTATTCCGGATAATCATCGATCAGCCCCCTGCCGAAATTGACTGCTCAGTCTAGAAATATCGCTCTCCGATGCGGATCGTGTCGCCGGGCTGGATCTGCAGCCCTGGTGCCATGACAAATTCCTGCTCGGCACCCGTTCCCGCGCGTTTGATGAAGACCTTCCGTTT
The DNA here is from genome assembly GCA_964242855.1 of uncultured Sphingomonadaceae bacterium. Classification (GTDB taxonomy): domain Bacteria; phylum Pseudomonadota; class Alphaproteobacteria; order Sphingomonadales; family Sphingomonadaceae; genus Solisphingomonas. The sequence goes on from CAXTBZ010000069.1 coordinate 6,301, forward strand.
ATTCGCCCGATACGTGAAGCCCTCCGCGCGCGCGACGGCGTTGATCACGGTTAGACCATTGGAATACGGGTATTCGCCCGGCTTGGTGACTTCGCCAAGGATGTAGAAAGGCCGGTAGGTCAGGACATCGAGGCTGACCCTCGGATCCTTCAAATACCCGGCGGCAAGTCGCGCCTGGATGTCCTGCGTCACCTCGCCCGGGGTTCGCCCCTCCGCCTTGACGTCGCCTGCAAGCGGAAGTGACAGGTTACCTGCCGCGTTCACTTCGAACTCGCCGGACAGATCGACCTCGTTGTAGACAAGCACCCGAACCTTGTCGTTCACGCCAAGCTTGTAGTCGCTGCCCGTGCTCTCGATCGCCGCGTCTGTGTTGGCTGTCGTAACCGGCGCGGCCGCTACGGTCGCCGCAGCACACGCAGGTTTGAACGGAAGCAAGACCAGCAAGCTGCACAGAAGGATCGCCCAGATATGAAAGCGCGAGCCAAGCATTCTCATAGTGCGCCCACCGCAATGCCCCCGATTCGGTCGACTTTGTAATTCAAGTGGCACTGTTTTGCGATGCAGCATTGATGCGGCGTGGAGGTTGGCCGAGCGATGGCGAAGTTGATCACGACACGCCCCTCTCAATGTCGAGCGCGGGACCGAAGCTTCGCGCGGTCCGTACCCAAGCGGGCTTTCTGCTACTCAGCATCCGCGGGTACAACGAAAGCTTCGCAGCAATCAGGAACGGCATGCGGACGAGTTCAGCCATGGAGATCACATCCCGGCCAAAGCGCGACCATCCTACACCAAGCGCGCCTGCAAGCAGCATGGTGAGCATGATGGCCCCGTACAGCGGCACAAGCGACAGGCCAAAAAGCGCGGCAAGGCTCGACACGACCAGGACGAGCGTGACGCTGCCGGCCAAAATACTAAGCGGAGGGATCGCGATATCGGCGGCAAGCATCATCATACCGGATGATCTAGTTCTCAGACCTGCAATGAGCAGCGGTGCAACCGCTCTCCCGATCATCGAAAGATAGCCACGCTCCCATCGGTGACGTTGCAGCTCACGGTCCATTCGCGCCTCCGGAAACCGACTCGTCACCAGCGCGTCGGCGCAGAAGCGCGGTGCCGCGCCCGCCCGAGTGAGGGCGATGCCAAGTGCAAGATCCTCGACGATCTCGTCGGAACCGAGTTCAACCTTGGCAAGCAACTGGGTGGGGAACGCCATCCCGCTACCGGTGAGGAGGCTTGGGACGCCGAGCCGATCTCCACCGATCAGCCGCGCCTGATTCTTCAACCGAAAAGCGAGAACGGCAAACCGCGTGTGGAGGTCTGCGCTCGGAGGCGCTGTCATCAGGTACGTCGCCTGGATAGGCCGCTGCTCTGCGTGAGAACGACCCGCTAGCATGACGAGGGCACCGTCCCCGAGCAAGCAGTCCGCATCCACCACGATGGTGACGGGATAACGCCCAAGCGCCTCGATGAAACGAACGCCATGCTCGAGCGCGAAGCCCTTGCCTCGTCGACTCGGCTCAAACCGCTCGGTCACGGTCACCCCCGCTTGGCGAGCGATGGCCGCTGTATCGTCGCTGCAATTATCCGCTACGACAACCAGCCTGTCCGCCGGCCGGAGTTGCGCTTGTATCGATTGAAGCGTGGCCATGATCCCGTTGCGCTCATCATGCGCAGGGACAAGCACCGCGAATGGTGGCGGAGCGGTCGGCGCGGGTAGCCGTTTGACGGCAAGGGATGCCGACATCTCCAGGAAGAACAGCAGCACCGCCGGCACCAGAGCAAGCTCGAAGAGGATCAAGGCGGAAGCCACGATCATGCGACACGCCTCAGCAGCGGGGTGTGCGTCACTGCCGTTGCAGGAAGGCCAAACAGCGAAGCGATCCGCGCGGCTTCCACCTGAGCATCATGCTTTTCGCGCACGAGCTGCCGACCGTTCAGACCCATCCGCATGCGCTCGGCCGCAGGCGTAGCAAGGCAGGATCGGATCGCCGCCGCAATCGCCTCGACCGAGCCGGGCTGAAAAAGCCAACCGGTCTCTTCGTTGATCACCAGCTCCGATACAGCGCCGACGTTGGATGCGAGCACCGGCCGGCCGAGCGCCAGCGCTTCCATGATCACGACGGGAAGACCTTCTGCAAAGCTTGGCAAGAGCAGCGCGCGCGCTCCACAAAGGTGTCGACGAACCTGGTCCTCGTCGGCCCATCCTGTAATCGTCACGCAGTCTTCAAGCGCCAATCGTCCGATCGCCTGCTCGATCTCCGGCCGCATCTCGCCGTCGCCGATCAGGGTGAGATCGACAGCTGTGCCGCGCGCCCGCAGGAGCGATATTGCCTCAAGTGCGAGGAGGTGCCCCTTCTGCGGCGACAGGCGAGCGATACAGACCAGCTTGTTCGTTTCGTTGTGAGGTACAACAGGCGCGTTCAAGAACGCCGCAGACAAGCCGCATCGGACCACCGAGACCTTTGGCCAGTCGGCGACATCCGCCCAGCGATAAATCTGGCTGGCGCAGAACGGCGTGATCGCGGCCACGAATTTGGCGTGACGGACCTTCAAGCGCAGCTTGAGCATGACAGGCGCATCGAACTCGTCGGGGCCGTGCACGGTAAAGCTGAAAGGGACGCCCGCGATGGCACCCGCCAGCATAGCCACCTCCGCTGAATTGGTGCCGAAGTGCGCATGAAGATGCGAGACGTTTTCAGCCAGCATCTGCCGCGCCAAGGCGGCGGCCTCGCACAAAGAGGCGAGATGAAGGGCAAAGCTGCGGTTCGAGCGGTGCATCATCTGCGCGGACAATTTAAGCGCCTTGCCGAACATGAGAGGCCGTCGTGCCGCCGTCACCAGCGTCGCGATGAGAAGCGGCAGGATGCCTCCCTGCAGAAGAAAGAGGGTGCGGGCGCGCTCGCGGAGATCGGCCTGCTCGACAAGGTCTTCATTCCAGCCGCGCAAGGCGTAACGCCTGACCGGATGACCGAGCGCCTCCAGCGCCTCGATCTCCCGCCGGATGAAGCTGTGGCTCACCTTTGGGTACTGGCTGGTGAAGTAGGCGATCACGCGCGTTCCCCGGTTCGGCGATCAGGCATTTGCTTCGCCCGCAAATTCCTGGCGCACGTAATAGGCGACGATCCGGGGGCATGTCAGCAGGTACCGGCGCCATAAGCGGCGTGGGTGGCGCACCAGACGGTAAAGCCATTCGAGGCCCAGCCTTTGCAATACGACCGGCGCGCGGCTCTGGACACCGGTCAGGAAGTCGATTGCGGCACCCACGCATAGCGCGACACCATGGCCGCGCCCCCGCTTCGCGATCTCGGACACCAATAGTTCCTGCTTAGGAAAGCCCACGCAGGACAGCAGGATGTCCCACTCGGCGGCCATGGTCGCCTCGATACATGCGCCCCAATCGGCTGAACCAATCTCTAGGCGCCGGGCGGACGGAATGTGTAGGAAGCGTTGACGCGGATAGAGATGCTCGAGCCGGGCGAAAGCGTTGCGATCAGGGCCGACGATGCCGATCGTCAGCCCGTTTGCCAGTCCGTCGGCCAGCAGATCGGCGACGAGATCAGAGCCCGGGTAACATGTCAGGCGCTTGCCGCGGAGCCGCGCCATCAGCGTCAGTATCCGGCTGTCGCATAGCCGCGCCGAAGCGCCATGATAGAAGGCCTTCGGGAGGTCACCGGCGAAGAAGTGCACCATCGTATCGACGTTCGGCGTCAGCATGTACGAGAAGGGCTGGTGAGCAAGAGTCGGCACCATGTCCGCGATCTCCCGTCGATCACCGCCGACAAAGTTCATCCCCATGAACGTGTCATGTTGCAAGCGCAAAAGTTATGCCCCCCAAAGCACAACCCGGCACGATACGCCTGCCGAATCTTAACGAATTGTTAAGGTGATTGCGGGGGATAACAAGACGTAATCTTCAGCGCTTCCCGATTTGGTACAGCAGGTGCGCGCCGCCTAGTAACCAGCCAGCTTCGCTAGCTGGTCGGCGTGGAAATCGGCATCTCCGAACATCTCGGCGAGGACCCGATGGCGCTTCATGTACAGGCCGATGTCATACTCGTCGGTCATCCCGATTCCGCCGTGCATCTGCACACCTTCCTGCACCGCGAGTGCGGCGGCGAGCCCCGCCATCGCCTTGGCGACCATCACCGCGCGTGGCGCACCTTCATCCCCGGCGTCGAGCAGTTGCTGCGCCTTCAGCGTCGCCGCGCGCGCGACCTCCAATTCCGAATAGAGATGCGCGGCGCGGTGCTGGAGCGCCTGGAAGCTGCCGATCGCGACCCCGAACTGCTTGCGCTCCCGGAGGTAACCGATCGTCAGCTCCATCGCCCCGGCGCCGACGCCGAGCAGTTCGGCAGCCGCCCCGGTTCGCACCATGTCGAGCGTGCGCGAGAGCCCCGCCCAGCCGGTGCCGATCTCCCCGATCACCGCATCCGCATCGACCGTCACGCCGTCGAAGGCAACGCGCGAGGCGATGCTCGAATCCGTCAGGCGCTCGGGCGACGCGTGGAGCCCTTCGGTGCCACGCTCGACAGCGAACAGGGTGATCCCCTCCGCCTCGCCCGGCGCGCCGCCGCTTCGCGCCGCCACGATCAGCAGGTCCGCGACATGGCCGTGCTGCACGAAGCTCTTGGTGCCGGTGAGCTTGAAGCCGTTGCCCGCACGTTCGGCACGCAGTGCGGTGCGGAGCGGGCGGTGGTGCGGCCCCTCGTCGATCGCCAGCGCCGCCACCGCATCGCCCGCTGCGATCCGCGGCAGCCAGGAGGCCCTCTGCTCGGCAGACCCGCCCTTCAGCGCGGTCACCGCGCCGACCGACGTTGCCAGGAAGGGCGAGGGGGTGAGATTGCGCCCGACCTCCTCCAGCACGATCCCTGCCTCCACGGCTCCGAGGCCGAGGCCACCCTCCGCCTCGTCGATCAGCATGCCGGTGAAGCCCATGTCGGCGAACTGGCGCCACAATGCGGGCGCAAAACCGGTCTCGTCCCGCCCGTCACGCAGCTCGCGCAGATGCTTGACCGGCGCCTGTTCGGCGAGGAAGGGGCGCGCCGTATCGAGCAGCATCGCCTGCTCGTCGGTGTGGAACAGTGGCATCAGGCCCCCGGCAGCTGGAGGATGCGCTTGGCGACGATGTTGAGCTGCACTTCGGATGTGCCGCCCTCGATCGAATTGGCCTTGGTGCGCAACCACGTGCGCGCCGCCGCACCGCCACCCGAGCGCTCACTCTCCCATTCGAGCGCATCCGAACCCCCCGCCGCCATCGCCAGCTCGTGGCGCTGCTTGTTGAGCTCGGTCCCGTAATATTTCATCATCGATGGCTGGGCCGGATGCGCGCGGCGCGCCTTCAGTTCGTCGATGAACTTCTCGGACATCGCGCGGAAGGCGGCGGCCCTAACCTCGAACAGCGCGATTCGGCCGCGCAGCACCGGCGCGTCCACCCGCCCGTCGGCCTCGGCGCCGAACGCATCGATCGCCACCGCGCCGAGCGACAGTTCGCCCCCGCCCAGCCCCATGCCCGAGATCATCTCGCGCTCATGGCCGAGCAGGTATTTGGCGACGTCCCACCCCTTGTTGAGCTCGCCCACCAGATTGCGCTTCGGCACAACGACATCATCGAAGAAGGTCTCGCAGAACGGCGAATAGCCGGAGATGAGCAGGATCGGCTTGGTCGAGACGCCGGGCGTCGCCATGTCGAACAGCACGAAGCTGATGCCGTTGTGCTTGTTGGCCGCATCGGTGCGCACTAAGCAGAAGATCCAATCCGCCTTGTCGGCATAGCTCGTCCAGACCTTCTGGCCGTTTAGGACGAAGTGATCGCCCCGATCCTCCGCGCGCGTGGCGAGGCTGGCGAGATCGGAGCCGGCATTGGGCTCCGAATAGCCCTGGCACCAGCGGATCTCCCCGCGCGCGATCGGCGGGAGATGTTCGAGTTTCTGTTCCTCGCTGCCATAGTGAAGCAGCGCCGGACCTAGCATCGAAATGCCGAAGGAGTTGAGGGGCGAGCGGCAGCCGAGCTTCGCCATCTCTTCGCGCAGAATCTTGGTCTGCGCCGGCGAAAGCCCGCCGCCGCCATATGCCTCCGGCCAGTCGGGCACCGTCCAGCCGTTGGCCGCCATGCGCTCGAGCCAATGTTTCTGCGCCTCGCTCGAGAAGGCGAAGTGGCGGCCGCCCCAGCAGACGTCATCCTCGTGGCGCAGCGGCTCGCGCATTTCGGCCGGGCAGTTCGCCTCCAGCCATTCGCGGGTCTCGACGCGAAACGAATCGAGGTCCTCGCTCATACGGTGAACTTGCCGCCGCTCGCGGCCTTGTCGGCGAGCAGCTTGGAGAGGCGGAAGCCCTCCATCTTCGATGCGTGCTTCTCGAGCCCCGCGACGACTACATCCAGCCCGATGGTGTCGGCCCAGAACATCGGGCCTCCGGTCCACGCCGGCCAGCCGTAACCGTTCAGCCACACGATATCGATGTCGGACGCGCGCTGTGCCTTGCCCTCCTCCAGGATCAGCGCGCCCTCGTTCACCATCGGGTAGAGCAGGCGCTCCAGGATCTCCTGTTTGTCGATGCTGCGCTGGGCGATGCCCTTGTTCGCCGCAAAGCCGCGGATCATCTCCTCGACCTTGGCGGACGGCGTGCGATTACGCTTCTCGTCATAGTCGTAGAAGCCGTGGCCGCTCTTCTGGCCGCGCAAGCCCGCATCGCACAGCATGTCCTGCACCTTCGTGTCGGGATGCGAGTTGTTCGGGTCCCAACCAATGTCGAGCCCGGCAAGGTCGGACATCTGGAATGGTCCCATCGGGAAGCCGAAATCGAGCAGCACCTGATCTACTTCGGCGAGCTTCGCGCCTTCGAGCAGCAGGGCATTCGCCTCGCGCTGGCGAGGTGCCAGCATGCGGTTGCCGATGAAGCCATGGCAGACGCCCGCCACTACTGCGACCTTCCGGATCTTCTTGGAGAGCGCCATCGCGGTGGCGAGCACGGACGGGCTCGTCTTGGCGCCGCGCACGATCTCCAGCAGCTTCATGACGTTGGCCGGCGAGAAGAAGTGCAGCCCGATCACGAACTCGGGCCGCTTGGTGCAGGCTGCGATCTCGTCGACGTCGAGGTAGGAAGTATTCGACGCGAGGATCGCGCCCTGCTTCACGACGCCGTCCAGCTTCGCGAAGACCTCCTTCTTGATCGCCATCAGCTCGAACACCGCCTCGATCACCAGATCGCAATCG
>CAXTBZ010000070.1:0-13421 GCA_964242855.1 uncultured Sphingomonadaceae bacterium
CGTCTCCTTGTCGGCCGAGCCCGAGGAGGAGGTGCGCGTCGGCTACGAGATGTTGAAGGCACTCGGCATCCGCACCCGCGGCGTCCGCGTCGTCTCCTGTCCGTCCTGCGCGCGGCAGGGCTTCGACGTGATCCGCACCGTCGAGAAGCTCGAGGATCGCCTCAAGCACATCTCGACACCGCTCTCGCTCTCGGTGCTCGGCTGCGTCGTCAACGGCCCCGGCGAAGCGCGCGAAACCGATATCGGCGTGACCGGCGGCGGCAACGGCAAGCACATGATCTATCTCTCCGGCATCACCGATCACACCATCCAGAACGAGGACATGGTCGATCACGTCGTGAAGCTGGTCGAGGCGAAGGCCGCCGAGATCGAGGCGGCCAAGGCGGCGGCAGAGCTCGTCGCCGGCGGTCAGGCGGTCGCGGCGGAGTGATTGCGGGGCTGTTGCTGACGCTGGCCGCGGTTGGGCCGGTCGCGCCGGCGGACACGGCCGGGCATCAGACCGTCGCGCTCGGCTGGGATGCGCAGGCCAAGGCGTGCAGCGCGCGCGTGAACGGCGTCGAGATTGGCGATCCGTCGACCGACGAGGGCGAGGCGGCGCTGACCGCCGCGCTTTCGGCTACCCAGCGCGCGGTCCAGCTGCAGGGGCTGAACGGGATACCTTATGACTGCGTCGATACTGTGGTGTCCGCGCTCAGGAGATCGGGCCACACGGTGAAGGTGGGCTTCCTGTCCGAACCGGCGCTGCGCTGAATATGAGTGCTCCTTCCCCTGAAGGGGGGAGCCGATGCTATCAGCGCGCCAGGAACTGCACGCTCAGCGGTGCTGCGGCGAACGCCTTCTGGCGCGCGATCAGGTCGGCGGCGGCGATGGCCGAGTCCGGTTCGGCGCGCGGTGCGTCCTCGTCATGCTCGATCAGCGGCAGGCCGAGCTTCAAGTGCAGCCAATGCGCGGTCATGGTCATGATGCTCGGTCCCCCGCCGTCTGCGATGACGGCCTCGACATCGTTAACGGCGGGAGTGCCGTGGGCTTAAGCGCGGATGTGATCGGCCCTTCCAATGTAGGATTTCACCTGTCAGGATCGCGCGCGGCCCCTTGTCGCGGCGCAAGCTGAGGCGGTCGCAAAAAGGGGCAAGGGAGTTCGTTTTTTTGGGTGTTTGGTTGTCAACTTTGTCAACTTTGCCGGCTGGCGGTCGATGAGCGTCCATATCCGCGCCGCGGCACCGGGCGACGAAGGCGAAATCCTGCGCATGATCAAGGCCTTGGCTGCCTTCGAGCGCGAGCCCGATGCGGTGGTCGCGACCGAGGCGATGCTGGCCGAGAGCCTGTTCGGGGCGGGATCGCATGTCCATGCCCACATTGCGGAGCGCGAGGGCCGCGCGATCGGTATGGCCTTGTGGTTCCTCAATTTTTCGACCTGGACGGGCCGCCCGGGGCTATATCTCGAGGATCTTTTCGTGGACCCTGCAGAACGGCGGTCAAGTGTCGCAAAACGGCTGATGATCGCGCTTGCCGAGGAGGCGATGGCACGCGGCTGCGCCCGCATGGATTGGGCGGTGCTCGACTGGAACGAAGACGCGATGCGCTTCTACGAACGGATCGGTGCACGCCGTGCCGCCGGCTGGCAGCCTTGGCGGCTCGAGGCGGACGGCATCGCGGCGCTGGCGTTAACCGCCGGGTAGCGCCGGCTTGATAGAGGCGGGGGCGATGATCGACCGTCTGCTCCGCAAGGGCCGCGAGGCGCTCCACCTGCGCGCCGCCCGCGCCGTGCTGAAGACCGCGCCGATCGTGCCGACCGCGGACCGGGTGGTGATCTTCTCGATGATTGGCACCCGCGTGCTGCTCCCCTATCTCGTCGCCGTCAAATCGCTGCACGCCCGCCTACGGCTCGGCCGCATCGCGACCCTCGACGACGGCTCGCTGACCGCGGCCGACAAGGCGGTGCTGGCGCATCACCTCGCCGCTCCGGAGATCAGATCGATCCACGACGTCGACACCGGCCGCTGCCCGAAAGGCGGCACCTGGGAGCGGCTGCTCACATTGCTCGATCTCCGGGCGGACGACTATGTCCTCCAGCTCGATTCGGACACGGTAACGATCGGCGATGTGCCCGACGTGCTGGACGCGATCGCGCAGAACCGCAGCTTCACCCTGCTCGGTGGCCCCGAAAGCGACGCCGTCGGCATCCTGCCGCTGCCGGACTTCGTGCGGTGGCGCTACCCCGATGGCACGCCTCCTGCTCCAACCCACATCCAGGTTGCGATCGAGTCCCGCTTCGTCGACTACCCGGATGCGGCGCGCCATCGCTACGTGCGCGGCTGTTCGGGCTTCACCGGCTTCGCGCGCGGCGGCCCCTCGGGTCGCGTCGAGGCCGACCGCTTCTCGGCGGCCTGCGAGGCGCTGGTCGGCACCGATCGATGGGCCGAGTGGGGGACCGAGCAAGTCGCGTCCAGCTTTCTGCTCGCCAACGAGCCGGGCACCGTTACGCTGCCGTATGCGAGCTATCTCAACTATTGGAAACAGGAGATCGAGGCGGAAGCCCGCTTCCTTCACTTCGTCGGTACGCATCGCTATTCGGATGCCGCCTACCGTGTCCGCACGCGTCAGGCGATCGCCGCGCTCTAGCTGCTGCCGAGCGTGTTGATCGTGAACGCCAGCACGCCGAGATTGAAGATGAACGCCGCGAAGCAGTGGAAGATGGCAACGATGCGCACCGCCGTGGTCGTCGTCTCGACGTCGGAGGTCTGGAAGGTCATCCCGAGCGTGAAGCTGAAATAGATGAAGTCCCAATAACTAGGCTCATCGGTCTTCGGAAAGTCGAGATCGCCACTGTCCTCCTCCTTGCCGTCGCCGTCGGTGTCGGTCTGCGAATAATAGAGGTGCGCGTAGTGCAGCGCGTAGATCATGTTCGAGAATAGCCAGCTCAGCACCAGCGTCGAGATGATCAGCACCACCGCCGGCGCCTTGGGCGATCCCTTCTCGATCAGCTCCGACCCGACTGCGACGAGCACCACCAGCATCACCACGAGAGTGAGCCCGAGCAGCAGCGGCCGGTTGGCATCGTTGCGCTCGGCCTGCTTGCGCATCTGTTCGGCGTGCGGCGTCTGCAGCAGCGGCCACAGCGAGAGGAGGAAGATGGCGGCGGCGACGTCGAAGGAGGCCATAGCCCCCTGGCGCCAGCCGAGCAGCGGCTGGAGGATCGGCATGCCTGCGATCAGGATCAGCACGAAGGCGATGAAGCGCGGCGGCGCGATGCGCTTGCCGAGGTGGAGGTGGAGGGCCATGGCGGAAGCATAGCGCGCCGCGTCGCCGGGTCGCGTGAAATCTTCGTGAGGTGAGCCGATGGCCTGGGTGTGGTTGCTGCTGGGCGGCTTGGGCGAAGTCGGCTTCACCACCTGCCTGCGTTTTGTCGACGGCTTCCGCAACGTCGGCTGGACGATCGGCTTCCTCGCCTCGGTTGCACTCAGCATGGGCCTGCTGGAGGTCGCCTCGCGCTCGATCCCGATGGGAACGGCTTATGCCGTGTGGGGCGGGATCGGCGCGCTCGGCACGGTGGTCGTCGGCGTCTACCTGTTCGACGAGCCGCTAGGGGTGGCCAGGCTGTTGCTGATCGCCGGCCTCATCGCCTGCATCGGCGGCCTCAAGCTGGTGAGCCACTGAGCGAAGTTCAGGGCTTTGGGGCAAGCAGCTTGTCGAGCCCGCCGTCGCCTTTTCCCACCTTCTGCAGCGTGGGATAGCGCAGGCCGCCGTTCCATTTCACCGCCACGTCGCGGTACGCATCGCCCTGCTTGATCAGCAGCCGGATCGGCTGGCTGTTGCCCTTCACCGCGGTGATGGTGTCGGCCAGATAATCCTTGTCATAGTTACGGCCGTTCACCGCCATCAGCTTGGACCCGACGGTGACGCCCGCGTCGAACGCTGGCCCACCCCAGTGAACCGCGGTTACCATGTCATCCTTGCCGATCACGAGCCCCAACGAATAGCTGAAGTCAGCGTTCTTCTTCGCGTCCTCGTTCGATTTCCAGATCGCGGTCGGCTTGTCCTGGAAGACCAGCCGGTATCCTGCGGCGCCGATCCAGTCGAGCGGTGCCTTGGGACGCACTGCGTAGATGCGATCATTGAGGAAGGTCGCCCAGTCGTACGGCACCGCCTGGTTCAGCGTCGCGACAATGTCTTGGAATGTGTAGGTCAGTACGCCCCAGTCGCGATCGCGCACGCCGAAGAACGCGCGGGCGAAGTCGTCGATCGACTTCTTGCCGCCGCTCTTTTCCCGGATCAGCGCATCGGCCTCGAGCCAGACGAGCTGACCCTCCGAGTAATAATCCTCGAAGCGCTGATAATCGCGCCACGGCATCGGCACGCGGCCCGACATGATCTCGTCATGCGTCGTGTCCTCGACCGGCCGCCAGTTTCGCCCGGCCATCGACTGATAGTAGGCGGCCGTCGTCGCCAGCGCGTCCAGCGTGTCCTGCTTGGAAACGAGTCCGGATCGTGCCTGGAGGACATACCCCCAAAATTGGGTCTGCCCCTCATAGACCCACAGCAAAGTGTCCTGCATGGGGAAGCGGTAATCCGGCGTCCAGAGATCGGCCGGGCGCCGGTACTTGCCGTTCCAGCTGTGGGTGAACTCGTGCGGCAGCAGATTGCGTGAGGCCGGGTTCTCATTCCACTTGGTGAAGTAGTTGGCTTCGGTCCCGTCCTCGGACGAGCGATGATGCTCGAGCCCCTCGCCACCGAGATTGTCGGACAGCGTCAGCAGGAAATCGTAATGATCGTAATGCTGCGCGCCGAAGACCTTGATCGCTTCCTCGACGAGCCGCTTGTGCGCGTCGATCTGCGCCGGCGTAGCGGCCAGCTGCTCGGGGCGATCCGCGGCGATGTCGAGGTGGACGCCCGGCGCGAGCAGGTCGGAACGCATGTTGCGCCCGGCGATCGTCGGCGAATCGATCAGCGTCTCGTAGTCGACGGTCGGATACGCCACGCTGTCTCCCGACAGCCCAGGCGCAAGCGCGGTGGCCGACTTCCAGCCCTTGGGGTAGGTCGCGCTCGCGCTGATCGGGATGCCGCGCACGAAGTAGCCGGCGGGATAGAGGGACAGGTTCGCCCATTCGAGGCTCAGCATGTCGGGCGTGGTGAGCACCCGGCCCTGATCCTCCGCGGTAGGCGAGAGGAAGGTGAAGCTCGCCGTCACCGCTTTGGCGCCAGTTGGAACGTCGATGTGGAAGGCGGTCACGTCGACAGTATCGCGGGTCCACGGGATCGCTTTGCCATCGATCGTGAAGCTGATCCCGTCGACCTTCGAGATAGCACCGGCCGGTGCATGGACGCCGGGCAGCCACTTCGGGAAAAGCAGCACCAGCTTGCCCGCTTCCGCGACGGGGATCACCTCCTTCACCGAGAAGATGCCGCGCGTCACGTCGGTCGCGTTGACCGCGAGCTTGATCGTACCGCCAGGATAGGGAACATCGCGCGCCGCCGGGATCGTATCGGTGATCGTGACCGGCTGGGGGAAGCTGTTGGTGGCAGGCTGCTTCGCCTGCGCCGTGATAGCGAGCAGAGCGGTGGAAGCAACGCTGCACAGCGCGCGAGTGATGCAAGACATGGACGCGACAGCTCCTGAACACGGAAGTGTCACGTCCTTTGCGCGCCCTGAACAACGTGTCCAGAGCGGGCCGCTTTATTTCACATATTTCAGAGTTGCTTGACGCCCGCGTCGTCGCCCTTCTCGGCCTTCGCCCGTTCGGCCGCGTCGATCGCCTCGAGCACGATCCGGCGCGCTTCCTCGGCACCGCCCCACTTGCCGATGCGGACCCACTTGTTGGCTTCGAGATCCTTGTAGTGGGTGAAGAAGTGCTCGATCTGCTGCATGACGATCTCGGGCAGATCGCTGCTCTCGCCGACCTTGCTGTAATAGGGGAAGGTGGCGTCGACCGGCACGCAGACCAGCTTCTCGTCGCCGCCATGCTCGTCCTCGAGGTTGAGCACGGCGATCGGCCGCGCACGCACCACGCACCCCGGGATGAAGGGCGAGCGCGCGACGACCAGCGCATCCAGGGGATCGCCATCGGGCGAGAGCGTGTGCGGCACGAAGCCGTAATTGGCCGGGTAGCGCATCGGCGTGTGCAGGATGCGATCGACGAACAGTGCGCCGGACTTCTTGTCGAACTCGTACTTCACCGGCTCGCCGCCGACCGGCACCTCGATGATCACGTTGAGTTCGTGCGGTGGATTGCTTCCCGTAGGGATCAGATCGATGTTCATAGCGGCCGGGGGGATAGCGGCACGGCGATGACAATCACAAGCGACTTATTGTGCGGCTGCGAAGCTATTTTCCCTGCGGGTGTTTTAGGTTAGGACACCGCCCCCATGAGCCGCCCCGAAACTCCCCAGCGCATCCGCGGCACGCAAGACCTGCTGGGTGACGCTGCCCGACGGCATCATGCGGTGGTGTCCGCCTTCGATCGGGTGCGGGGACTGTATGGCTTCCAGCGGGTCGAGGTGCCGATCTTCGAGGCGACCGCGGTGTTCGCAAGATCAATCGGCGAAACCACGGATGTTGTCTCCAAGGAGATGTACAGCTTCGAGGATCGCGGCGGAGATTCGCTGACACTGCGCCCCGAGTTCACCGCCGGGCTGTGCCGGGCTTATCTGACCGAGGGCTGGCAGCAATATGCGCCGCTGAAGCTCGCCGCCGACGGCCCCGTGTTCCGCTACGAGCGGCCACAAAAAGGCCGCTTCCGCCAGTTCCACCAGATCGACGCCGAAGTGATCGGCGCGGCCGAACCTGCTGCCGACGTGGAGTTGCTGGTGATGGCGGATCAACTCCTGCACGAGCTGGGTATTGCCGACGGGGTGACGCTCCAGCTCAACACGCTGGGGGATAGCGAGACGCGTGAAGCCTGGCGGACGGCGCTGGTCGCGCACTTCGAAAAGCATCGTGGAGAGCTGTCCGAGGACAGCCTCGTTCGGCTTGAGAAGAACCCGATGCGCATCCTCGACAGCAAGGACCCGAGGGACCGGCCGATCGCCGATGCCGCACCCGATATCGACGCGCATATGTCCAGCGGGGCAGGGGCCTTCTTCGAGGCGGTGACGAACGGGCTCGATGTGGCAGGCGTGGCGTGGACGCGCAACGCGCGACTGGTCCGTGGTTTGGACTATTACCGCCACACCGCCTTCGAGTTCGTCACTGATCGCTTGGGCGCGCAGGGGACGGTGCTTGCCGGTGGACGCTATGACGGGCTGATCGAGACGCTTGGTGGGCCGCACACGCCAGCGGTCGGCTGGGCGGCGGGGATCGAGCGGCTGGGGATGTTGATCGACGCGCCAGCGGCGGAAACCGTCGAAGTTGCAGTAATCGCAGAAGATAGGGAGCTTGAAACGGCGGCTATTGGATTCGTATCAGCGTTGCGCCGCGCGGGCTTCTCAACTGAATTGTTTGCGTCTGGTAGCCCGAAGAAGCGCTTCGACAAGGCGCTCAAGTCTAACCCAAATTATTCCGTTTCATTGTCTCGTCGAGAAGGGATTAACGGCGTCGGTCAACGACTCTTGAAGGCGGGATGGGGCGGTGCTGATCACGTAAGAGCGGTCCTCGATCCGCTGATTTTTGCTTTGTCGCAGCAAGCCGCATGACCTCGATCTCTGCTGAACGCATTGCCCAGATCGAGGGCCGGCGCGACGAGTTGCAGGCGGCGATGGCGCGTGGCGATCTGCCGGCCGAGCAGTTCGTCAGGCTGTCGCGCGATTATGCCGAGATCGAGCCGGTTGCGCTGGCCGCCGCCGAGGTCCGCCGGCTTCGCGCCGAGCTTGAGGTGCTGAATGGGATGGACGGCGATGCCGATCCGGAAATTCGTGCTATGGCCGCCGACGAGGCCGAGATCATCAAGCAGCGGCTGCCCAGCGCCGAGCACCACCTCGCTATCTCGCTGCTGCCCAGGGACGCCGCCGACGAGCGCTCCGCGATCCTCGAGATCCGCGCCGGCACCGGCGGTGACGAGGCGGCGCTGTTCGCTGGCGATCTGTTCCGCATGTACCAGCGCTATGCCGAGGGGCAGGGCTGGCGGGTCGAGATGATGTCCGCGAGTGCCGCCGAGATGGGTGGCTTCAAGGAGGTCGTCGCTTCGGTCACCGGGCAAGGCGTGTTCGCGCGGCTGAAGTTCGAAAGCGGTGTCCATCGCGTCCAGCGCGTCCCCGTCACCGAGAGCGGCGGCCGCATCCACACCTCTGCCGCCACCGTTGCGGTGCTGCCCGAGGCCGAGGAGGTCGACGTCAAGATCGATGAGGCGCGCGATCTGCGCATCGACATCTATCGTTCGTCCGGGCCGGGCGGACAGTCGGTCAACACCACCGACAGCGCGGTGCGCATCGTCCACATCCCGACCGGCCTTGTCGTCATTCAGCAGGACGAGAAGAGCCAGCACAAGAACAAGGCCAAGGCGCTGAAGGTGCTGCGCGCGCGGTTGTACGAGCGCGAACGCGAGCGGCTGGCTTCGGCGCGGGCGGGCGCGCGCAAGTCGATGGTCGGATCGGGCGATCGTTCGGAGCGCATCCGCACCTACAACTTCCCGCAGGGCCGCATCACCGATCACCGCATCAACCTGACTTTGCATCGCTTGCCCGAAATCCTCCAGGGCCAGATGGACGATCTGGTCGGCGCGCTGATCTCCGAAGACGAGGCCAGCCGGCTTGCCGCGCTCGACGATGTTGCCGCCTGAAACGATCGGGGCAGTCCTGCGGGTAGCCACCTCGCGCTTGGCCCAGACTTCGGAGACGCCTCGGCTCGATGCGGAGCTGTTGATGGCGCATGCGTTGGGGATGTCGCGGGAAGCGATGCTGCTTGGAAACCTGCAAGCTCCGTTCGTCCCGAGCGAAGTTAAGGGACGCGCCGCGAACGGCTCGCTTGAAGCACGTACCTCGACTGCGCTCGGCACGAACGGGGTTGAAGGAGTATATGAGGCCTTACTCGTCCGCCGCATTGCCGGCGAGCCGATCGCCTACATCGTCGGCTACCGCGACTTCTGGACGATCCGCCTTGCCGTCCGCCCTGGTGTGCTCATCCCGCGGCCCGACAGCGAGACGTTGATCGAGGCGGCGGTTGCTCGTTTCGCCGGCACGACTGGCCCGAAGCGGGTGCTCGATCTCGGGACGGGCTCGGGCGCCCTGCTTCTCGCGGCGTTGGCGGAGTGGCCTGACGCGACCGGCGTCGGCATCGATCGCGCGCCGGAAGCACTGAGCATCGCACAAGCCAATGCCGGTGCGCTTGGAATGGCTCGGCGCGCAGAGATCATCGAAGGCGGCTGGGCCGGCACTGGCGAGGCGTTCGACCTGATCCTGTGCAACCCGCCGTACATCGCGACTGACGAGCCGCTTCCCCGCGACGTGGTCGATCACGAGCCCCACTCCGCGCTGTTCGCCGAGGCTGACGGCCTCGCCGACTATCGTGCGCTCGCTCCGCTTCTTCCCGCCCAACTCGCCCCCGGTGGCGTCGCGTGCATCGAGATCGGCGTCACGCAAAGTGAGGCGGTTGCCTCGCTGATGACTGCACAGGGGTTGGTGGTGCATTTTCGCCACGATTTGGCGGGTCGTACCCGGTGCGTGGTGGCAACCTGCGGATGAAGCGCATTTCCTGCTTGGATTTGCTTCAGGGGCGCACTACATCTCTACCAGGAATGGGGAATGTACAGCATCGGAACACTTGTTTTCCAAAGCTGTAGCCCTTGCCGATACCGATCGACTGTTGCTCTGCGAGGAGCGGCGCCGCTGGTACGGCGCGCTTGTCCAGCGCGCCTGCCGAGCGATGCACAGGGATAGGCCGGCACAAGCGATCGCCGGGAGGGCCCGGACGAGCAGGCCGGATGTGCGACCGGCAGGAGTGGTGACTTTTCAAGGCCACAGGAACAAGGACTCTCAGACGTTGATCAACAATCGGCAGAACGGCCGTCGCCGTGGCCGTGGTGGCGGCGGTCCGCAGGTGCGGGGCCCCAACAACGGCAATGATCGAGGCAATCGGATCGACAATCGGGCGCGCGGCAATGCCGCCCAGCTTCACGAGAAGTACAAGAATCTCGCACGCGATGCCCAAACCCAGGGCGATCGGGTGATGACCGAATATTATCATCAGTTCGCGGATCATTATTTTCGCGTGCTGAGCGAGAGCCGTTCGCGCTTTGACGAGCAGAACCCCAACCAGCAGCGTCGCCCGCGTTACGATAACGAGGACTATGACGGCGACGGCATGGACTATGCCGAAGGCGGGGACGAGGGTAGCGAGCCGGAAGCCCGTGAGCCGCAGCAGGAACAGCCTCAGTATCGCCGCGACCGCAATGACCGGGATGATCGTGGCAACCAGGAGCGCGGTAATCAGGATCGTGCCTATGCGCAGGATCGCCCGGGCGGCCAGGAGCGGACGAACCAGGGGCGATCGAACCAGGATCGATCGTACCAGGAGCGCGGCAATCGTGACGAGCGCGGCCCTTATCGTCAAAGAACCGACCATCGCGAGCCGATCGAGGCAGTAGCGACTGAGCAAGCGCCTGCCGCGGCTGCGCCCGAGCAGCTGGTTGAGGCGCCCCGGCCGCGTCGCGGTCGTCCGCCCAAGAAGGTGGAGACGCAGGTTGACGATGCTTCGCCCAAGATTGAGGTCGATCGTCTGCCGCCCTCCTTCTCGGTGGCAAGCGAAGCCTCTTCAGAATCACCGGCAGAGGGCGAGGAACAGGCGCCCCGTCGTCGCCGCGCCCGCCGCGTCGCCTCGTCGGAGGATAATGTCGCGGCCTGATCTCGGACATCGATTGGCAAGCAGAGAGCGCCGCTTCCGGAAAATGGAGGCGGCGCTCTTTCGCTATGTGTCAGCGTTCGTCAAACGGGTCGTCCACCTCATCGTCGTGGCCGCTGCCGTTGGACAGGAAGATCAGGCTCATCAGGCCGGTGCCGACCATGACTGTCAGGAACACGCCGGTTGACGTGGCGATCACCATTTGAGCGGTTAGCGGCGCGCCACCCGACCGCAGATAAAATAGCGCCCCGGCCACGCAGAGCAGTGCAAGCAGCACCATCCATCGCATCATCAGCCTGAACCGGGACCAGGCGTGCGGGTTCGCAATCCGCTTCCTCGGCACGGGATCATGTTTCGGCATGGGTTTTCTTTGGGCCGCAGACATGGGATGATCAAGTGCGCCTGCAAACTGGCTGGCTGTCATTGAGAGGAGGCCGGCATGACGATTGCGGCGATACTCCAGGCAAAAGGCGGAGAGACGATCTCCGTTGCGCCGGATCAACGCGTGGATGAGGTGGTGAAGCTACTCGCCCAACGGCGGATCGGCGCCGTGCCGGTGATCGCCGATGGCCGCGTCGAGGGCGTGTTCTCGGAGCGTGACGTCATTTACGGGCTCGACAAGGAAGGCCCGGCGTTTCTCCACCGCCGTATGTCCGAGGTGATGAGTTCACCTGCGCTCACAGTCGAGCTGGGTACCCCAATCATGTCGGCGCTTGCGCTGATGACCCAACGGCGCGTTCGGCATCTACCCGTGATCCAAGGCGAGGCATTGGTCGGAGTTGTCTCAATCGGCGACCTCGTCAAGCTGCGGATCGACCGTATCGAGGCGGACGCCGAGGCAATGCGGCTCTACATCGCGGGCAGCTGACGTTCAGGCAGCGGCGGCCTCGGCCCGGCCCCGTATCATGGCGAATGCCTGCTTGGCGATATCGCGCGCGAACAACATCACGAAGCCTGCATAGGCTGCAACGCCGACGGGCACGAGCGTCGCTAGCCGTACGGGCGGCGCGATAGCTGGTAACAATCGATCGACACCCGCGACGACCGCGCCCATCGCCAGTGCGGCGGCGAGCGGCGGCAAGATTGCGCGGCCAAGTCTGCTCCAGCTGAGACCAAATACGGGCAGCGACAGACTTGACGAAACCAGCACCAGCAACGGCATTGATACAACCCAGGCGGCTGCCATCCCTATTGGCCCGTAAGGCACGCCGATCCAAAAGGCGATCGGCAGCACTACCGCGCCTGCCGCGGAGGACATCGCGCCGATCCGCGGCTTGCCCAGCGCGTTGGTCGCCGGCGGATACAGAACATGTAGCGTGACGAACGGCATCGCGAAGGCAAGTAGCTGGACGAGCGGGATGGCCTCGGCCCACTTAGGCCCCATCACCGTCAGGACGAGCGGTGCTGCCGTCGTCGCCAGGCCGATATAGAAAGGCATCGCCAGCAGCATGATGATCGACAGCGCCTTGGCGAAGCTCCAGGCGACGGCGCTGCGGTCAGTCTGCATCCGCGCGTAGGCGGGGAACGCGACTTCGTTCAAGGACGGCACGAACTTGTTGACCAGGATCTGGGTCAGGAACAGTCCCTCCGAATAGAGCCCCAGCATGTGCGCATCGAAGCGGCGGCCCGCGATGAAGACATCGGCCTGGTTCTGCACGAACCACAGGATATCGCTGATCAACACGGTTCCGCCGAAACCGAACATCGCGCCGGCGCCTGCCAGCGCGAACCGTGGGCGGATCCACCAGCGTCCGAGAAGTCCGAGCAGTAGCGCGCGCGTGCCGAACATGGCGAGCGGAGCCAGCACGAGGGTCCACACCCCCAGTCCGGCAAGTGCACAGATTGGCGCGGTGATCGCACCGGCGAGCGCAGCGATCAGATTGGCGCGGCCTTGCGTGCGAAAGTCGATCCTGCGCGAAAGCAGGGCCTGGGGCATGATGATGAAAGGCGTCGTGAGATGCAGCAGGCTCTGCACGCGAAGGATCGCGGTGAGCATCGGCTGGTGGAAATAGGCAGCGGCAGACGGAGCGATGAGGAACTGAGCAACCGCGATAGCCCCGTTCATGAGGAGCAGCACACCGAACACCTGGCCCGCACGCACTTCGTCTAGTTCCTCGGACTGAACCAGCGAGGAGGCGAAGCTGTACCCGTTCATGAGCTGGGCCAGACCGATCACCACCTGCGTCATTGCAAAAAGGCCGTAGTCGCCCGGCGTCAGCAGGCGAAGCACCAGGAAGGTCGAGCACCACATCACCAGTTGCCCCAGCATCTGGCTGCCGGAGCGCCAGATCACGGCACTACGGATCCGCGCGGTCATGCCGTTCGCGGTTTCTTCGGGTGCCACATCCTCTGTCACTGGCTACGGCTCTCCACGCGTTGATCATCCTTCCATGGCGCAGCAGCTCTTAAGAAAGCGCGGTTCTGGAGCTGCCCTCTCTGCTTTCGCAACAAAAATGCAAAACGCGGTTGACGATTCGGCCGGGCTCTCATAGATAACGCCTCGTCAACGGCGCTTCGCCCAGGCGAAACGCGGTTTACCGCTACATCGGCATTGAGCAAGTCTCTCCTGAAAGGGAGGGATGGTTCGACGCCGATTTGGTTCATTCTCATTGTTGGTTGGATGAAGGGACATGCGGGCGGCGGCTCGGCGTGC
>CAXTBZ010000071.1:0-6388 GCA_964242855.1 uncultured Sphingomonadaceae bacterium
TCGTCTGGCTGTTGGCGACGGTGAGATCGACGTCGCGGCAGACGAAGTTGAGCCCGGCATTTCGCATCAGCGCGCCGGGCAGCAGCCCCAACTCGGTCAGCACCTGAAAGCCGTTGCAGACGCCGAGCACCGGCATGCCCTTGCCCGCCGCGTCCGCCACGGCGCGCATAACCGGCGAGCGTGCCGCCATCGCGCCGGATCGCAGATAGTC
Source organism: uncultured Sphingomonadaceae bacterium (assembly GCA_964242855.1). GTDB lineage: Bacteria > Pseudomonadota > Alphaproteobacteria > Sphingomonadales > Sphingomonadaceae > Solisphingomonas. Next base: position 212 of record CAXTBZ010000071.1, read on the forward strand.
GCCGTAGGAGAAGCCGCCCGGCACGCCGATGATATCGAGCCCGTCCGGCAGGCTGGTCTCGCCATGCCAGACCATGGTGGTCTCCTCGCCGGTGATCGCCTTGAAGGCGACGGCGAGATCGCGATCGCAATTGGAACCGGGGAAGACGATGACGGCGGCTTTCATCGTGCGAATGCTCCCATTAGCGCCGCATCAGGCGTGTTCGATGCGGAAGTTCTCGATGACGGTGTTGGCCAGCAGCTTGCGGCACATGTCCTCGATCGCGGCATCGTCGGTGCCATCGGCCAAATCGAGTTCGACGATCTTGCCGACGCGGACGTCGTTGACGCCGCCGAAGCCCAGGCCGCTCAGCGCGTTGTGCACCGCCTTGCCCTGCGGATCGAGCACGCCGCACTTCAGGGTGACGACGACACGGGTCTTCATGGGGTCAACTCCGGTTTCGCGGACCCTTTGGCCGATGGGCGGCAGAGGCGCAAGTCTTGCGACCATAGCAATCCTCCCCCGCCAAGGGGAAGGGGACCATGCGAAGCATGGTGGGGGGGGCGGGCGGCGGAGCGCTAAATGTGGCTCCATCGCCGTCCTCCCCCTCCGTCGCCTTCGGCGCCACCTCCCCCTGGCGGGGGAGGATTTCGGGTTAAGCCAGCCGCCCGCCGCTCAGCAGTTTCGCGGTCGGCGGGGACGCTGCCTCCAACGCGCGGCCAAGCAGGATCGCGCCGCCCAATGCCAGCAGCGGCTGGACAAGCAGGAAGGGGAGGTAGCCCGGCGATCCCATCCGCCCGGTCGCCAGGCCGATTACCGGGCCGAGCAGCCAGATCAGCACCAGGTGGCAGCAGAACATTAGGAAGGCGTAGCGCTCGAGGCCGATGATCCGTTTGCCGGCGCGGGTCGGCACCAGCGCCAGCGCGATCCGCCAGATCGCCAGCGCCGCGGCGAAGCGCATCGGCAGATCGATCGCGTTGGCGGCATAGACATGCGCCTTCAGCCACGCATCGTCCTGGCTGCCGAGCACGATCTTGCCCGGTAGGAGCAGCAGATAGGGCATCACGCAGCCGAACAGCGGCCACCGCGCGATCCGCTCCGCCGTCCGATGGCGCCGCGCCAGCATGCCCGAGAGGAAGAACAGCAGGATCGCCGGGCGCAGCAGGATGTAGAGCTGCACATCGACGATCGACCACAAAGCCGCGCCTGCCCAGAGCGTCCACAGCCACCGATCGGGCAGGCGGGTGAGCAGGGGGGCGGCGCACATGCACAGGAACAGATCGCGCAGGAAGCTGATCTGGACGTTGATCGGATTGGGCTGGGTGACGCAGCCGATCCAGTCGAGCGCCTCCCAAAAACTTGCAGGTACGGGCGCCGCGAGATGGCCCCAATGCGCGAAGCCGCTGACCAGCACCAGCGCGATCACATTCCACAACAGCATCGGCGCTAGGATCGTCCGCGCCTTGACCTTCACGAACGCGCAATAGCTGCGCTTGCGTGCCGACGGCCCCGACAGCCAGCCCGAGATCGCGCCGAGCAGCGGCACCGCGCTGCGCCCGACGAGCTCGATCAGCACCCAGCGCAGGATGCCCTGATGCGTCGAATCGAGCTTGGCGAGCGCGTCGCCGTCGAGCCCGGTCCAGGCGTGGACGTAGACGATGCCAAGGATGCAGAGCACGCGCGCGATGCCGATCGCTTCGCGGACCGGCGGGTCGCGGTTGGGCTCTGCAGTGTCGGGAGAGGCGGCGGTCACGCGCGGGAAACGCGCGGGGCGGAAAGCGGGTGCAACCGCTTCTTCTTTGTCATCCCGAACTTGGTTCGGGATCCAGACACGCAACGCCGAACCATCGGGCGCAACTCGTCTGGATCCTGACCTTCGTCAGGATGACGGGTAGCGGCGCCCCTACTTCCCCCGCTTCTTGCGATGGCTTTCCATGTCGAGCACCGAGGTCTCGGCGCCCTCGGGCAACAGCCCGAGCCGGCGCGCGACCTCCTGATAGGCCTCGACCTCGCCGCCGAGATCGCGGCGGAAGCGGTCCTTGTCGAGCTTCTCGTTGGTGGTCATGTCCCACAGCCGGCAACCGTCCGGCGTAATCTCGTCGGCGAGGATGACGCGCGCGAAGTCGTTTTCCCAGAGCCGGCCGAACTCCAGCTTGAAGTCGACCAGCCGGATGTTGATCCCGGCGAACAGCCCGGTGAGGAAGTCGTTCACGCGGATCGCCATGTCGGAGATGTCGTGCATCTCCTCCTGGCTCGCCCAGCCGAAGCAGGCGATATGCTCGTCGGTGACCATCGGGTCGCCGAGCGCATCGTCCTTGTAATAATATTCGATGATCGTGCGGGGCAGCTGCGTGCCCTCCTCGATGCCGAGGCGCTTGGCGAGGCTGCCCGCGACGACGTTGCGCACCACGATCTCGATCGGGATGATCTCGACCTGGCGGATCAGCTGCTCGCGCATGTTGAGACGCCGTATGAAGTGGGTCGGCACGCCGATATTGCCGAGCATCGTGAAGACATGCTCGGAGATGCGGTTGTTGAGCACGCCCTTGCCGCTGATCGTGCCCTTCTTCTGGGCGTTGAAGGCGGTCGCGTCATCCTTGAAATACTGGATCAGCGTGCCGGGCTCGGGGCCCTCGTAGAGGATCTTGGCCTTGCCTTCGTAAATTTGCCGGCGGCGTGCCATTCGCGTGTCCCGTACCCGTAGAAAAGACGTTCGCCCCGGCGCGTGATGGAGAATCCGACACGGCCAGGGCGAGCGTGCGCTCTAACGGATGCCGGGTCGCTTTTCAATGACGCGTGCCGGTACATCTGCGCCTAGGACTGTCCCATGCTGCGCCGCCTTGCGACCCTGTTCGATCCCTTCCTCGCGCTCCTCGTTGCGACCGTCACGGCGGCGAGCCTGATCCCTGCGCGCGGGATCGGCGCCAGCATCGCCGGGTGGGCCGCAGACGGTGCCATCCTGCTGCTGTTCTTCCTACACGGCGCCAAGCTCAGTCGGGCGGCGATCGTGGCGGGCGCCGGCAAATGGAAGCTGCACCTCGCCGTGCTGGCGACGAGCTTCCTCCTCTATCCCCTGCTTGGCCTTGGCGCCCACGCGGTGGCGCTGCAGGTGGCGCCGGCGATGGCGGCGGGGCTGCTCTATCTCTCGCTGCTGTCCTCCACCGTGCAATCCTCAATCGCGTTCACCTCGATCGCCGGCGGGGACGTGCCGGCGGCGATCGGATCGGCCTCGTTGTCCAGCATCGTCGGCATCTTCGCGACACCGCTGCTCGCGCGCCTGCTCATGGGGGCCGGCGGCACGAGCGGCGCGCAGGCGCTCGATGCGATCCTGAAGGTGGCAGGCCAGCTATTGCTACCGTTCGCCGCCGGTCACTTCCTGCGCCCGTGGATCGGCGGCTTCGTCGATCGGCACAAGACGCTGGTCGGCCGTGTCGATCGCGGCTCGATCCTGTTCCTCGTCTACACCGTGTTCTCGGCCGCGGTCGTGGAGGGGCTCTGGCACCGCACCGACCTGCACGATCTGATCGCCGCGCTCATCATCGGCCTGGTCATGCTGTCCGCGGTGCTCACTGCGACGTTGTGGGGCGCTCGGGCATTGGCCTGGGCGCGGGAGGACGAGATCGTGTGGCGCTTTTGCGGCTCCAAGAAGAGCCTGGTGGCGGGCGTTCCGCTGGCGACCGCGATCTTCCCGCCGGCGCAGGTCGGCATGCTGCTGCTCCCGCTGATGATCTTCCACCAGGCGCAGCTGATGGTGTGTTCGGTGCTGGCCAAGCGCTACGCGTCCCGAGCGAAAGCGGCCGCGTTCCCATGATGTCCGCGCCCTGCTAACCGTCAGCCATGGCCTCCACCGACACGCTCGATCCCGAGCCCTACACCGACACTCCGTTCGACGAGGCGCTGAGCCAGCGCTACCTCGTCTACGCGCTGTCGACGATCACCGCGCGCTCGCTGCCCGATGTGCGCGATGGGCTGAAGCCGGTCCACCGCCGGCTGCTGTGGGCGATGCGGTTGCTCCGGCTCGATCCGGCGTCCGCCTACAAGAAGTGCGCACGCGTCGTCGGCGACACCATCGGCAAATATCATCCGCACGGAGATCAGTCGGTCTACGATGCCATGGTCCGCCTCGCCCAGACCTTTTCGCTGCGCTACCCACTGGTCGACGGGCAGGGCAATTTCGGTAACGTCGACGGCGATAACGCGGCTGCCTACCGCTACACCGAGGCGCGCCTCACCGCCACCGCGGTGGAACTTATGGCCGGGCTCGATGAGGGCACCGTCGGCTTCAAACCGACCTACAACAACGAGGATGAAGAGCCCGAGGTGTTCCCGGGGCTGTTCCCCAATCTGCTGGCGAACGGTGCTTCCGGCATCGCGGTCGGCATGGCGACGTCGATCCCGCCGCACAACGCCGCGGAGTTGATCGATGCCGCGATGCATCTGATCGACAATCCGCAGGCGCCGGTCGCCGAGCTGCTCCAATATGTGCAGGGGCCGGATTTTCCCACCGGCGGGCTCATCGCCGATGGCCCGGCGGCGATCCGCGAAGCCTACGAGACCGGGCGCGGCGCTTTCCGCACCCGCGCCCGCTTCGCCGATCTGGAGAAGCTTGCCGGCGGCACCTGGCAGCTGATTATCACTGAGATCCCCTATGGCGTGCCCAAGGCCAAGCTGATCGAGCAGATCGCGCTGCTGATCACCGACAAGAAGCTGCCGATCCTGGCCGACGTTCGCGACGAATCGGATGAGTTGATCCGCATCGTGCTGGAGCCGCGGAGCCGCACGGTGGACGTCGATACGCTGAAGGACAGCCTGTATCGGCTGACCGATCTCGAAATCCGCGTGCCGCTCAACCTGAACGTGCTCGATGCGACCCGGACGCCGCGGGTGATGAGCCTCGCGCAGGCGCTGTCGGCCTATCTGGCGCATCAGATCGAGGTGCTGCTCAATCGATCGAAGCATCGCCTCGCCAAGATCGACGATCGCATCGAGCTGCTCGACGGCTTCCTGATCGCCTACCTCAATCTCAATCGTGTGATCGAGATCATCCGCACCGAGGACGAGCCCAAGCCGATCATGATGGACGAGTTCGGTCTCACCGATCGGCAGGTGGAGGCGATCCTCAACATGCGGCTCCGATCGCTCAGGCGGCTGGAGGAGATGGAGATCAAGAAGGAGCGCGCCAGCCTCGACAAGGAGCGCCGCGGGCTCGCCGAGCTGATCGAAAGCCCGGTCAAACAGCGCAACCGCCTCAAGAAGGACCTCGCCAACCTGCGCGAACGCTATGCGCCGGAGACCGCGCTCGGCGCGCGCCGCACGACGATCGCCGAGGCAGGCCCGGCACGAGAAATTCCTCTGGAAGCGATGATCGAGCGCGAGCCGATCACCGTGATCCTGTCGCAGCGCGGCTGGATCCGGGCGATGTCCGGTCATCGTGATCTTGCGGCGGCGGATACACTGAAGTTCAAGGAGGGCGACGGCCCGCTGTTCGCCTTCCACGCGCAGACCACCGATCGGCTGCTGCTTGTCGCGGCGAATGGGCGGGTGTTCACGCTTGCTGCGGACAAACTTCCCGGCGGGCGCGGCTTCGGCGAGCCGGTGCGCCTGATGATCGATCTCGAAGGCGAGGGTGCGCCGGTTGCCTTGCTCCCGGCGCCGCGTGGGGCCGGCGATACGCAGGTGCTGGTCGCCTCGTCGGATGGGCGTGGCTTCCTAGCCAAGCTCGCCGACGTCGTCGCTGAGACGCGCAAGGGCAAGCAGCTGCTCAATCTGCGTCCCGGCGCCGAACTGAGGCTGTTCCGGCCGGTGCCGTTCGGCGCGGATTATGTCGCGGTGATCGGCGACAACCGCAAGATGGTGGTGTTCCCGATCGTCGAGCTTCCCGAGATGGCGCGCGGATCGGGGGTGCAGCTCCAGCGCTATCGGGACGGCGGCTTGTCCGACGCGGTCGCGATCCGCTTCGAGGCGGGGATCAGCTGGGCGATGGGCGGCGGCAGCGGGCGCATCCGTACCGAGGCCGATCTCAACCCGTGGCGCACCGCGCGCGGCGCCGGCGGGCGGATGGCGCCGATCGGCTTCCCGCGCGACAACCGCTTCTCGGCCGCGCCGCTGCCCGCACCAAACCCCTCTGAAAGCAAAGATTAACCTGCCTTGTCTAACGCTGACATGCATGGGAATGGCCGAGGTAAGTCGGAATAGAGG
>CAXTBZ010000071.1:6398-13411 GCA_964242855.1 uncultured Sphingomonadaceae bacterium
CGTTGGCGGGGTCCGCGTTATCGATCCGAACGCCTGGGATATGGTCGCCGCCGTGCGCCAATCCTATCTCGATGCGCTGCCGATCGCGGCGGCGGTGCTGGTGGACGAGGGTGATGGGCGGCTCAGCGTCGGTTCCTGCAACAAGCGGTATGCGGCGCTCGATGCAGGTCGGTCGGGCGCCGAGATGCTGCCGATAGAGGTCAGCCCGGGATTGACCGCGCGGCTGCTTGATTTCTTTGGCGAATCGACGAGCGAAGTCCGCTTTGACTGGCGCGATGGTGATCAGGTGTCGGGCCGTCATTTTCAGGCCTGTATCTCGCCGCTCAAGCAGATTCCGGGTGGTCACGCGCGCTGCCTGTTGACCTTGGTCGATCGCACCAGCGAGGTGGAGAGCGCCCGCTCGCTGCGTGCCGAGCTGCTCCACGACAGCCTGACCGGCCTGCCCAACCGCTCCGCCTTTGCCGAGGCGGTCGATGCGGTGATGGCAACCGGTGACGGGCTACGCCATGCCGTGCTGCTCGTCGATCTGTCGCGCTTCAGCCGGATCAATGAGAGCCTCGGCGGTGTTGCGGGCGACGAGGTGATCATCACCGTCGCTCGGCGGCTGATGTCGACATTGCGTGCGGGCGACATGCTTGCGCGGGTCGGCGGCGACGAGTTCGGCATCCTGTTGCGCCTCGCCAATGGGCCGGACGATGCGCCGGCGGCGGCGCGACGCATCCAGACAATATTGTCCACCCCGTTCCGCCTGGCGCGCTTCGAGGTCGGGCTCGAGTGCGCGATCGGGTGCGCCCTCGTCGGCGAGGAGCCGACCAGCGGCGAGGAACTCGTCCGCAACGCACAATTCGCCCTGAAACGCGCCAAGGGCACGGGGCGGGTGGAGGTCCACCACGCCGGCGAGGCCGCCTGTGCGCGCTACAAGCTCGATCTCGAGACCGAACTGCGCCGCGCCATCGATCAGGGCGATCTGACGCTTGCCTACCAGCCGATCATCGATCTCGGCGCCAATCGCGTCACCGGATTCGAGGCGCTCGCCCGCTGGAACCATCCGGTGCGCGGCATCATCGATCCGGGCGAGTTTATCCCGGTCGCCGAAGAGGCGGGGCTGATCGTGCCGCTTGGCCGCTGGGCGCTGGATCTGGCGCTCGCCACCCTTGCGCGGTGGGATGCTGTAGCGTGCGGACAGGTGCCGCTCGCGATGAGCGTCAACGTGTCTGCGATACAGCTGGCGCGCGACGATGTGCCGGGCGTGATCGCCGCAGCGCTCGCCACCCACAGGATCGACGGCGCGCGCCTGACGGTGGAGCTCACCGAAAGCGCGATCGTGCAGGATCCCGAACGCACGACGCGTGCGCTGCAGGCCCTGAAAAGCCTGAACGTGCGGGTCGCGATGGATGATTTCGGGACCGGCTATTCGTCGCTCAGCTATCTGCGCAAGCTGCCGATCGACAATCTCAAGATCGATCGCAGCTTCGTCTCGGGTATGCTGGCAGATCGCGACAAGGTGGCGATCGTGCGGGCGGTGCTCAGCCTCGCCGATGCGCTCGGCAAGACGACGACTGCAGAAGGCGTCGAGACCATCGAGCTATCGCAGACGCTGGCCGCGCTCGGGTGCAGCCATGGCCAGGGCTATTTCTACGGAATGCCGCTGACGGCTGCCGAAGCGCAGGATTACTGGCAGGCACGCCTTACCTAGGGGATCGCGCGAGCGCCGCCGATACCGCCGCAGCTGCCATGTCGTCGATCGCCGCGCCACCCGGAAAGCCGGCGTCGATCCATTGTTTTTCAACCTGCTGGAGCGTCGCGGCCACGATCGGCCCTGGGGTCAAGCCTCGCGCGATCAGGTCGCCACCCGACAGCGGGAAGCGCGGTGCTTGCCACGCTGCAGCGGTTCTCGCTCCCGAGGGGTCACCCAGCAACAGGAGGGTGTCGACTGCGCTCGCCGCGCCGATCGTGTAGACCAACGCCTCGGGTCTCGCCCCCACCGGCTGCGCCGCCTGCACCAACCGTTTGCGATCGGCCTTCGAAAGCTTGAGCCGCGCCCCGATCTGGTCGGCGGCTTCGGCCTTATCCGGGAGCAACGCGGCGAGCCGGCGCAGGCCATCGGGCGCGATGTTCGCTGCTCGCTCGGTTGCGATCAGGGCCGCCAGACGGTTCGTATCGACGATCTCGGGCAGCACCGGCGCCAGCACGCCACCGCCCAGCATCGTCCGCACCGTCGGCAGCGGATCGGCAACGCCGAGCAGCTTCAGCAGTTCGGTAGCGATCCGCTCGCGGGAAAGCGCCATCAGGTCCTTCGCGCGCGCAACGCTGGCAGCAAGCGAGGCGGCGTCCGGCTCGCTCTTGCCGAAGCGGGCGTGAAAGCGGAAGAAGCGCAGGATGCGCAGATGATCCTCGGCGATCCGCGCCTCGGGCACACCGATGAAGCGCACGCACCCGTCGTTCAGATCGGCCAGACCGCCGAAATAATCGTGCACCTCGCCCGTCAGCGGGTCAGCGGAGAGCGCGTTGATCGTGAAGTCCCGCCGGGCCGCATCCTCGCGCCAGTCCTCGGTGAAGGCGACGGTGGCGTGGCGCCCGTCGGTCACGACATCACGGCGGAGCGTGGTAACTTCGATGGTCCTACCGCCGATCACTACGCCGATCGTGCCGTGCGCGATGCCCGACGGCGAACTCCAGGTGTTCAGCCCGGCGGCCTTGGCTCGGCGCTCGGCCTCCTGCGGGGCGAGCCGGGTGGCGACATCGATATCCTGGGGATCGAGGCCAAGAAGAGTATCGCGCACCCAGCCGCCGATGTAGCGCGCACCGTCTCGCCCCCCATCGAGCGCCGCGATCAGCCGGGCCAGGCCTTCGGCATCCTGCACGTCCGGAGGAACGCCAACAGCGGTCACGCCGCCAGCCGGCGGGTGAGGTTGACGATCATCGCCGCGGTGGCGCCCCAGATATGACGATCCTGCCAGACGATCTCGTAATAGCTGCGCCGCGCACCGCGAAACTCGCCTTCGCGCCGTTGCTGGTTGGCGGGATCGAAGACATGGGCCAGCGGCACCTCGAAGATGTCCGCGACCTCGAACTCAAGCGGGACGAGGTGCAAGTCGGGCGGCACGATGCCGATAACAGGCGTGATCGAATAGTTGGTGACCGTGCGGTAGGACGCATCGCAGCCGATCACGCGCACCGCATTGCGCGGCATGCCGATCTCCTCGTGCGCCTCGCGAAGCGCCGTGTCGACCGGGCCTTGATCTTCCGGATCCGCCCGGCCGCCGGCGAAGGCGATCTGGCCGGCATGATTGCGCAGCGCCTCATTGCGGCGGGTGAGGATCAGGCCCGGCTCGGCGCGGTCGGTGATCGCGACGAGCACGGCGGCCGGAACAGGTGCGCCCTCGATCCAGTCGATCCCGTCTCCGGCGTGCGGCGCGGGAACGTCGGCGCTCGCCTCGAAACGTGCGCGGATCGTGTCGGCAAGGCTCACGCTTCGGGCGTGCCCAGCGCGAAGAAGGCGCCGTCGCTCCACAGGCCGGGCTGTCCGGCCGGTCCGACCGGCTCGTCCAGCGCGAGATTGGCCAGTTCGTAATAGACCGGCCGCGCCACCAGTGCCTCCAGGCCACCGCGTACACGCAGATACGGATGCGCACCGTGGCCGCGGTCCTCGATGACGAGCGGATGGTCGGGACCGGCGATCACGAGATCGCCAACGTTGGTGCGGAACGCGAGGCGGCGCTGTTCGCCCTCGCCGTCGCTCTCCATCTCAGTGGCGATGAAGGGCGCATCCTCGACCTCGATCGAGAGCTTTTCGACTGGCGTGACGAGAACGTGGCCGCCATCGGGTTCACGCCGCAGCACCGTCGAGAACAGCCGGACCAGCGCAACACGTCCGATCGGCGATCCCTCGTGCCACCATTGCCCATCGGCGGTGATCCGCATCCCGCTGTCGCCACAATGATCGGGGTTCCACTTGTCGACCGGCGGCAACTTGCCGTCAGCGGCGAGTTTGGCGATCTCGGCCAGCGTCATGCCTGCGATCGCATCGGGCGGGGGGTTGGTAAGAGGCATCGCTGTCCCCTAGGATGTTTCCCGTCAGTCTTGAAGCCTCAGCGTCGCGGTTCAAGCTTCCCTTCGGCGGGCAGCGTTTCTCCGGCGGCGATCCGCGCGAGCAGGCGATGGCGCTCGACCGGGCCGGGTAGGTCCCAGCTGCCGGTCGCCTCCGAGTTGAACCCGAACGGCTCGTAATAGGCCGGATCGCCGATCAGGATGGCGGAGATGCCGGTGCCATCCAAGGTGTCAAGCGCGGTGGCGAGCATGGCGCGGGCGATGCCTTCGCCGCGCCGCGCCGGATCCACGGCGACCGGCCCGATCAGCCACAAGGGGGTGAACCGCCCATCGGGTGCGGTCAGCGCCAACGGCCAGGTCTGCAGCGAGCCGACGAGCACTCCCGATGTATTGAAGGCGGCCATGCTGGCGGTGCGTTCGCAGGCGGTGCCTTCCCGTAGTCGGTAGGCGGTGCGAAGCCGGCGGTCGCCCCCGAAGGCGAGATCGAGCAACCGCTCTATGTCCGCAGGTTCGGCCGCCTCTAATGGCGCGAGATACGTGCCAGCCGGAAGTTCTGCCTTGTCGTTCACCCGTCTCGATCCCCGGCTTCGATCCGAAAGCCGGGCGCTGTACGGCCAATCGCTACAAACACGAAACCTTGCGGCGAGCATCGACGCCCCGTACGCGCGGCGCTATCGCAACGAGATGAAGGTGGCATGACGAACGACCTGCTCCAGCTGGAGGTCTCAGGCATCGAGGCGATGGTGCTTACCGGCATCTACTCGGAAGAGACGCACCTGCCGCAGCCGCTGCGCGTGTCGCTGACGGTCGATCTCGCTTTGCCGGAGCGGAAATACGCGCCGGACACGCCGCTCGCCGCGTCGAAGAACTACCTCGATCTGAAGCATGCGGTCACGCAGTCGCTGCCGCCGAGCCTGCACTTCACTCTGATCGAGGCGGTTGCCGAGCATATCTGCGCCAAGCTCTTCGCCGAGGATGAGCGCGTCTCCCGCGTCGACATCCGCATCGTCAAGCTGGCGATCAGCCAGGGGGGCGAGGAGATCGGCATCCGCATGGTCCGGCACCGGTGACCCGTCCGCTGGCGCTTGTCACGGGTGGATGCCGCCGATTAGGCGCGGCGATCTGCGTCGCGCTTGCCGAGGCGGGCTACGATATCGCCATCCACAGCAGCCCGGCGTCCGAACCCGAGGACGGCCTCGGCGATCGGCTGACTGCTGCTGGCGCCGCCTGGCACCATGTGACCGCCGACCTCTCGGACGAGGCGGCGGTCGGCGGCCTGCTTCCCGCGGTCGCAGCGGCGTGCGGGCGTCCACCGGAACTGCTCGTCAACAACGCCGCCCGCTTCGACTATGACACGCCGGATACGGTCACCCAGGCTGCGCTGCTCGCCCATTATTCGGTCAATTGCGCGGCGCCGGTGCTGCTTGCCAAGGCGCTTGCCGCATTCGGCAGGCCGGCCGCCATCGTCAACATCCTCGATCAGCGCATCGCGGCGCCCAACGCGGACCAGTTCAGCTACACCCTGTCCAAGCTCGCGCTGGCACAGGCGACCGAGATCATGGCGCGCGCCTTTGCCCCGCAGATCCGGGTCTCGGCGGTCGCCCCCGGGCTGACGCTGCCGACCGCGGACTATGATCCGGCCCGCATGGAGGATGCCGCTGCCCGGATGCCGCTCGAACTGCTGCCGGAGCCGGCGGAGATCGCCGACGCCGTGGTCTATCTCGCCCGCGCGCGCGCGATGACGGGGCAGACATTGTTCGTGGACGGGGGCGCCCACCTCTGCCGCTACGCGCGCGACTTCCTGTTTCTGGGCGATGAGGCCAAGGCTTAGTTGGCGGCGATCGTCCGGCCGCAGGCGCCGAGGCCGTCCAGCACAAGCTTGTAGTCCGCTTCCGCTGCTTGAGCGTCATCGGCGGCCTGATCGGCAACCGCGTCGGCCGGCAGGCTCGGCGGCAAGGCACAGGCGAGGCGATACCACAGCAGGGTGTCGCGCTGTGGAGCCGCCGCCGCATCGTCGACGATCTCGCCCAGCGAAACGCTCCAGCGCGGATCCTCGCCGGGATGGCGCTGGACGCTGATCGACACCGGGCGATTGTCGGCCGTCTTGAGGAAGAGCTGGGTCTCGCCTTCGCCCGGGATGCTTCCAGCGACATGGAAGGCATGGCCGATGCCGGTGACGACCGGCGGCGCGGACGCGCTGTTCGCCTCCGCAAGGATCGCGCGCAGCCGCTGTTCGAGCTCGGGCGACCAGGGCAGTTGAGCCGATTTGGCGACAAGCTGGAGCACGCCGGGCTTCTGCGGGATCGTCCGCGCCAGGAGGATCAGCTTGAGCTTCTTGAGCTTCGGCAGGCGATTCGCGGACGTCATCGGCACGTCGGCGACCCAAGACACCGCCGCCGGGAGGCCTCCGGCACCCGCGATCAGCGTTGACACGTCGCCCTCGACATAGAAGCGCGCAAAGCCCGGCGCGACGCCGGCCGCATCGGCATCCTTCAGGTGGATCGCGTCATGCACGGTGACCACTGCGGAGACCTGCGCCGCAAGTGCGAGATCGGTAAGATCAGAGTAGCCAATAGTTGATGCTCCGGGTGCGTCGGCAGCCGGCTGCGCCATTGCTGCAGATGCGAAGAAGAATGCTCCCGATAGCAACCTTAGGGCCGTTTTCGTTGTTGAATTCATCGCGTGTTTTCCGTCTTGATCGTGGTGCGTCGGCCCTGCCGAAGCGGCCTGTTCTTGTCCCGTCGAACCTGCCCGTTTGCGGCCGGTTTCACAATGCGGAACCCTTGTGTCGCCGAGACATTGTTCGTTGGTCGATCTAAGGGATGGACATCAAAACGAACGCTGAATAGCATGATGGCGCAATGAGGGCTGGATCGCACGTGGCGTTTCGCGAGTGTCTGGTTCTTGCTGTCATGCCCTATTTTTAGCCTCAGCACGGCGGGCTACTCTTTAATGGCCTCCGT
>CAXTBZ010000072.1:0-13274 GCA_964242855.1 uncultured Sphingomonadaceae bacterium
CCATGGCCGCGTAACTTAGCCCCCAGAGCCTCCGACGAACCCGGGGCGGTTCAGTCCGGCGATCGGATAACGTGCTTGAAGCAAAGCGAAGCGTTGGATTGGCGCCGAAAGTGGGACCTCACCTTTAAGCAATGCATCTACCTACGATGTTTTTGGAAAAAGCGCGTGGCGATCGGTCCTGATCGGCGCCGATTGGGACCCCGGGCATGTTTTAGGTTCGAAGCAGATTTAGTGACTGGCCGAAATGAGCCGCGGTCCCGCTTTCAGCGCCGATCCGCAGGCTGACTTCAGAAAGCGAGCCTGACTTCTCCCCCAATCATGCGGCGCTGACCGATCGTAACCGTGTTGAATCCCGACGCCGGTCCGTCGGCGTTACCTCCCGTATAATAGGCCTTGTTTGCCAGATTCCGGACGAAGACGGCGGCGGTCACCCGGCTACCGGCCACTTCGGACCAAGACAGGCGCACATTGGCAACGCCATATCCCGCAATCGTCGTGTTCGGCGCAATCGTCGCTCCGACGTTCGAGAAATGCATCTTCGACTGGCCGTAGATGTCGCCGCGCAAGATGATCGTGCCGGCACCGCCGATGAGGCGGTGCGAAATCTCCGCGAACACCGTACCGGTGTAGCGAGGCGTATCGGCATACGGACCGTAGAGTGTCGGACTGCCGAGCAGGTTGACCCTCCCGTCGCTGTAGCGCGCGTTGGTAAACACACCTGAGCCGCCCAGCTGCATCCAGGCCAGAGGGCGTACCGACATCTCGAACTCGACGCCGGTTATCTTCGCCTCGGGCACGTTGGCGGTAAACAGCGTACCTGTCCCCTCAGGTCCGACGACATACGCTGCTCGTTGGACGTTGTGGATCCACTGGTTAAAGATGTCGGCGTTGAACGTGACCGGCACGCCCAGATCGCGGCCCGAGTATTTGATGCCAGCCTCGATATCTTCCGTCGTTTCGGGCCGGAAGGCGTTGCCGCCACCTGCCGCTGTCGTGTTGATCGGCGTGATGCTGTAATTATATCCGCCGGCGCGCCAGCTGCCGCGCGTGGTCGCGTAGGCAAGCAGGCCGGGGGTCACCTGATAGTCCAGACTGACCGTCCAGCTCGGCTTGCTATATCTGCTCGACTCCTTGGGTGCCCCCGCGAACAGGGACCGCGGCAGTTCCAGTTCCGAGACGGTGTCGCCGGTATAGCGGAAGCCACCTGTCAGGTTGAGCCGCGAGGTGATCTTGTAGGTCGCCTGGGCGAAGCCGGCGATCGATTCGTCGCCGTTGCGCGCATCATAAGCCAAGCTGACGCCCGGCGCGACCGGGCTGAAACCATAGGCATAGAGCGGTGACTGCGTGCGATCCGTCTCGTGCAGATAATAGGCGCCGATCACATAGACCAACCGGTCTTCGAACGCTTTGCCTTGAAGCTGGAATTCCTCCGAAAACTGTTTGGTGTGCTGAAGGAATCCCTCGGTATCCGAATAACCGATCCCATCGGCTTTGGGTACGCCGCCGGTCGAGAAGATCGGATAAGGGGTGCCATCATAGTCGAAACCGTCCACCGATTTCGAATTGTTGTAGCCCAGAATGTTTTTCAGCGTCAGAGTATGAGACAGTTCATAGGTCGTGGTGTTGATCGCGAAGACGCTTCGCGCACGGTGAAAGTCGGGATAATCGAGATCTACGGTATAGAGCCCCAGCGCATGCTGGCGAGACGGATACGCGACGACGCCTCCGGAATAGAGACCCGGATGTGCCTTGAGATAGGCATCGAAGGCGGCTGATCCGGGAACGTAAAGGCACCCGACCGTCGATGTCAGCGCCGCGCCGTTGAAGGTCTGCCCGCACCCGTTGACGGAAAATAGTTCGGTCGGAGTGTTGGTGCCCCCCTCGTGGGTATATTGCACAACCGTCGTGTTGCGGATGCCAGGCGCCGGCTTGAGCAATAGTGTCGCCCGGATCGACTTCACGTTCTGATTGCCTAGATCACGACCGGTCGCAAGATTGTGGAAGGCACCGCCCCCGCCGGTGTAGCTTCCGGCGATGCGCAGTGCGACCGCGTCGCTCCCCGGAAGCGAGACCGCGCCCTCGATATGCCGCGCATCGAAGCTGCCATAGCGGGCGTCGATATAACCGCCCAGGGTCTCATCGGGCTGCGCGGTCTGAAAGAGCACCGCGCCGCCGGTCGAATTGCGTCCGAACAGCGTACCCTGAGGGCCCTTCAGGACCTGGATGTTCTGAAGGTCGTAGAATGTCGTCGCGGAATGCGAGATGACCTGAACGTCGTCGATATAGCTGAGGACCCCGGGTGGCGAATTGGAATAGGTATCGACGCTCTGACCGCGAATGGCGTAGTTGAACTGGTTGGCATTGCCATTCTGCCGCACGGTCAGGCCCGGCACGGAAGTCTGCAGATCGGATTCGGAAAAGATCGATCGATCGCGCAGTTGCTGGGCGCCGATCGCAACAATCGAGATCGGCACCTTCTCGATGTTTTCATCGCGCCGGCGAGCGGTGACGATGATCGCATCCTGATCAATGTTGCTGGCCGGTGTTGCAGACTGCCCCTTGGGTGCTCGGCCAGTTTCGGCTTCCGCTGACGCCACGGTTTGGGCGGACACCGCTACGGAAGAAAGCGTCCAGAGGCCGGCGCAGGACAGTAATATGTGCCGACTTTTCCGTAGCATGCCGTTCCCCTAGCTCCGACTTTATGCCGGCTCGGTGTTCGAATATCGATCAGAAGATATCGGTGCAACGGCGCCTAATCGCTGGACGAGCATATCCTGATGGCGATATCGAGGAGTCCGGCTCCACTACAAAATGACGCTTTCTTACTCTCGCGCCTAATTTGAACGTCTGGTCAATTCCAGGAGCGCTGCCAACGCGTGAAATAACGACAACGCACGCTGCCGATAGTCCGCTTGAATCAGTCTCGCGGGAGCTTTGGTTTAGACCGGACGTTCGTTGGCGCGGCCCCGCGTAAACGGACTTTGGTCGATGGCCGCCGCTCGCCCGACCGGCGATAAATGGGACTTACCGATCGATCACTGCAACGTCGACGAATGGCGGCTTCGAGGGCAGACCGGACATTCGAACGGCGCGCCGGACGGCTTGAAAGAACGAGATTGGTGTGGAAGCTGACGTCTAACTTCGGCCTGCTACGGAAGCGATTGCCTCAGTCAAAGGCACCGAGATAGTCGGCCTTCCCAACGGGCAGACCCAAGCCGCGCAGGATCGCATGAACCATAGCAATATGAAATACGAGTCCGGCAGAAGGATCTTCGTCAGGTAATCTTCACCGTTCATTTTCCCGGTAAAGCTCTGAAAGCTGAGTTCAAGACGGCTGACGGCACCCTCAAAGAGATCTTCCGGTGCGATCGTCTCGAGATAGGTGACGGTCTTGAATATGCGGAGACGGAGATCTTCAAACGTCGTTTCAGTGTCCACGGACATTGGCGCCGCAATCCCGGAAAGTCTAGCCACGCCGTTCTTAGCTTTGTCGCTGGCACGCTGGATCTGACCCGCCAGCGACATCATATCGGGAGCGATCCGAGCACTGATGAGAACGGCCGGATCGGCCATGTGATCGAGTGCGCGCCTCCGCCCTGTCGACGTATCCGGTCAGGACATTGAGACCGCGCGCGAGGGGAGGGATGGTCGCTTCATAGAATGTGGACGACACCGGATCGGCCTTTCAGAGACGAGGGGCTGAGGCGGTCGCCGGATTAAACGGCCGCCTTCGCTGACAGAGTTGGGTTATGCCGCCATCGGCGAGGCGCGTTTGAGCTCCGCGCTCGGGCGAGAGGTTAGCCCCATCCGACCAGCCAGTGGCTTAAGTCGGACGGGGCTAATTCCGAATGCGTCGCTCAATATTGAGCGACGCCGCCATCGACATCGAGCTGGATGCCGTTGACGTACTGGCTATCGTCCGACGCCAGGAACACCGCGGCCTTGCCGACATCTTCGGCGGTTCCGAGCCGGTCGAGCGGGATGGTGGAGACCATGTACGCGCGCTGTTCATCATTGAGCAGCGCATCGAGACCAGGCGTTGCCGTATGACCCGGTGCGAGAACATTGATGCGGATGCCGCGACCCTTGAGATCGAGAATCCAGCCACGGACAAGCGACCGGATCGCCGCCTTCGTCGACCCGTAGACCGACATGCCCGGAATGCCGACGGATGCGCCGATCGACCCGGTCAGGATGACCGATGCAGTTTCAGCAAGATAGGGCAGCGCCTTCTGGAAGCCGAACAGCAGCCCGCGGACGTTGGTGTTATAGAGCTTGTCGAAATGCTCCTCGGTAATCTCTCCGATTGCCATCGGCTCGAACATGCCGGCGTTGAGCATGAGGACATCGATGCCCTTGGCCTTCTCGGCCACCTCGGCGTAGATCTTGTCGATGTCGGCGAGAACGGCAGCGTCACCCTGTACACCGACCGTCGACCCGCCAATCTCTGCGACGGCCTTGTCGAGAGCGACCTAGTTACGCCCAGTGATAAAGACCTGGGCGCCTTCCGCTGCGAACGCCTTGGCAGCGCCGAGACCGATGCCGGAGCTTCCGCCGGTAACGACCGCGACTTTACCTTCGAGTTTCCTGGACATGTTCAATACCTTCTCGTGCGGCGATCGCGCCCCCGGCAACGAGCTCTGCTCGCTGTGACGGTGGGACGTGGGGGCGTCCGCTCGTGCCGTTCCGGGCGAGGCCACCGGCATCCTCGCCGCCTACCATGCGATCAGCGCTTTCTCGGAGACCGATTTCCGCGACGATCTGGCGAAGATCAGCGTGCCTGCGCTCGTCATTCACGGCAGCGATGATCAGATCGTGCCGATCGAGATCTCCGGCAACCTGACCGCCAGGATCATCTCCCACGCGAAGTTCACCGTCTACGAAGGCGGATCGCACGGCCTGCTGATCACCCAGAAGGATCAGCTCAACACCGATCTGCTGGCGTTCCTGGAAGCCTGATCACGCAAGCGTCGGCCATCAGCGCCTGCGCGGTATCGCCGGGCGATTAACGAGATGTCCTCTGAACGGAGAAACGCAATGTCGCATTCGATCCAGGGGGTAACGATCCCCGATACGAAACTCGGTTGTGCAGTCACGGAGTTCGTGCGCGACACCGAGACAGACCTGCTCTTCAATCATTCGAGCCGGGTCTATTATTTCGGCGCGCTGGCGGGGTTGAAGCTTGGGCTCAAGGCGGATGCCGAACTGCTCTATACCGTTGCGATGTTCCACGATGTGGGGCTGATCCCCAAGCACAGCAGCGCCGACGAGCGTTTTGAGGTCGATGGCGCCAACGCCGCGAAGGCCTTTCTCGAAAGCCACGGTATTGCCGAGGCCGACGTCGCGACGGTGTGGGCGGCGATCGCGCTGCACACGACGCCCGGCATCCCGAAGCACATGCACCCTGGCGTCGCACTCGTCACGGCGGGCGTCGAGATGGACGTGCTCGGACTGACCTACCCCGACTATCCCGACGACGTGCGCGAGGCGATCGTCAGTGCGTTCCCGCGTAGCCCGGCCTTCGAGGAGGACATCATCCAGGCCTTCTACGATGGCATCAAACACAAGCCCGACACGACCTTCGGCAACGTCAAGGCCGACATCCTTGCCGACAAGGATCCGCATTTTCACCGCGGCAATTTCTGCAGCGTGATCCGTGACTCCCCCTGGTCGCATTGACCACCACACCGTGACACCCCGCTCGACTGGAAAAGACGATGATGGCCACTCTGGCCATCGGAGAATGATCATGGCGATGCCTGAAACCGAACCCACCGCCGCCAAGCGCCAGGGTCTGGAATGCCGGAAGGACGGTTGGCGCGAAGCACGCCCTGAAACCGAAGCAGATATGGGAGATCCGATTTTACCTCGATCAGCGCCGGCGCTTACGTGACCGCGCGCTATTCGACCTCGCTATCGATCGCAAACTCCGTGGCTGCGACCTCGTACAGCTGAAGATCCGCGACCTTGTAAGTGGCCGATCTCGCCGCCGACGGCGACCATCTGATCAGATGCGAATATCGCAATCTCAACCGACGCCAAAATGCGGTATCGAACGGATCTATGATCGCAAGCACAATGGCGTCGCTCAGCCTGGCGTCGTCCCGTACACCAACCGCTGAACAAGCGGTCGGCGATTTCAGCAGGCTGACAGATCAACCGATCATTGCCCGAGCGACGGAAACGCCATCAACCTGCGTTCAACGAAGAACCGGTAGCCGCCATTGGCAGCCGGCGACACATTGGAGGAGTGCACGATGAAAAAGATCCTGCTTGCCGCGATCGCAGCTGGAGCCGCATTGACGGCGATCGCGCCGGCCGACGCCCGTCAGGGCTGTGGCGTCGGTGCGCATCGCGGACCGGCCGGCTATTGCCGGCCCAATCGCGGGGGCGCCGTCGTTGCGCCCGGCGTCCGGATCGGTGTCTTCTATCCCGGTCGCGGCTATTGGGATGGCCGCCGATATTGGGGGCATCGCGATCGGTGGCATGGCGGTTGGCACTACCGCTAAGTATCGACAGGGGCGCCCTCGCGGGCGTCCCCGTTGCGTCTCGACGCAGGCATGGCGAGCGACGGGGCCTCGGTCCTGGTGGTCTGCCGCGTCAGTATCGATCCCTCTGATCTGAAGGTGATCCGATGAAAAAGATGCCCAGCCTTACACTACAGAGGGCGACCCTGCTGCTCATGCTGGTGCCCGTCGGCGCCTGCGCACAACCGGCCGACCAGCAGACTTCCGCACGGCGGTCGGTCGCGACATCGGCCGGAGTCTCACTTCAAGATTTCGTCAGGCGGCACGAAGGCAGGCTGCTCGCCAACGATACCGACGGCGACAGCAAGGTCAGCAAGGCCGAATTTCTTGCCGCCGTGAAATCGGGCAAGGGCAACCCGGAGAAGCGGTTCGCGCGGATCGATCGGAATGGCGACGGCATGCTCGACAAGTTCGAGATCGATGCCATGCCGACCCGTCGGTTCAAGCGCCTGGACGTCAATGGCGACGGCGTGCTCAGCGCGGACGAACGTGCCGCCGCCCACGCTGCAAAGGGCGAGACAGCGGATGACGGATCGGGCTCCTGATGCAGGATCGGCGAGGATGGACATAGGAACGAACGCGATTGAGCGATCAGGATCCGGACTCGACGCTGATCGAGCGCGTCGGCCGCGGCGATGCGTCGGCGACGAGACTGCTCATTGCGGCCAAGCTTCCGCATATCGTGGGCCTTGCGACGCGCATCTTGCGGGATGCGTCGGAAGCGGACGATGTCGCGCAGGAGGCATTTGTCCGGATATGGAAGACGGCCAGCGCCTGGCAGCCCGGTCGGGCACGGTTCGACACCTGGCTGCATATTGTCGTGCTCAATCTGTGCCGCGACCGTTTGCGCCGGAATCGCGAGGTCAACAGCGACATGCCACCGGACGTCGCCGACCCGACGCCGGATGCCGAAGCCCGCTTGCTAGAGACCGAGCGTTCGGCTGCGGTCGCGAACGCGATCTCCGTGCTGCCCGAACGGCAGCGAGAGGCGATCGTCCTGGTTCATTATCAGGATCTTTCGGGTGCCGAGGCCGCGGCCGTCCTCGACATCAGCGTAGACGCCCTGGAATCCTTATTGGCGCGGGGAAGGCGCACATTGCGTGGGCAGCTTGCGAAGCCCGGGGGGAGCGATGATGCGTGAGCCATTGACCGCCGATCGTTTCCGAGCGCTCGCCGATGCCTATGGCGGCGTCGTTGCTCGCTGGCCCGAAGACCATCGCGAGGCTGCGGTGCAGATGGCGTCGCAACCCGCCGCACGGGAGATCCTCGCACAGGCGTTGGCGCTCGATGAGGTTCTGGACGCCTGGACGGTCGCGCCGCCCTCCATATCCTTGCGCGAACGGCTAACCGCTGATGCACCTGCCCCCAAGCGGCGGCTCGCCGCACGAGGACGGCTCTGGTGGTCGGGCATCGGCATAGCCGCGACGCTGGCAGGTGCAACGGCGGGGACGGCTGCGGTCGCGATCGTGTCGCCGCTCGATCCGCCCTCCGACAGCAGCACGTCGTTCGGCGACGTCGGTGGGCAGGAAGGCTGAGCCATGGGCAAGACACGCATAGCCTTGATCGCATCGATCGTCCTCAACCTGTTCCTTGCCGGGGCCCTCGTCGCGGGATTTGTCACGCTTCGGGCGGGCAGCCGGATGATCAATGCGGGCTCGCTGCGGATAGTAGGCGCCGAATTGCCGAAGTCGGAACGGTGGCCGTTCCGCATTGCGCTTCGCGAAGCGCGGCGCGCAATGCATCCGACGATCGTCGAGGGCCGCACCGCGAAGGCCGAGGCAGCATCGCTGCTGCGGCAGCCGACGATCGATCAAGCGGCGGTCATCGCCGCGCTCGACCGCGCGCGTGGCGCCGACACGTCCATCCGGGCGGCCGTGGAACGCCGCGCTGTCGCCTACGCCGCAACGCTGCCAATCGCCGACCGCGCAAGGCTCGCCGACGCGATGCAGCGCCGCGCCGAGAAGGGGCACCCACCCGCCGAATGAGGCGCGACGGAAAGACCTCTCGCGTCCGTTGAAGTAATAGTTAATCAGTCCCGATCGAACGGTGAGGCGATCGCTATCGCGGCTACCGTACCGACCGCGCTACGCAGGTCGGTCGAGGTCGCTCCTTCGCACCCTCGGCGCTTCCCCGCGCCGCTGACGACCTCATGACGCGCGTCGGCGCCCTCTATGACGCAGACCCGCAACGGCCCCGGCCTGAGCCGCCGCGCTGGAAACCAAAGGCCTCGCAAACAATGTCGGCGCGGGCCAGGATCCGGCAGGCCTCGGGCGCCTGACCGCTAGCTTTCCGACCACGCCGAACGGTCCTCGGATCGCGATGCTCGAAACGCCGAGCTGGGATACCCACAGCGCGCAGAAGGGACGGCTCGCGAACCGGCTCAAGAGCCTGGACGCGATGCTCGCGGCGATGCGAGACGGTCTGGGATCTGCGTGGACAAACACGACCGTGCTGATCGCGACCGAGTTCGGCCGTACCGCGGCGGTCAATGGCACCGACGGGACGGACCATGCGACGGGGGCCGTGGCGATGGCGGTCGGCGGCGCGGTGCGGGGTGGCAGGGTGATCGCGAACTGACCAGGTCTCGCACCCTCAATGCTTTACCAGGCGCGAGATCTTCGACCAACGCGCTCTCTCGACGCGCTGATCGCGGGAGCCGCCGCGGAAGCTCTCGCATTGGATCCCGGACGCGTTGGCCATGAATTGTTTGCGCAAGAAACCGCCGAGCGTCCGATGTCGGGATTTATCCGGACCTGAATCGCCGGCCGTGGCTTCCTTAAGCCTCTGGTAGAGACCGATGCCCATGTGGCTGTTGAACCTTTCCACACGCTGCGCGTCGAACGCGAAACCGGCCTCCGCCGGCATTGGAATCCGAAACACTTGACCACGCCGCAGATACTGTCATTCGCGCTCGTCGTCGGCGCGATCATAACCTTCGCCTGGGGACGCTTTCGCTACGATCTGGTATCGCTCGTCGCGCTCCTTACAGGCATGGCGGTCGGCATAGTACCGGTCAAAAGCGCGTTCAGCGGGTTCACCAGCGATGTCGTGGTGATCATCGCCTCCGCGCTGGTGGTGAGCGCCGCGGTCGCGCGATCGGGTGTAGTGGAAACCGCGATCAAGCCGGTGCTGGGCCGGCTGAAATCGCTGCCGCTACAGGTGCCCGCGCTGTCCGGAGCGACTGCGCTATTGTCGATCGTTACCAAGAACGTCGGCGCGCTCGCGATACTGATGCCGACCGCACTCAAGCTTGGTCGCACCGAGGGAAGCTCGATCTCCGCGTTGCTAATGCCGATGTCGTTCATGTCGCTGCTCGGCGGGCTGGTCACTCTAGTCGGTACGTCTACCAACATCATCGTTAGCCAAGTGCGCGAGGAGACGATCGGCAAACCCTTCCGCATGTTCGATTTCGCGCCGGTGGGGCTGTGCCTCACCGCGCTCGGCTTCGTCGTCGTGAGCTTCGGCTGGCGGCTTCTGCCGCGCAACCGCCAATCGGGCGGCGGGATGGAGGCGATCGCGGCCGAAGCCGCCTATTCGACCGAAGCGACCATACCTAGCGACCTGCCCGAGGGACTTGATACGATCGCCGACCTCGGGCTCGACGAGGACGGCGTCACGCTGGTGTCGATGAAAAATGGAGATGGCGGCACGATCGACGCCAGTCCGCAAGCGACACTAGTTCCCGGCGCGGTGCTCGTGCTCGAAGGCGACGACGAGGCGCTGGCACGGTTGTTCGCGCGGCTACCGCTGCTTCAGGCGCGGTCCCAACATGATCTCGAGAAAGAGCAGCCGAACGAAGAGGTCCGCTCGATCGAGGCGGTCGTGCAGCCGAATTCTGACCTTGTCGGCCAGTCGGCACAACGCGCGCGTCTGCAGGAGCAATATGGCGTCAAGCTGCTCGCGGTCGGCCGCAGCAGCGAGCGGATCACCGAGCGGCTGCGCGAGGTGACGCTGCGCGGCGGCGACGTGCTGCTGCTCCAGGCCGGCGAGAAAACCCTTCCCGAATTCATGCGCAGCCAGTCGCTGTTGCCGCTCGCCGAGCGCACCGTCCGGCTCGGTAACCGCCGGCAGCGCTTCGGCCCAATCGGCATCCTGTTCGCCGCGATCGTGCTGATTGCCATCGGGGTAGTGCCGGTCGCCGCTGGTTTCTTCGGAGCGGCGATCCTAATCGTCGGGATCGGCGCGCTTCCGATGCGGGAGGCCTATGCCTCGCTCGAGCCCGAAGTGCTGATCTTGATCGGCGCGCTCACCCCGATCAGCGAGGCTGTCCAGCATACCGGCGGCACCGCGCTGATCGCGACCGGGCTTGCGCACATCCTGACCGGAATCTCGCCGATCCTCGTACTCGGTACGCTGATGGTGACGGCGATGGCCTGCTCGCCTTTCCTCCACAACGCGCCGACCGTTTTGGTGCTGGGGCCGATCGCGGTATCGGTAGCGCAGCGTCTTCACCTCAATCCGGATCCGTTCCTGATGGCGGTGGCGACGGGCGCGGGCTGCGACTTCCTCACGCCGATCGGCCATCAGTGTAACACGCTGGTGATGGGACCCGGCGGCTATCGTTTCGGCGACTATTGGAAACTCGGGCTGCCTCTGTCGATCCTGGTGATCGTCGCAGGAGTCCCGCTGATCGCCTTCTTCTGGCCGTTGATATAGCGCCGGCGCATATCGACATGGACGGCCCGTCGATCTGCTGTCAGCAGCATCCGCGATGATCGCACCGCTGTTCCATCGGCTGATCCGCCAAGCGGTCGCGCTGCGCAAGCGGCTGCGGCAGAGCGAAGCAACGTTCATTCTGCTCGCGGTAGTGGTCGGCGCGGCCGGCGGCGGGTTATCGGTGGCACTGGGCGCCGCGGCGCACGCGCTGCAGCGCCTGCTCTACGCGCTGCCCGGCGGTATGCGGTTGAGCGCGGCACCGCATCTCGCCCCGGTCCGTCTGCTGGCGCTTCCGCTCGGCGGCGCGCTCCTCGGCCTGTTCCAGTTCGCCGTCGCGCGCTGGCGGCGGCGCACGCCGGTCGACGTCGTCGAGGCAAACGCGCTTCATGGCGGCGCGGTGCCGTGGCGCGACAGTCTGATCGTCACGGGGCAAACCTTCGCCTCGAACGGCTTCGGCGCGTCGGTAGGGCTGGAGGCCGCCTATGCGCAGATCGGCGGCGGACTTGCCTCGGTGGTTGGCCGCTGGCTCAGCCTGCGCCGATCGGATCTGCGCATCCTCGTTGGTGGGGGTGCTGGTGCGGCGATCGGTGCCGCATTCGGCGCGCCGTTGACCGGTGCCTTCTATGCCTTCGAAATCGTGATCGGCGCCTATACCCCGGCCGCCATCGCGCCCGTTGCCGCGGCCGCGATCGCCGGGGTCGCCACCGCGCGCAGCTTAGGATCGGTTCCTTATCTGATCACCGTCGACAGCACCGGCATCACCCGCAACATGGATTATCTTGCGTTCATTGGCATTGGGCTGGTCTGCGCCTTCATTGGCATCGCTCTCATGCGCGCGGTGAGCCTGCTCGAGGCGGGCGTACGCTGGACCAAGCTTCCCCCCGCGGCGCGCCCATTCGTGGGAGGCCTGCTTCTGATGCCGATCGCTTATATCTCGCCACAGGCGCTCTCGGCAGGACACGGCGCGCTTCACCTCGCGCTGGCAGGCGCCGCCCCGCTGGCGATGCTATGCCTGATCTTCGGGTTGAAGTGGCTAGCGTCTTCGGTGTCGCTCGGCTTCAGCTTCCGCGGTGGGCTGTTCTTCGCTTCGTTGTTTCTCGGCGTGCTCATAGGCCGCATCTACGCCGACGTCACCGATCTACTGCTGCCCGGTCAGCATCTATGGACGCAAGATGCCGCACTCGTCGGTATGGCGGCCCTCGCCGTTTCGGTGATCGGCGGCCCGATGACGATGACCTTTCTGGTGATCGAGGCGACGCGCGACTTCCAACTCGCGGCGATCGTGCTTACTGCATCGCTGGTAGCAAGCGCATTGGTGCGGGAGCTGTTCGGCTACAGCTTCTCGACCTGGCGACTGCATCTGCGCGGCGAGGTGATCCGATCGGCGCGCGACATCGGCTGGGTGCGCCAGCTTACGGCGGGCAGCATGATGCGCAAGGCACCAGTCACGCTATCCGCCGGCATCACTGTCGCCGAATTCCGCCGGGAAGCACCGCTCGGTTCGACGAGCCGCGTCGTACTGCTGGACGAGGAGGAGCGTTATGCCGGCATGGTCGCCACCGCGCAGGCCTATGTCGATGGTACGGATACGAGCGCGAGGATCGCTATCCTTGCCCGCCGCCCGGACGAGACGGTCGATCCCAGCCGCAACGTCTCCGACGTGATGCAGGTGTTTGATCGGCTTGGTGTCGATGACTTGGCCGTCGTGACAGGCGACGGCGCGCTGCTCGGCATCCTCACCGAAGCACATGTCCGTAAGCGCTATGCTGATGAACTCGAACGCTCGCAACGCGAGATGTTTGGAGAGGCATAGCCTGGGTCCACAACTCGTTATGAGGGCGGCTGGTGGCGGGCTTCGTGACTAGAGCCTTCGCTGTCGGGCCACCATCTCTATCATTCAACCTATCGCCACCCGGCACTTGCGTTTGATGTGCTGGCCCGCGCGCTCCGCTGTCGGCTGTGATGGCGTTCGTGAAACTGGAGTATTGTATTGTTGTCGGATTGCTAGTCTTTGTAGAACGGTAGCTCCCGTCAGTATCGGTCGATATTTCGGCTTCTACAATGCCGTGAGGCCGCACTCGAGCCTTGGCT
>CAXTBZ010000073.1:0-13148 GCA_964242855.1 uncultured Sphingomonadaceae bacterium
CCTCCGACATGGGCAAGCTCTACGTCGCGCTGGCCCAAGCGATCGAGCGGCTGCGCGCCTAGCGGCCGAGCATATCCGAACGGACTCGTACCTTACGGTATCCGGCTCACCGCGCTGTTCGGGATATCGATGTTGATCCAGCCCGAGCGATAGATGCCGTAGAAGGCGCCGGTCAGGACCACTGCGATGACCGTGGTCCGCAGCACGATCTGCCATGGCCGAAAGACATGCGGGGCGCTTTCCGGCGTGCCCGGCATCGGCGCCTCGCCCGCCTCCTCTGCGGTATTGGCGCTGAACGGCAGTACCGCGAACAGCGTCATAAACCAGAACAGGAAGAAGATCGCGAGCAGCGAGAACCAGCGCATGGCGCTTGGCGTTACACCCGCATCAGCAGCACGTCGACCACCGGCTTCTTGCCCGTCCACGACGTCGCCTTGCGGCGGACCGCCAGGCGGATCGACTCCTTCAGCTTGGCCTCGTCACGGGGTGCCTTTTCGAGCGCATCGAGCACCGCCTCAGCCGCATCCTCGATGAAGTCGTCGCGATCCTCCTCGACGGGGATGCCCTGGACGCTGATCTGCGGACGGGCCTTGGCGCGATTGCCCTTGTCGAGCGCGACCGCGACCGAGATGATGCCGTCGGCGGCGAGCTTGCGGCGATCGTTGATCGTCGTGCCGTTGGCGGCGAGGATCACGTCGCCATCGAGCACGAGGCGCCCGGCGCGCTCGCGCCCGACGACCTTCGGCCCCTGTGGCGCGAGGCGCACGACATCGCCGTTCATCTGGACGATCTGTCGCGGCACGCCGAGCGAGGCGGCGAAGCGGGCATGTTCTGCCATATGGCGACGCTCGCCATGCACAGGCACCACGATCTCGGGCTTGAGCCAGCCATAGAGCGCCTCGATCTCGGGTCGGCCGGGGTGACCCGAGACGTGGATATGCGCCTGCCGCTCGGTCACCATGCGGATGCCGCGCCCGGCGAGCGCGTTCTGGACGGTGCCGATCGCCTCTTCGTTGCCCGGGATCTGCTTGGACGAGAACATCACGGTATCGCCCTCGGACAGCTTCAGCCGGTGTGAGTCGTGCGCGATACGGCTGAGCGCGGCGCGCGCCTCACCCTGGCCGCCGGTGGCGATGATCATCAGGTCCTTGGGCGCGACGCGCATCGCCGCCTCGAAGTCGATCGTCGGCGGGAAATCGAGCAGATAACCCGCCGCCTTGGCGATCTTGGTGATGCGATCCAATGAACGTCCCGCCACGCAGACCTGCCGCCCGGTCGCCACCGCGACCTGCCCCAGCGTCTGCAGCCGCGCGACGTTGGACGCGAAGGTGGTGATCAGCACGCGCTTGTCCGCCGCGGCGACGAAGGTCTCGAGGTCGGCGCGCACGCTCGCTTCCGATCCCGACGCCTCCTCGTTGAATACGTTGGTGCTGTCGCCGGTCAGCGCCAGGATGCCGCCGTCACCGATCGCCTTCAGCGTCTCGGCATTGGCCGGTTTGCCGACTACCGGCGTGTCGTCCAGCTTCCAGTCGCCGGTGTGGAACACGCGGCCGAGCGGGGTGTCGATCAGCAGGGCGTTCATCTCGGGGATGGAGTGCGCCATCGGCACCCATTCGATCGAGAACGGCCCGAGCTTCAGCGGCTCGCCAACCTTGACGATACGGACCTTTACGCGATCAGCCAGCCCCTCTTCGTCGAGCTTGGCGCGGATCAGCCCAGCGGTGAATGCGGTCGCGTAGATCGGCACGCCAAGCTCGAGCGCCATGTAGGGGATGGCGCCGATATGATCCTCATGCCCGTGGGTGATGACGAGGCCGAGCAGATCCTCCTGCCGTTCCTCGATGAAGGCGAGATCGGGCAGCACGATATCGATGCCGGGGTAAGCGGGATCGGCGAAGCTCATGCCAAGATCGGCCATGATCCATTTGCCGCGGCAACCGTAGAGATTGACGTTCATGCCGATCTCCCCCGAGCCGCCTAGCGCCAGGAACAGGAGTTCGTCTCCGGGTGTGGTCAATTCAGTGTCCTTGAGTGTCGGCCCAGGTGCGATACATCATCGCGAGGCCGGTGATGGTGAGATCGGGTTCGACCGTATCGAATACCGAACTATGTTCGTTGAACAGCGTTGCAAGGCCGCCAGTGGAAATCACCTTGGTCGGCCGGCCGATTTCGGCCTTGATCCGGGCGACGAGCCCCCCGATCATCGCGATATAGCCCCAGTAGATGCCGGAAAGCATTGCATCCTGCGTATTGCGGCCGATCACCGTGCTCTTCTCGGGCACCTCGATCGCGATCCGCGGCAGGCGGGCGGCAGCGGCAAACAGCGCGTCGAGCGACAGGTTGATGCCGGGCGCGATCACGCCGCCGCGATAGGCGCCGGCACCGTCGACCACGTCGAAGGTGGTGGCGGTGCCGAAGTCGATCACGATCAGGTCACCGGCATGCAGCGCGTGCGCGGCGATCGCGTTGACGACGCGGTCGGCGCCCACCGCCTGCGGCTCGTCGAGATCGATCGGGATGCCCCACTCCACCGGCGCGCGCCCGGCGATCAGCGGATCGACGCTGAAATACTTGGTCGAGAGCACTTCGAGGTTGTGGAGCGCGCGCGGCACCACGGTGCAGATCATCACCGCTTCGATCTGGGTGCGGTGAAACCCCTCCATCTCGATCAGCTGGTTGAGCCAAACCGCATATTCATCCGCGGTGCGGCGGGGATCGGTGGCGATGCGCCAGCGCGCACGGATCTGATCCCCCTCGACGAGCGCGAAGACGACGTTGGTGTTCCCGGCATCGATGGCGAGCAGCATGGCCTCAGTCCTGCATCAGGAAGACGTCGGCGGCGTGGATGACATGGACCGCCCCATCCGCCAAGCGAAGCCTGAGCGCGCCGCCCGCATCGAGGCCATCGAAGCGGCCGTCGTAACTGGTGCCATCGGGTAAGCGGGCGGTTAGCGGCGCACCGATTGGATGCGCCTTCTCAAGCCAGCGCGTGCGGACCTGGGCCAGTCCCTCGGCGCGCCAGTGAATTAGCCAAGCCGCAAAACTCTCGGCGAGCGCCAGCAGGAAGGTATTGGGATCGGGCGCGCTGCCGATCGCGGCAGCGATGCTCGTGGCAGGGCGATCGAGGCTCTCGGGACAATGCGCGAGGTTTACCCCGAAGCCGACCACCACCGCATCGTCCACCCTCTCCAGCAGGATACCGGACAGCTTGGCGCCATCGATGAGAAGGTCGTTTGGCCACTTGATCTGGACCTGTGTTCTTGCGTGCGCGAGAGAACAGAAGGCTTCGGCCGCCTCCTGCAACGCCACTGCGGCGACCAGCGCCAGCGTTGGTGCGGGTGGATCGGCCGGCCGAAGGCGCACTAGCGTGCTCGCATACAGGTTGCCGACGGGCGAGACCCAGGTCTTGCCTTGCCGCCCCCTGCCCGCCGTCTGTTGCTCGGCCCGCAGCCAAAGCCCTTCGACCGCGCCGGCTTTTGCCAGCGCGGCGACGTCGTCGTTGGTCGAAGCGGTAGCGGCGGCGGTGCGAAGGTCCAAGGCGGCCGCTATTCCTACGTTCGTCCTGAGCCTGTCGAAGGACGTGCTTCGAGCGCCGCGCTTGCAGCACGTCCTTCGACTACGCTCAGGACGAACGGAGACTTATCGGCAATCAGAACAGCGACTTCGCGGCGACCATCGTCGAGCCATCGATCAGCGGGATCAGGAGGTAGCCGAGCGGCGACACGAACAGCGCGGCGATCGCGATCAGCACCGCCTCGACCGTCGATCGGCTCGGCGCGAGCTCCACCGCCGGATCGTCGAAGTACATCGTCTTGACGATCATCAGATAATAGAAGGCGCCGATCACCGACGTCGCGATGCCGATCAACGCAAGTGGCCAGAAGCCGGACGCCACCAGCGCGGAGAACACCTCCCACTTCGCCCAGAAGCCGAACAGCGGCGGAATGCCCGCGGTGCTGAACATGAAGATCGCGAACGCCGCCGCAAGCCCAGGCCGGGTACGAGACAGGCCGGACAACGAGGCGATCTGCTCGGTCGGCAGCCCGTCCTTGGTGCGCATCTGAAGCACGCAGATCAGCGAACCCAGCGTCATCGCGATGTAGATGGTGAGGTAGAACAGCACCGACGCGGCGCCCACCTGCGTGCCCGGCACGAGGCCGAACAGGATGAAGCCGACATTGTTGATCGACGAATAGGCCAGCAGGCGCTTGATGTTGGTCTGCCCGATCGCCGCCACGCCGCCGAGAATGGTCGAAGCCAGCGCGCAGAAGATCACGATCTGCTGCCAGTCATGCGTCGCCGGCCCCATCGCCTGCAGCGCAACCCGCGTGGCGAGCACCACGGCGGCCACCTTGGGCGCCGAGGCGAAGAAGGCAGTGACGGGCGTCGGCGCGCCCTCGTAGACGTCCGGCGTCCACATGTGGAACGGCACCGCCGACATCTTGAAGGCAAGGCCGGCCAGCACGAAAACGATGCCGAACAGCATGCCGACGCCGACGCCACCGGTCATCGCAGCGGCGATACCGGCGAACTGAGTGGTGCCCGAAAAGCCGTAGAGCAGCGATATGCCGTAGAGCAGGATGCCGGACGCCAATGCGCCGAGCACAAAATATTTGAGGCCCGCCTCAGCCGAACGGCCGTCCTTGCGCAGGAAGCTCGCCAGCACATAGGCAGACAGGCTCTGCAGCTCGAGCCCGACATAGAGGGTCAGCAGGTCGGCGGCCGACACCATCATGCCCATGCCGACCGACGACAGCAGGATCAGCACCCCGAACTCGGCGCGCAGCGGCTCCCCGTCGCTCTCGAAGAAGCTCGGCGCGATCATGATCGCGACTGCGGCCGACACGTAGATCAGGAGCTTGGCATAACCGGCGAACGCATCCGCATGATAGGCGCCAGCATAGCCTGTGCCACCCGACGAAGGAGTGCCGATCAGGCTGATCGCCGCGATACCGAGCAGCGCCACCGACAGCCAGCCGATCAGCCGCGCTGATCTGTCGCCCATCCAGGCTGCCATCAGCATCAGCACGATCGCGCCCGCCGACAGGATCTCCTCGGGCATTGAAAGCGCGAAGGACGAGACGTAGTTCATTGGGTCAGCGCTCCCCGGCGGCGGCGGTGGCGGCCGGTCTGACGTTGGACTTGAGCGCGGCGTCGCTCGCCGGTGCACTCGGGTGGAGGCGCTCGAGCACCAGGCCGACGTCGCCGCGCATGGGTTTCAGGAAGCTCTCGGGGTAGATGCCCATCCACAGCACCACCGCGGCAATCGGCGCGAGCAGCAGCCATTCGCGCACCGACAGATCCGGCATGGCAGCGGCGTCGGCGTTCTTCTCTGGGCCAAACGCGATGCGGCGGTACAGATAAAGCATGTATGCCGCGCCGGTGATGATTCCTGTCACCGCGATGAACGCTGCCCAACTTGATTGCTCGTAGGTGCCCATCATTGACAGGAACTCGCCCGGGAAGTTGGAGAGGCCAGGCAGGCCTACCGATGCCATGGTGAAGAACAGGAAGAAGGTGGCGTAGGCCGGCATGTTGTTGGCGATGCCGCCGTAGCGGCTGATCTCGCGGGTGTGCAGGCGATCATAGACCACGCCGACGCACAGGAAGAGCGCGCCCGAGACGATACCGTGACCGAGCATCACCATCAGCCCGCCCTCGATCCCCTGCCGGTTGAAGGCGAACAGGCCGAAGGTCACGAGCGCCATGTGCGCGACCGACGAATAGGCGATCAGCTTCTTCATGTCCTTTTGCACCAGCGCGACGAGCGAGGTGTAGACGGTCGCGATCATGCTGAGCGCGAAGACGAGCCACATCCAATGCGCGGACGCCGCCGGGAACATCGGCAGCGAGAAGCGGATGAAGCCGTAGCCCGCGAGCTTCAGCAGCACGCCCGCCAGGATCACCGAACCCGCGGTCGGCGCCTCGACATGCGCGTCCGGCAGCCAGGTATGGACCGGCCACATCGGCATCTTCACCGCGAAGCTCGCGAAGAAGCACAGCCACAGCCAGGTCTGCGCCTGCACCGGGAAGTCGTAGACCATCAGCTTGGGGATGCTGGTCGTGCCCGCATGCTGAGTCATCCACAGCATCGCGATCAGCATCAGCACCGATCCGAACAGCGTGTAGAGGAAGAATTTGTACGACGCGTAGATACGCCGCGCCCCGCCCCAGATGCCGATGGTCATGTACATCGGGATCAGGCCGCCTTCGAAGAATCCGTAGAACAGGTACAGGTCCTGCGCCATGAACACGCCGAGCATCATGATCTCGGTGAGCAGGAAGGTCGCCATGTAGAGCGGCACGCGCTTGGTGATCGATTTCCACGACGCGAGAATGCAGATCGGCATCAGGAACACGCTGAGCAGGATCAGCAGCATCGCGATGCCATCGATGCCCAATGCCCAGCTGAAGCGGCCGAAAATGTCGGCCCGTTCGGTGAACTGCCAGCGCGGGCCGCCCGGCACGTAGCTCAGCCACAGGATGACCCCGAGGATGAAATCGACCCCCGTGGCGGCGAGCGCGGTGATGCGGGCGTTGCGATCGCGGCTCTCGTCGGAACCGGGCGCGAACAAGCACCACAGGCCGCCCAGCAGCGGCACAGCCAGCATGATCGAGAGGATCGGGAAGCCGATCATCGGGTCATCGCCCAGGTCGCCACGCCGGCCAGCCCGAGGAGCATCACCAGTGCGTAGGTATAGACATAGCCCGACTGGACACGCGCGGTGATGCGGTTGCCGACGACGACCAGCCTGCCGATGCCGTCAGGCCCGAAGCGATCGATCGTGCCCTCGTCGCCCTTGTGCCAGAAGAAGCGCCCGATCGCGAAAGCAGGGCGCACGAACAGGAAATCGTACAATTCGTCGAAATACCACTTCTTGAGCAGGAAGACGTAGAGCGGCCGGAAGGTGTTGGCGAAGCGGCCAGGCACTGAGGTGTCGCGGATGTACGCGATCCAGGCGATCAGCAGCCCGAGCAGCATGACGATCGTGGGCGCGAGCGCCACCGATCCGATCTGCTCCGACGCTTCGTGGAGCTGCGGGCTGTAGGCGATGCTGCCCTGCCAAAAATCGCCGTCCAGGAAGGGCTTGGCGAAGAAGAAGCCCGAGAAGATCGCCCCGATCGCGAGCAGCACCAGCGGCACCCCCATCGTCCACGGGCTCTCGTGCGGATGATAATCGAGCGTGCCCTGCTCGACTTCGGTGAAATCGCGCATGTCAGGCTTGGGATCGCCGCCGGCATCTTCCGTGGCGGCATAGCTGTCCGCCGGCTCGCCATGTTCGTCATGTCCGTGCGCCCCGGCATCGTGAGCTCTCGCGGCATGGCCGTGATCGGCCTCATGGCCGTGAGCGTTATGCGCGGCGTGCTGGATGTGCTCGGAAGCCGCCCAGCGCGGCGTGCCGAAGAAGGTGAGGAAGATCAGCCGCCAAGAATAGAAGCTGGTCAGCAACGCCGCGAACACGCCGAGCGACCAGGCGAAGTAGCCCGCTTGGGTGCCGGATGCGTAGGCCGAGGCAATGATCGCGTCCTTGGAATAGAAGCCCGCGAACCCGAACACGCCGTCGATGCCGACACCGGTGATCGCCAGCGTGCCGGCCACCATCACCCAGAAGGTCAGCGGGATCTTCTTCCGCAGCCCGCCGTAGAAGCGCATGTCCTGCTCGTGATGCATCGCGTGGATCACCGATCCTGCGGAGAGGAACAGCAGCGCCTTGAAGAAGGCGTGGGTGAACAGATGGAACATCGCCGCGCCGAACGCGCCGCAGCCGGCTGCGAAGAACATGTAGCCGAGTTGGCTGCAGGTTGAGTACGCGATCACGCGCTTGATGTCGGTCTGCGTCGTGCCGACGGTCGCGGCGAAGAAGCAGGTCACCGCACCGATGACGGTAACGACGTGCATCGCGGTCGGGCTGGTCACGAACATCGGCGACAGGCGGCAGACCATGAACACGCCCGCGGTCACCATCGTCGCGGCGTGGATCAGCGCGGACACAGGCGTCGGGCCCTCCATCGCGTCGGGCAGCCAGGTGTGCAGGCCGATCTGCGCCGACTTGCCCATCGCGCCGACGAACAGCAGCAGGCAGAGCACGGTCATCGTGTCGGCGCGCATCCCGAGGAAGCCGATCGTCGAGCCGGCCATATGCGGGGCGGCGGCCAGGATCGCGGGGATCGAGACGGTGCCGAACACTAGGAAGGTGCCGAAGATGCCGAGCGAGAAGCCGAAGTCGCCAACGCGGTTGACCACGAACGCCTTGATCGCGGCACGGTTGGCGGAGGGCTTATAATACCAGAAGCCGATCAGCAGGTACGACGCCAGCCCGACGCCCTCCCAGCCGAAGAACATCTGGATCAGGCTGTCCGCGGTCACCAGCATCAGCATCATGAAGGTGAACAGCGAGAGATAGGCGAAGAAGCGCGGCTGGTCGGGATCCTCCGCCATATAGCCCCAGCTATACAGGTGGACGAGCGCCGACACGCTGGTGACGACGACGAGCATCACCGCGGTCAGACTGTCGACGCGCAGCGACCAGTCGACGTTCAAGGCGCCCGAATGGAGGAAATGCAGCACGGGCACGACGGTCGCGTGGCTGTGACCGCTCAGGAAGCCGATGAAGATCGGCCAGGCGAGCGCGCACGACGCGAACAGGCCGATCGTGGTGACCAGCTTGGCGGCGGTATTGCCGATGAAGCGGTTGCCGAGGCCGGCGATCGCGGCCGCTAGCAGCGGCAGGAAGACGAGGAGCTGGATCATGCGGCTACCCGTTCCCCGGCGAAGGCCGGGGCCCAGGCCCCAACTTCAAGATGGCGATGCGTCTGCCACAGGCAGCAGGCCTGGGCCCCGGCTTTCGCCGGGGAACGAAGAAGAACCACCATCACCCCTTCATCCGATTGGCGTCGTCGACCGCGATCGTGCCGCGGCCGCGGAAATAGATGACCAGGATCGCAAGCCCGATCGCCGCCTCGCCCGCCGCCACGGTCAGCACGAACATCGCGAAGATCTGGCCGACGAGATCGTGCAGATAGGCCGAGAAGGCGACCAAGTTGAGGTTTACCCCGAGCAAGATCAGCTCGATCGACATCAGGATGATGATCACGTTCTTGCGGTTGATGAAGATGCCGAGCACCCCCATCACGAACAGGATCGCCGATACCGTCAGATAATGCTGCAACCCGATCAAAGCTCGACTCCCTGGCCGACGGGCGGGTTGGTGTTGCGCGTCGCGTCCTGCGGCCGGCGCATGTTCTGGTGGCGGACGTTCTGCTGGCGGACGCCGCCCCGCGCCCGGTGGGTCAGCACGATCGCGCCGATCATCGCGACCAGCAGCACGAGACCCGCCCCCTCGAACACGAACAGATAGCGCGTGTAGAGCAGGATGCCGAGCGCCTGGATGTTGGGGATCGCCGCCGGATCGGGCGCGATCGCGGTGCGACCCGCAAGCTCGACCGGCCCCGCTTCCCACGCGCCGCCGGCGATCACGATCTCGCACAGCAGCACCAGCGCCACCGCGACCCCGAAGGGCAGATAGCGGGTGAAGCCGCCGCGCAGCTCGGAGAAGTCGATGTCGAGCATCATCACGACGAACAGGAACAGCACCGCGACCGCACCGACATAGACGATGACGAGCAGCATCGCGATGAACTCGGCGCCGACGAGCAGCATCAGCCCCGCCGCGTTGAAGAAGGCGAGGATCAGCCACAGCACCGAATGCACCGGATTGCGCGCCGTGATGGTGAGCGCACCCGATGCGATCACCATGATAGCGAACAGATAGAAGGCGATGATCTGGATCACGGTGCCGGCTGGCTCCTTGGGCGGTCGGATCGGGGCGGGTCGGTCGGGCGCTTAGCGGTAGGGCGCATCGGCGGCAAGGTTCGCGGCGACCGCGCGTTCCCAGCGATCGCCGTTGTCGAGCAGCTTGGCCTTGTCGTAGATCAGCTCCTCGCGCGTCTCGGTCGAATAATCGAGGTTCGGCCCTTCGACGATGGCGTCCACCGGGCAGGCTTCCTGGCAGAAGCCGCAGAAGATGCACTTGGTCATGTCGATGTCGTAGCGCGTCGTGCGGCGGCTGCCGTCGTCACGCGGTTCGGCCTCGATCGTGATCGCCTGCGCCGGGCAGATCGCCTCGCACAGCTTGCACGCGATGCAGCGCTCCTCGCCGTTCGGGTAGCGGCGCAGCACATGCTCGCCCCGGAAGCGCGGTGACAGCGGGTTCTTCTCGTACGGATAGTTGATCGTCGCCTTCTTCTTGAAGAAATACTTCAAGGTCAGCGCATGGCCCTTCAGCAGCTCCCAGAGCGTGAAGGACTTGATGTAGTAGGCGATGGCGGATTGCTGCGGCATCGGCGATCAGCCTCCGATCGGATGGTAGCGGGTCAGCATAAGCCAGCCCGAGACGAGGAAGACGAAGAACAGCGACAGCGGCAGGAAGATTTTCCAGCCGAGCCGCATCAGCTGATCGTAGCGGTAGCGCGGCAGCGTCGCCTTCACCCACGAGAAGACAAAGAAGAACATCGCGATCTTGCCGAACAGCCAAATCCAGCCCGGCACATGGTACAAGAACGGAATGTTGAACGGCGGCAGCCAGCCGCCCCAGAACAGCACCGCGTTGAGCGCGCACATCAGGATCACGTTGGCATATTCGCCGAGCCAGTAGAGCGCAAAGCTCATCGACGAATATTCGGTCTGATAGCCTGCGACGAGCTCGCTCTCCGCCTCGGTCAGGTCGAAGGGCGTGCGGCTGGTCTCGGCCATCGAGGAGATCAGGAAGACCACCGACATCGGGAAGAGCAGCGGGTTCATCCAGTTGAAGTTGAAGAAGCCGAAGATCAGCCCCTTCTGCGCCAGCACGATCGTCTCGGTGTTGAAGCTGCCCGCCCAAAGCACCACGCAGACCAGCACGAAGCCGATCGACACCTCATAGGAGACCATCTGCGCCGCCGCCCGGATCGCCGAATAGAAGGGATATTTGGAGTTGGACGCCCAGCCTGCGAGGATTACGCCGTACACGCCGAGCGACGATACCGCGAGGATGTAGAGCAGGCCCACATTGATGTTGGCAAGGACCGCGACCGGCCCGAACGGGATCACCGCCCACGCGATCAGCGCCACCGTGAAGGTGATGATCGGCGCGACGATGAACAGCGCGCGGTTGGCCGCCGCAGGAATGATCGTTTCCTGCAGGAAGACCTTGAGCCCGTCGGCGAAGCTTTGCAGCAGGCCAAATGGACCGACGACGTTCGGCCCGCGCCTGAGCGCCATCGCCGCCCAGATCTTGCGATCGGCGTAGATGATCATGGCGACCGCGAGCATCACCGGCAGCGTGATCACCAGGATATCGAGGATCGTCGCGACGAAATAGGCCCAGCGTTCGTTGACCCCCAGCGAGGTGAACCACCAGATCATTCCGCGGCCTCCGCGTAGGTCTGGCCGTGGAGAATCTCGGGCGAGCAGCGCTGCATTGTGGGCGACGAGCGGGCGATTGGATTGGTCAAATAGAAGTCGGTAATGGGATAGACGATCGCGCCCGAGACATCGCCGCCCTTTGGTGCCTCGCCAAGCGGATCAACGGTCGCGATGCCTTCTTCCGCGAACCAAGGATGATCGGCGACGATCCTCGAACGCAGCTGGTCGAGATTGTCGAACGGCAGCGTCTTGCCGAGCACTGCAGACAGGGCGCGCAGGATAGTCCAGTCCTCGCGCGCGTCGCCGACCGGGAACACCGCGCGCTCGGCCCGCTGCACACGGCCTTCCATGTTCACCCAAGTGCCCGGCTTCTCGACATAAGTCGCCCCCGGCAGGATCACGTCCGCGGAATGGGCACCCCGATCGCCATGCGTGCCGATATAGACCTTGAACGCAGAACTGAATGCCGAAAGGTCCGTCTCGTCGACGCCGAGCAGGAACAACAGCTTAGGCGCCGCAGCTGCTACGGCTCCGAGGCCGCCTTCGGTCACGAAGCCGATGTCCAGCGCCCCCATGCGCCCGGCGGCGGTGTGAAGCAGCCCGAAGCTCGCGCCCAGCGCCGATGCGACCTGACGCGCCGCGCCATAGCCACCCTCGACCGCGCAGGCGCCCATCCCGGCGATGACGATCACGCCCTCGCCGGACAATTCTTCGGGCAGTTCGTTCAGCGCAGAGAAGTCCTCGCCCAACCACCGAACTGCGTAGGTCAGATCGACCTCGGGGCCGACCGCATAGACCTTGGCGCCGCGCTTGATCGCCTTGCGGATGCGGGTGTTGACGAGCGGCGCTTCCCAGCGCGGATTGGTGCCGACCAGCAGGATCGCCTTGGCATGCTCGACGCCGGCGATGGTCGGGTTGAAGCGGTAGGACGCAAAGCTCGACACGTCGAACAGCGCGCCATCGACCCGCGCCTCATGCAGGTTCGAGCGAAAAGCACCCAGCAGGGCCTTAACAGCGTAGACGCTCTCCACCTCGGCAAGGTCACCGGCGAGGCCCGCGACCTGATCGCCACCCAGCCCCTCGGCGGCGCGCGCAATCGCCTTGAACGCCTCGTCCCAGGTTGCCACGCGCAGCTTGCCGTCGACACGGATGTACGGCTTGTCGATGCGGTTGCGCACGAGCCCGTCGACGGCGTGGCGCGTCTTGTCCGACGCCCACTCCTCGTTGACGTCCTCGTTGAGGCGCGGCAGCGAGCGCAGCACCTGCCGCCCCCGGCTGTCGAGGCGGACATTGGTGCCGACCGCGTCCATCACGTCAATGCCCGGCGTCTTCTTGAGCTCCCAGGGCCGCGCCTCATACTGATACGGCTTGGACGTGAGCGCGCCGACCGGGCAGAGATCGACCACGTTGCCGGACAGTTCGCTCGTCGCGGCATGCTCCAGATAGGTGGTGATCTGCATGTTCTCGCCGCGATAGATCGCGCCGATCTCCTGAACGCCGGCCACTTCCTCGGCAAAGCGGATGCAGCGCGTGCACTGGATGCACCGCGTCATCTGGGTCTTGACGATCGGCCCCATATATTTCTCGGTAACGGCGCGCTTGTTCTCGTCGAAGCGGCTGTGGCCCTTGCCATACGCCATCGACTGATCCTGCAGATCGCACTCGCCGCCCTGGTCGCAGATCGGGCAGTCGAGCGGGTGGTTGATGAGCAGGAACTCCATCACCCCCTCGCGCGCCTTCTTGG
>CAXTBZ010000074.1:0-12895 GCA_964242855.1 uncultured Sphingomonadaceae bacterium
CCGCGCTGGTCGCGGGGCTGATCCTCGGCATGGTGCAGGCGGCGACGTCGATCAATGAGCAAACCTTGTCGTTCATCCCCAAGCTGCTCGTCGTCGCGATCTGCATGGCGCTGTTCGGCGGCGCGATCATGACGCTGCTCGCCGACTTCACCCGCGACATGTTCCACCGCATCCCCGAACTGCTGCACTGAGATGCTGCCGACGGGCCTGGTCAGGATCGAAGCCAATCTCTGGATCTTCATGATCGCGATGATCCGGCCGGGTGCCGCGTTTCTCGCGGCACCCGTGTTCGGCGCGCAGAACGTGCCGGTGCAGGTGCGTCTGATCATCAGCCTCGCGGTCGGTATCCCGGCGCTCGCGCAGGTGCCGTTCGAGCTGCCCCCCGGCGGCATTGCCACCATCGCGGGCTTCGTCATGATCGCGGGCGAGGTGATCGCGGGGCTCGCGCTCGGTTTTGCGGTCCAACTTGGCTATGCCGCGGCGATGATGGCGGGCGAGGTGATCGCCAATTCGATGGGGCTGGGCTTCGCCTCGATGGTCGATCCGCAGTCGGGCGCGTCGACACCCGCGATCGGCCAGTTCCTGTCGATCCTCGGCACCTTCCTGTTCCTCGCGATGGACGGCCATCTGATGCTCGCGACGATCATCGTCGACAGCTACCGGTCGCTGCCGCCCGGGCAGGCGTGGCTGGGGCAGGGGAGCCTGCACGACGTGTTCGCGTTCGGCGGCGATATGTTCGCGGCCGGGATGGCGATCGCGCTGCCGGTCGGCTTCGCGCTGATCCTGGTGCAGGTGGTGATGGCGATGCTGGCGCGGAGCGCGCCGGCGATGAACCTGTTCTCGGTCGGTATGCCTGCCACCATCCTTGCCGGCGTGATCCTGCTGGCGATCGCCGCGCCCGCGATCGGCGAAGGCATCGCGACCGCGATCGAGCACGGCCTTGATCTCGCGCGCACGCTCAGCATGGCAAAGGGCGGCTAGGATGGCCGAAGGCGACAGCGGCGAGAAGTCGGAAGCGCCATCGCAGAAGCGGCTGCGCGAGTCGGCAGAAAAGGGTGACGTCCTCCAGTCCAAGGAGCTAGGCGTCGCGCTGGTGATGATCGTCGGTGCGGGCTGGCTCGCGCTCGGCGGGCCGCTGCTGGTGCAGGCGCTGTCGGAACTGCTCCGCGGATCACTCAGCTTCGGCCGAAGTGCGATCGATGATTTCGAGCCCGGCCAGGCGATCGCCGCGCGGATCGGCGCGATCGCGGTGCCGATCTTCCTGCTGTTCGGCGCGACGATCGCAGCCGCGATCGGCACGCCGGCGCTGCTCGGCGCCTTCGGCTTCCGCTGGGGTGCGATCGCCTTCAAGGGCGATCGGATCAACCCGATGTCGGGCATCAAGCGTATCTTCGGCACGCAGGGCTTGGTCGAGTTGTTGAAGGCGCTCGCCAAGATCGTGGTGCTGGGCGCGATCGGCTGGTGGCTGCTCTCCTCACGCGCCGCCAGGATCACCACGATGGGGCGCGGCGACATCGTCTCCAACATGAGCGATGTCGGGCATGATTTCGTCTATGCGGTGATCGTGATGGCGATTGGGCTGGTGCTGATCGCCGGCGTCGACGTGCCCGTCCAGATGATCCGCCGCACCGGCCGCCTGCGCATGAGCAAGCAGGAGGTGAAGGAGGAGCACAAGCAGACGGAAGGATCGCCCGAGCTGAAGGGCGCGGTCCGCCGCCGACAGATGGAGACGGCGCGGCGCTCGGCGCGCAGCCAGGTGGCCGAGGCGAGCGTGGTGCTCACCAACCCGACCCACTTCGCGGTCGCGCTGCGCTATCGCCCAGGGGAGGATGCGGCGCCGATCGTGGTCGCGCGCGGGCGCGGCGCCACCGCGGACGCGATCCGCGCTCTTGCCGAAGAATATAAGGTGCCAATGCTGCGCTACCCGCAGCTGGCGCGTGCGATCTACTTCACCACCCGCGCCGGGCAGATCATCCGCGAGGACCTCTACGTCGCGGTGGCGACGGTGCTGGCGTTCGTCTTCAACATCGATCGTGCGGTGGCCGAGGGACGGACGCAGCCCGATGTCGACGTGCCGGGCGAGGTCCGCTTCGACGAGGATGGGCGGTCGGAGGCTTAGTCCCCTTCCTAGCCCCTCCCTCCTAGGGAGGGAGAAGGCACTAAAGTTTCCGCTCCCTCTGCCGTTACCGTTCCTGGAGGACCGGGATGATCGAGGCAGTGACGGCGGTGGCGCGGACGGATGGGGTGGCGATGGCTGTCGCGTCCGGCGCCAATGCACGCCAGACCCTGGATGGTCGGCAGAAGCGGATGCGCTGGCTCGATGCCCTGCGCGTCGCCAATGGCGAAGCACCCGTCCACGATGACGAGGAGCGTGACGAGGCGGTGCGCGAGGATAATCGCCGCCGTATCCGCGCCGCGCTCGACACGATCGAGGAACTGCGCGGCCTCGATGCCCGCGACGACACGGACGACGCAGATAGCGGCGCCATCTCCGCAGCCGAGATCGCGCGGCTGATGCTGGTTCGTCGCCACGCCTCGCTGCACGCTCAGGCCCATCTCGGCGCGGTCTCGGTGCGTCAGCTGCTCGGCTGAGCGAAATGGTAAACGGAATGAACCGGCTATAAAGATTTGGCCTTTACGGTCGTCCTTCGAGGTGAAGGAGCGATCATGGTCACGACGAGTTCGACGACGAGCAGCAGCACGGCTGCAGCCGCGGCAAGCGCGACGTCCACGACGACGAGCAACGCGTCGGTCGGCCAGAGCATCCTGACGAGCCTCAACGCCAATGGCAGCGGCATCGACACAGACACGCTGATCACCAACCTGACGGCGGCGCAGAAATCTTCAGTCGAGACGCCGATCACCACCAAGCAGACCGCCAACACCGCGCAGATCAGCTCGGTGGGCACGATCTCGAGCGACCTCACCACCTTCGCGCAGGCGATGAACTCACTGGTCCAGGGTGGCACGCTGCAGACCCAGCCGGTCTCCTCCGACGCAGGCACGATGAGTGTCGCGGCGGTGGCGGGGGTGCCGGTCGGCGCGCTCAACCAGTCGGTCACGGTCAACGCGATCGCTCAAGCGCAATCGGTCAAGTCTGCGGCCTACGGCACCACTCAGGCGTTCGACACCGGCACGCTGACGCTGACGGTCGGCACCGGGTCACCGGTCTCGATCACCGTCGACAGCAGCAACAACACGCTGTCGGGCATCGCGCAGTCGATCAACGCGGCCGCCGCTGGGATCACCGCGAGCGTGATCACCGGATCGGACGGGACCGGAACGCTGGTGCTGAAGGGCGCCACCGGGGCCGCACAGTCGTTCACCCTGGCATCGGCCGACGACACGAGTGCGACCCAGCCCGACGGCGCCTTGTCGCTGGCCAATCTCAGCTACGGCGGTACAGCGTCGACAACCGGGCTGACCCAGACGCAGACCGCGCAAGACGCCAGCATCACCGTGGACGGCGTGACCGTCTCACGCACGACCAACAGCTTTTCGGACGTGATCCCTGGGGTGACCATGAACCTGGTCAAGACCGGCACCGTCAACCTGTCCTCGACGCGGCCCAATGACGCGATCACGACCGCGCTGACCAACTTCGTAGACTCGTATAATTACCTGCTCGGCGAACTCAACACCGCGACTGCGGCAGCGACCAGCAGCTCGGACGCCGGCCCGCTGCGCGGCAATCAGGCAATTCGCAGCCTCAAGACGCAGCTGTCGCAGCTCACCACCAAGCCGCTGAACGCCACTGGTTCGATCCGCACGCTGGCCGAGCTCGGCGTGAAGACCGCGCAGGACGGCACGCTTTCGGTGGACAGCTCGACGCTCAATACGATGCTCACCCAATATCCCGACGATGTCGAATCGATGTTCGTCACCTCGCAATCGAGCAGCAGTTCGAAGGTGGTGATCACCAGCAGCGCGGGCGCCACCTCGTCCGGCGTGTTCCAGGTGACCGGCATCACGCCGGCGGTCAACGGCGGCAACGCCGGCGGCAGCATCAACGGCGTGCCGATGACCGCCAACATCTGGAACCTCACCGCGGCATCGGGCAGCGGCGCCGACGGGCTGAGCCTGCAGATCCTGTCCGGCACGCCGACCAGCGCGACGATCACGATCAACCAGGGCATCGCCGGCGTGCTGCAGGCGGTGCACGACGCACTGCTCGGCACCAACGGCGCGCTGACCACGCTCAACGGCAGCCTGACCACCCAGAAGTCCAGCCTCGCCGATGCGCTGACCAAGGCCGATGCGTCGGTGACCGTCTATCACGATCGCCTCGTCACCCAATTCACCCAGATGAACACGCTGATCAGCGGGTACAAGGCGACGTCCAGTTATCTCACCCAGCAGGTCGATCTGTGGACCAAGTCTTCCGACTGACCGCCATCCAGTAGTAGAATAGGGTTCATCACATGTTCGCGAGCACCGGGTACGCCGTCGCCAAGCAGCGCTATGCCAATGCCGATCTCGGCGCGCGCGTTGAAGCGGCATCCCCGCATCAGCTCGTCGCGGTGCTGTTCGAGGAGTTGCTGAAGCATCTCGATACGCTGGCGGCGGGGCTCTCGGCCAACGGCACGCTGACGCGGGTGGCGGCTATCGAACGCAAGGCGCGGATCACCACGATCATGCTCGGGCTGGAAGCGAGCCTCGATCACCGGCAGGGCGGCGAGGTGGCTGGCGGGTTAGCCGCGATCTACCGCGAGGCGCGGCGGCTGGTGACCACAGGTACCATGAAGCATGATCCGAAACCGATCATTCAGGCGCGTGAGATGATCGCCGAGATTTCGGGAGCCTGGTCGCAGATCGGTTGAAGCGAAGGTCTCGGCTGGTCTCTTTCGGTCCTCTTCGGACCATCTTTT
Source organism: uncultured Sphingomonadaceae bacterium (assembly GCA_964242855.1). Taxonomy (GTDB): domain Bacteria; phylum Pseudomonadota; class Alphaproteobacteria; order Sphingomonadales; family Sphingomonadaceae; genus Solisphingomonas. The sequence continues at coordinate 4,869 of CAXTBZ010000074.1, forward strand.
TGAGGTGACCTCCGTCCGTTCCGGTGCAATACCGGAACAGAAATGGAACGGAGATTCCGATGAACGCGCTTGGTGCCGACATCCCCTACCAGCGTCTGCTCCCGAGCATTCTGCTGTTCGGAGACGATCCGCAGCGCCGCGGCTGGCTGACCGCGGCGGTGGCGGATGGCGGTGGACGGGTGATAGCCGAGACTCCGCTCGCCGACGCGTTGGCGCGTCTCGACATGCAGGCACAGGCTGGCGGCGTGCTCCTCGATATCGCGGAGGACGGCGGAGCGCCGCTTGATACGCTGCTCACGCGGCTGGACGGATTGGGCGAGGCGGCAGGGCGTTTGTTAACTGTGGTGATCGTCACCCCTGCGCTCATCGATGTGGTGACTGCGCGATTGCCCGGCCCTGGCACGCGCATCCTGGTCGATCCGAACGAGCACGAGCTGGCGGACGCGATCTCCGAACTCGTCGCTCCGCCTTCTCCGTGGGTGGCGGACGGCGGCACCGCGAGCAAGCGCCGGCTTGCCGAACTGAGCGAGGAGGTCGGCCGCATCGCTCGGACCTTGGCGACCTTGTCCGCGGAGGAGGCACAGCGCAGCGTGCCGGAGCCGCGGGCGATCATCTCCACCGACGCTCCACTGGTGCGCGCGCTGATCCGGCTACGGCGCCTGCGCGGGCAACACTTCATGCCCGAACTGTTCGCCGATCCGGCCTGGGACATCCTGCTCGATCTCAGCGCCGCACGCCTGGACGGGCGGATGGTCGCCGTCTCGAGCCTGTGCATCGCCGCTGCCGTGCCCGCCACCACCGCGCTTCGCTGGATCACGCAGATGACCGAGCAGGCGCTACTCGTCCGCCACCCCGACACCAATGACGGCCGCCGCGTGTTCATCGGCCTCAGCGACGAGGCGGCGGCGGGGATGGACGGCTATCTGGCGGCAGCTCGCAAGCTGGTGGCGCCTGTCGATTGATGCGTCGTCGCTGGCCGGCTTCGAGTGCTTTACGCTTCTTCAAGAGCAGCGATGCTAGGGTGTTATCCCGATCGTTGAACGTGGCGGCACAAGATGCTCTCGACAAACAAGCCCAGAACCATCCACCGCGCGGAACGCTATGCGACCGTGCGCGATGTCGAGGTGGTGATCGCGGGCAGCGGCGACGTTCATGCCGCGGTGCTGAAGGATGTTTCGCCGACCGGCTTCAAAGCGCTTGTAGAGGCGGCGATCCCGATCGGCACCAAACTCGATCTTCGGGTCGGTACGCTGGAGCCGCAACGCGCTACCGCCATGTGGCAGGACTGCGATCTCGTCGGCTGCCGCTTCGAGATGAAGCTCTCGCGCCGCGCCCTGATGGTGCTGGCGCGCTCAGGCTTGTACGGGGACACGGCAAGCCCAAGCGCTTGATCGCAACGGGTCGACCCTCGCCTGGGCTACATTTTTGCGCGCGCCTGCAGCCAGCGATCACACGGTCATGAGCGCATCGTCCGCGCGATCAACCTCTGCTTACTTTGGCGCTTTCTGGACATCTGCGATGGAAAAATGCCAGCCCACTGGTTGGGGTCGAGAGAACACCGGCAGCTGATGGAGTCGCTGATCTCCCCGACACCGTAGACGATCAGGGTCGAATGCCCGATCGAGGAGAGGAACGGCATGGATTTGCAACTGGCGGGAAGGCGCGCGCTTGTCACGGGCAGCAGCAGCGGGATCGGCGAGGCGATCGCCCGTATGCTTGCCGAGGAAGGCGCAGCGGTGATTGTCCATGGTCGCAACCGGCAGCGGGCCGAGGCGGTAGCAGCCAATATCAATGCCGCGGGCGTCGCTATCGGCGATCTCGCGAACGATGAAGGTGCCGAAGCCGTCTATGCTCAAGCATGTGCCGCGCTCGGCGGGACAATCGAAATCCTCATCAACAATGCCGGTGGCAGCGCGACCGGCAATACATCGCGCAGTCCAATCGAGATCGCGGCGGACGACTGGGTCGCGAATTATCATGCCAATACGCTGTCGTCAGTGAGGCTGTGCCGTCTCGCAGTGCCGGACATGGTGGCTGCGTCGTTCGGGCGCGTGATCCAGGTCTCCAGCGCCGTGGCCGTGCAGCCGAACAACCTCGGTTCCGATTATTCCGCGGCCAAGGCTGCGCTGAACAATTTTACGGTCAGTCTCGCGGGATCGCTGAAGGGTGTGGGAGTAACCGTCAACACCATCTCGCCGGGCGTGATCATGGTCGATGGCCTGATCCGGTTCGGGCGTCTGAAGTATGGCGACGACACTTTGTCGATCGAGGAAATCACCACGCGCTTGGCCGCCGAGAAAGTGTTCGACTTGCCTCCCGCCGGCCGGCTCGGAACAACCGAGGACCTCGCGATGGTCGCCTGCATGCTCGCAAGCCCGAGATCGGGCTTTGTGACGGGAGCGAACTACCGCGTAGACGGTGGGCAAATCCGTACGGTGAACTGACCCTGCTTCGCCGGGAACCGCTCCGCAACCATCCACTAGTTCGATCAGGGCGAGAAAGATGTCCGAGAAAACCTATCGCGTCATCCAGTGGTCCACCGGCGTAGTGGGCAAAGCGGCGCTCACGCACTTCATCGAGAACCCGGTCATCGACCTGGTGGGTGTCTTCGTCACCAATCCCGAGAAGGTCGGCAAGGATGCAGGAGAGCTGGTGGGTCTTCCGCCGACCGGCATCATCGCGACCAACGACGTCGAGCAGTTGATCGCCTTAGAGGCCGATTGCGTCCTCTTTGCCGGGTTAATCCAGGACCTCGATCTGTACTGCCGACTGTTGCGATCGGGGAAGAACGTGGTTTCGCCAGCCGGCCCGTTCTTTCCGACCGAACGCTACCGCGAACAGTTCGACCAGATCGAGGCCGCATGTCGCGATGGCGGGACATCCTATCATGGTTGCGGCGTCCACCCCGGCTTCTCCGGCGACTTGCTGCCGCTCACCCTCGCACGGTTGATGAACCGCATCGACAGCATCGAGGTGACCGAGCTCATCGACAAGCTCAGGAACCCGATGGTGTATATCGAGGTGATGGGGTTCGGGCGCGATCCTGCCGAGTTGCTGGCCAAGCCGAGCCGATCGGCCGAAGCACCGCATGTTTTCGCCCAATCGATGACCATGGTGATCGAGAGCCTCGGCAAGAAGATCGAGAAGCTTACCACCGAGCTTGAGGTCGCCGCAGCGACCCGGGACATCCCGTACCCCAACGGCGTCATCCGCGCCGGAACGGTGGCCGGGCAGCACTTCGCGTGGACGGCTTGGGTCGATGGCAAGCCGTTCATGACCTATCATTTCTACTGGACAATGGGCGAAGACATCGAGCCGCGCTGGGATAATGGTGACAGCTGCTATCGGGTGAAGATCAACGGTGATGCGCCGCTGGAATTGACGTTGGCAGGGCTGGTGGGAGCCGACGGGCGCCGGCCATTCCACGGGCTGCCGTGGACCGGCCTGCTAGGCGCAACGGCGGTGCAGGCGGTCTGCAACGCCGCGCCTGGAGTGATCACTCATCTCGATCTTGGCATCGTCCGACCGCACGGCTTGGTGCGGCCCTGATTCCCTGATCGTCCTTGTCGACGCCTTCAGAAGGTGGCGATCACATTCGGCAGGTTGACCGTCGTGCGGATACCCGGTGGTGCCGCACAGACCGCTGCAACGGCGTTGACGGCGCGGTGTGCGGTATAGCCGGGCATGACCGCACCATAATCGTCGAGCGCGACCGGGAAGGTGATCGAGACCTCCATCGGCGTGTCGCCTGCGACTGACAGATGCCATCCCGTTTCGCGTAGCGCCCAATCCTGATCGATCTCGGTCGCGCAATACCAATGCGCGCGGAAACGAAGGACCGGCTTCCCGTCGTGCAGCCCGGTCACCGTTATCCGCTGCGCGGCCACCGTGCCGGCCTTCAGCAGCCCGGCGGCTATCTTGGTATCCTTGCTCACCACCGCCACATCGCCAGTGACGGTCGACGTGTCGAACGGCAGGCCGATCGCGTCGCCGATCTGCCGGAGCGAGGCAATGAAGCTGTCATGGACATGTGCCAGCTTACGGTCGTCCAGCGGGCCGGGCTCCGCGCCAAAGCCCATGACCTGGAAGATCATGTCGGGCGAGTCGCGGCGGGAAACGTCGGCATATTCGTCGATCGTCAGGCAATCGAGCCGGCGCTGCAGGGAGATCAGCGGTAGGATCAGCGCTTCGGTGATGAACCCGGGGCTGCTTCCGGTGCTGTAGATCGAAGACTGGCCGGCGTCACACGCGGCTTCGATCCTTGCGAGGACGTCAGGATCCATGCTGGGCGGGTGGTGGAATTCGGAGCGCGTGGTGACGATGTTCTTGCCCGACGCGAGCAGGCGGCACACCTCGTCATAGTCGCAGCCGTTTCGCATGTAGAGGACACAGTCGGCATCGATCGCCAGAATGTCGTCGAGCGAATTCGTCGCCGCAATCCCGACCGGCGCGATGCCGCTAAGATCGCCGGCGTCGCGGCCAACCTTCTCGGGTGAGCTTACATGCAGTCCGACGAGCGCCATCTGCGGATGCTCGATCACGGCCTGCAGCGCTTTGCGGCCGATGTTGCCGACAGACCATTGCACGACGCGAAGCGACCGCTCAGCCATCTCGTTTTCTCCCGTGATCCTGCATGTTCTGCCATTGCGCGGCACCCTACAGGAATCGACGTGCGGCTAAGCGACCCAATCGGCAGGGTCAATTCGCCCGGGCGATCAAGCGCTGGATCATATTGCCCGGCGTGGCTCGCCCAGTTGATCGGAGAGGGAGCGGGCACTGGATAAAAGCGCTTCGCACAACGCGGACAGACCGGCACGCTCCATTGCCTGGCTCAGACCGGTCGCCACCAAAGCATGATTTGGGGCACCGGGCGACGTCCAGACGGGAGCAGCAACCACCGTCACGCCGGCGATGTAATGTCCTTGATCAAGCGCGAACCCACGTATCTTCGTCTCCTCGACTTCGGCGAACCAGGTCTCGAAGGCGGGTGGATCGTCCCAGCGCAGGGTTGCGAAGCGGCGTTCAAGATCAGTCCGCGAAAGGCCGCCAAATGCCGCGACGCAGCGTCCGGTCGCGCTGATAAGGGCTGGAAAACGGCTACCGATTTGTGTGCTCAGTTGAAAATCCCGGCCTGAGTGCGCGAGCCCGATCACGACCATGTGATCGGGGCCGACGAGCTGCACGCCCAACGTCGTTACCGCATACGCCTGGCTCAAGCGGTCGAGGAAAGGCTGAGCCAGATCGGCGAACTGGCTTCGCCTTAGCCATTGCCGAGCCAGCGTCAGCACGCCGGCATCGAGGGCGTAGCGTTTGGTGTTTGCATCGAAGGCAACCAGTTCCTCTTCGGCCAGCGCGCGCAAGGCATAGAGGCAGGTACTTGGCACCAGCCCCAGTGCGCGCGCGATGGCTTGTACGCCCAGCGGCGTCTCGCTTTTGCCCAGCAGTCGGAGGATCGCCGCAGCCCGCGCTATGGCCGGCGCTTTGCTGATTGAAGGAGGGTCGTCGACCAACGTTATCGCTTCTTCCGGCAATGCTGCATCGCTCCTGCGATAGCAGTCATGTTCAATACATAGAATAACGTTCAATATATACAATATGTCAGTGTTTATGGCATCCGCTGGACACGCGGATGTGCCGCGCCGGCCAAATCGACCATGAAGCTGACCGAATTCACGAGCTATGCCGATGCACAGCGCCATGCGGATCGGGACGCGCCATGGGCGTTGTTCGATGGCAGCCGGGACAGGCTGAACATCGCGCATGAGTGCATCATGCGGCATGCGGACGGCAGCGGCCGTCCGGCGGTGCGCATTGCGCATGCCGACGGTCATGACGAAATTCTGAGCTTCGACGAGATTGCCGCCGGCGCCGTGCGTTTCGCGCACTACCTGGACCAGCAGGATGTGCATCCCGGTGATCGCATTGCCTTCATGCTCGAGCCGGGTTTACCATTCTATGTCTGCCTGTTCGGCGCGATGCTGACAGGTGCGATCAGTGTGCCGCTGTTCACGTTGTTCGGATTGGACGGGCTTCGCCTGCGGGTGGACGACTGCAAGCCCAAGCTGCTGGTCACCAACGCCGAGAAGGCGGACGTCGCGCGTCAGATCGACGACGTCACGGTGATGGTGGTCGAGCAGGCCTTTCTGGACGGGCTCGGCGATGCATTCCCGTCGACCTACCAGCCGAACACGACGGCCACCGACCTTGCGGTGTTCCAGTATACATCGGGCACGACGCGAGAGCTGCCCGAGGCGGTGAAGCATAGCCATAGCGCGCTGGTGACGCTGATGTTCGCCGCGCTCTACGGCACCGGCATACGCCCGGGTGATGAGTTTTTCTGCCCGTCATCCCCCGCCTGGGGGCACGGCCTGTGGCATGGCACCCTGGCGCCGCTAGGCCTTGGCGTCACGACCGGAACTTTCGCCGGCCGCTTCGATGCAGTGCGGCTGATGAAGGCGCTCCAAGATCATCGCATCACCAACATTTCAGCCGCCTCAACCCATTATCGGATGATGAAGAACTCCGGCGAATCGGGCGATTTCAACTTTGCGATAAAGAAGCTCTCGTACACCGGAGAGCCGATCGATACGGCCACGCTGACGTTCATCGACGACACCTTCCATGTTCCCGCATGCAGCATGTACGGCACGACCGAAGTTGGCGTGGTGCTGGTCAACTACCCTGGTGCCGAGGATTTCGTCGTCAAGCCAGGATCGCTCGGCAAGCCGATCCCTGGCCAGCGCCTGCAGGTGCAGGGCGCGGATGGCGCGGCCGCCGCGCCGGGCGTTGTCGGCGAACTGATGCTGTGGCGTCGCGGACGCTGGGAAACGACCAAGGATCTCGCCAAGATCGACGCAGACGGGTATTTCTATCACTGCGGCCGCGCCGACGATGTGATCATCTCCGCCGGCTGGACGATGAGCGCGGTCGAGATCGAGAATACGCTGCTGAAGCACCCTGACGTGCGTGAGTGCGCGGTGATCGGCGCGCCGGATGCGACACGCGGGCTGGTGGTGAAAGCGTTCGTTGTCACCGAACGCGCGCCGAGCGACGCCTTCGTCAAGGAATTGCAGGATTTCACGCGCGAGCGGCTCGCGCAGCATGAGTATCCGCGGATCGTCGCCTTTGCCGACGAACTGCCCAAGACTCCTGCAGGCAAAGTTCACCGCAAGATCCTGCGCGATCGCGAAGCCGCGGCGGCGGCCGTGCTCGTCAGCTGAAACTAAGGAGAAGACGAATGGCTACAGTGCTCGAAAAACCCGAGAATCGCTTTCCCAAGATCACCGAAGAAGGTCTCGACGATCTGCGCCGGCGCATCGGCGTCAAAATCGAAAACACGATCGAGCCGTGGAATTACGAGGCGACGCGCGACGCAATCCGCCATTACGCGCACGGCATCGGCGACGATAACCCGCTGTGGTGCGATCCGGACTATGCCGAGAAGACCAGCCATGGATCGATCGTCGCGTTGCCGAGCTTCCTGTTCACCACCAGCCGGATCATCTCGGGCTATTGCGGTGGCCTGTCGGGCATTCATGCAATGTGGGCGGGTGCCGACTGGCAGTGGCACAAGCCGGTGCTGCGCAACGACACGATCCGCACCGAGGCGTATCTGAAGGATCTGGTCGAGCACCAGACCAAGTTCGCCGGGCGCAGCTTTCAGCAGATCTATCACGTCGACTTCTTCAACCAGGGCGGCGACAAGGTGGCCGAGGGCGATAGCTGGGTGTTCCGCACCGATCGCGACGAAGCGCGCGAGCGCGGCACGAAGTATACCGAGGCGCGCGGCCGGGTCGAGCAGTACACCGAAGAGGAACTCGCCGAGTTCACGCGGCTGTATCAGGAGGAAGAAGTCCGCGGTTCGACCCCGCGATATTGGGAGGATGTGAAGGTTGGCGACATCCTGCCGCGGATGATGAAGGGGCCGATGACGGTCACCGGCTTCATCTGCTATGCACAGGGTTGGGGCGGGCTCTACATCCGCGCCAACAAGCTCGCCAACCAGATGCAGCAGGCGCATCCGGGCC
>CAXTBZ010000075.1:0-12550 GCA_964242855.1 uncultured Sphingomonadaceae bacterium
CGGTGCGCGAGGAGGGCGAGGTCGACATCCGCTGCACCGGCGGGCTGATCTGCGCCGCGCAGCGTTTTGAGCGATTGCGTCACTTCGTCAGCCGCGCCGCGCTCGATATCGATGGGCTGGGCGAGAAGACGATCGACGAGTTCCTCGCGCTCGGCTGGATCAGCGAGCCGGCGGACATCTTCCGGCTTGGCGGTCACCGCGACGAACTGCTCGGGCGCGAGGGCTGGAAACAGATGTCTGTCGACAAGCTGCTCGCCGCGATCGAGGCCAAGCGGGCGCCAGATGCGGCGCGGCTGCTGTTCGGGCTCGGCATCCGCCACGTCGGCATCGTCACCGCGCGCGACCTGCTGAAGCGCTACGCCACGCTGCCGGCGATCCGCACGCTCGCCGACAACATCATCGCGCTGCGCGGGGCGACCGCACCGGCGCTGGGCGAGGACGAGGCGCGGCTGCGCAATCGGATCGACAAGGCCGTGGCCGAGCTGATCGGGGTGGAGAACGTCGGCGCCGCAGTAGGCCATGCGCTCGCCGATTTCTTCCACGAGCCGCACAATGTCACGGTGTGGGACGATCTGCTCGCCGAAGTGTCGCCGCCGGACTTCGCGGTCGACACGATCGTCTCGGAAGTATCGGGCAAAACCGTGGTGTTCACCGGCAAGCTGCTGACCATGTCGCGCGACGAGGCCAAGGCGCAGGCCGAGCGGCTCGGCGCCAAGGCGGCGGGTTCGGTCTCGAAGACGACCGATCTGGTGGTGGCAGGCGCCGATGCCGGCTCCAAGCTCAAGAAGGCGCAGGAGCTCGGCGTTCGCGTGGTCAGCGAGGAGGAGTGGGCGGCGATCGTCGCGGCGGCCGGATAGACTCGCATTCCGACGCACAAGCGTTACCTTCGCTTTATGGCCGACCACGTTCTCGAACACCCCCCCGAAGGCGCCGCGTCCGACTGGACCGTCCCGCAGGATTGGTCCGCCTACACTGCCGAGGACCATGCGACGTGGGACATCCTGTTCGCGCGCCAGTCGAAGCAGCTGCCCGGGCGTGCGGCTAAGGCGTTCCTGCGCGGGCTGGACGTGCTCAAGCTCTCCAAGCCTGGCATCCCCGATTATGCCGAGCTGAACGCGCGGCTTCACGCCGCGACCGGCTGGCAGGTGGTGGCGGTGCCGGGGCTGGTGCCGGACGCGGTGTTCTTCGATCACCTCGCCAACCGCCGCTTCGTCGCGGGCAACTTCATCCGGCGGCGCGACCAGCTCGATTACCTGCAGGAGCCGGACGTCTTCCACGACGTGTTCGGCCATGTGCCGATGCTGGCAGACCCGGTGTTCGCCGATTACATGCAGGCCTATGGTGAAGGCGGACTGCGCTCGCTCGGCTTTGGATCGCTCGACAAGCTGGCGCGGCTCTACTGGTACACGGTCGAGTTCGGGCTGGTGCGCGAGGAGGGCGGCATTCGCCTGTTCGGATCGGGCATCGTCTCCAGCCACGGCGAGAGCGTCTTCGCGCTTGACGACCCGAGCCCCAACCGTGTGGCCTTCGACCTGGAGCGCGTGATGCGCACCCGCTACCGGATCGACGATTACCAGCAGGTCTATTTCGTCATCGACAGCTTCGAAGACCTACTCCGCCAGACGGTCGATACCGACTTCGCGCCGCTCTATGCGCGGCTGGCGGTGCTCCCCGATCTCGGCCCGGCCGACCTGCTGGCGGAGGACGCGCTGATCACGCGCGGCACGCAGGCCTATGCGACGGAGCGGGCGGGGGCGTGAGGCGAGATGCGAATGACCGTTATCGCCCAGTTGCGGACGCTACCGGGCGATAGGCCGGTAGGTCACCCGAACGTTCCCAACCACCTTGTTATGGTCGAAGATGCGAGCCCGTTTGTCATACGTGACGACCAAATCGTTCGGCCCCGTCCACGCTATATCAGCCCACGGGCCGCCCCACGCTCCGCGAGTGCCGCCATTGTAGCCGTCTGCCACGAACGCGTTCCCGATCGCCTGCCAGAACCAAGGATCAATCGACACTTGCGTGGTGAAGTCCGTCGTCGCGCCGCACTCTCGCATGAACATGGTCGCTTTGTGGTTGCCGCCCGGAGAGGGAACGGACCTGACCGTTTCACTGCTACACAGCGGGCGGGAACAGGCGGCGACACACAGAAGGAGCGGCAAGGTTGCGGCGGGCGTTCGCATTATCCAAGCCTATCCCGTTGCGGCGATGCGTCAACGGCAGCTTCCCACCACTTCTCGCCACCGCACCCCCTTACCTGTGAATAACCCACTTCAGGGTTGGACCGACTCGCGCGCACACCACATAGTCTGGCGATGATGCCGTTCGTGCCGCTCCGCGTGTTCACCGCCTACACGATGCTGGAAGGCGCGATCGAGCCCAAGATGCTGGCGAAGCATGCGCGGGTGCTCGGCTTTCCGGCGGCGGCGATCTGCGACCGCAACGGGCTGTATGCGGCAATGGCGTTCTCGGCCGCAGCAAAGGATGCCGGCGTGCAGCCGATCGTCGGCACCCTGCTGGCGGTGGCGCGGCCGGTGGATTGCGGCGGTGCCGAGCCCGGCAAGCCGCCGGTGATCGACTGGCTGCCGCTCTATGCGCAGGACGAGGTGGGCTACGACAATCTCTGCGCGCTGGTGTCGGCCGCCCATCTCGCCCGCCCGATCGAGGAGGATGCGCATGTGCCGTTCGGCGCGCTTGAGGCGCGCAGCGCAGGGCTGATCGCGCTCACCGGGGCGGGCGACGGCGCGCTCACCCGGCTGCTCGCCGACGGACAAGCACGCCAGGCGGCGCTCTATGTCAATCGGCTGGAGGCGGTGTTCGGCGATCGCCTCTATGTCGAGATAGCGCGGCGTGGCGAGGATGCCGAGGCGCGGGCCGAGGCGGCGCTCATCGATCTCGCTTATGCGCGCGATCTGCCGCTGGTGGCGACCAACCCTGCCTGCTTCGCCGAGGCCGGCTTCCACGAGGCGCACGATGCCATGCTGTGCATCGCGAACTCGGCCTATGTCGACAGCGACGACCGCCGCCGCTCCTCGCCCGATGCCTGGCTGAAACCGGCGGCCGAGATGGAGCGCCTGTTCGAGGATCTGCCCGAGGCGCTGCTCAACACCGCGGTCGTGGCGCAGCGCAGCGCCTTCGCTGCGCCGAGGCGCAAGCCGATCCTGCCCAGCCTTGCTGGCGATCGTGCGGCTGAAGCGGAATTGCTGCGGCGGGACGCGTATGCCGGGCTGGTGGCGCGGCTGCGGTTTATTGAGGAGATCGCCTCCCAAGCCCCGCTCGTCCCGAGCGAAGACGAGGGACCGGAAGCAGGCGATGCGCCGGGGGCACGTACCTCGACTACGCTCGGCACGAACGGGGTGTGGAGGGTTGAAGACGGGGCCACCGTTCGTCCTGAGCCTCTCGAAGCACGGGTCCCAGGCGATGCGCGCACCGAAGCCGAGCTCGAAGCCAGATACCCCGAATATTTCGCCCGGCTCGCGTTCGAGACCGACGTCATCATCGGGATGGGCTTCCCGGGCTACTTCCTGATCGTTGCGGACTTCATCAAGTGGGCCAAGGATCAGGACATTCCGGTCGGCCCCGGCCGCGGATCGGGCGCCGGATCGGTGGTCGCATGGGCGCTGACCATCACCGATCTCGATCCGCTGAAGCTCGGGCTGCTGTTCGAACGCTTCCTCAATCCCGAACGCGTGTCGATGCCCGATTTCGACATCGATTTCTGCGAGACGCGGCGCGGCGAGGTGATCCGCTACGTGCAGGCCAAATACGGCCGCGATCAGGTTGCGCAGATCATCACCTTCGGGAAGCTGAAGGCGCGCGCGGTGCTGAAGGACACAGGGCGCGTGCTCCAGATGAGCTACGGCCAGGTCGATCGCCTCGCCAAGCTGATCCCCAACCACCCGACCGATCCGTGGACGCTGACCCGCGCGCTGAACGGCGTGTCCGAGCTCCACGCCGAGTATCGGCGCGAGCCCGAGGTGAAGCGGCTGCTCGATCTGGCGATGCAGCTGGAAGGCTTCCCGCGCCACAGCTCCACCCATGCCGCCGGCGTGGTGATCGGCGATCGCCCGCTCGATCAGCTGGTGCCACTCTACCGCGATCCGCGGTCGGACATGCCGGTCACCCAGTTCGACCTCAAATATGTCGAGGATGCTGGGCTGGTGAAGTTCGACTTCCTCGGCCTGAAGACGCTGTCGGTGCTGCAGAAGGCGGTGAAGATGCTTAGCGCGCGCGGCGTCACGGTGGCGCTCGATACGCTCGCCTGGGACGACGAGGCGACCTACCGCCTGCTCCAGAGCGGCAACACCGTCGGCGTCTTCCAGGTGGAATCGGAAGGGATGCGCCGCACGCTCTCGGCAGTGAAGCCGACCGTGTTCGAGGACATCATCGCGCTTGGTGCGCTGTACCGACCCGGCCCGATGGACAACATCCCGATGTTCGGCCGCCGCAAGAACGGGCAGGAGGAGATCGCCTATCCCCACCCGTTGCTGGAGGGCATCCTCGCCGAGACCTACGGCATCTTCGTCTACCAGGAACAGGTGATGCAGGCCGCCCAGGTGCTGGCGGGCTACACGCTCGGCGGCGCGGACATGCTGCGCCGCGCGATGGGCAAGAAGATCCAGGCGGAGATGGATGCGCAGCGCCAGATTTTCGTCGACGGGTGCGCGGCGCAGAACAATATCGCGGCGCAAAAGGCCAACGAGCTGTTTGACCTGATCGACAAGTTCGCCGGCTACGGCTTCAACAAGAGCCACGCGGCCGCCTACGCGCTGCTCACCTACCAGACCGCGTGGCTGAAGGCGCACCACCCGGTGGAGTTCTTCGCCGCATCAATGTGCTTCGACATGGCGCAGACGGACAAGCTCGCCATCTTCGCCGACGATATGCGGCGGATGGGAGTGGCGTGCCTGCCGCCCTCGATCAACCACAGCGAGGCGGAGTTTGCGGTGGAGGAGGGCCCGGATGGTCTCGCCGTCCGCTATGCGCTGGGCGCGCTGAAGGGGGTGGGCGAGCGCGCGATGGAGGAGCTGGTTGCCGAGCGGACCCGGGGCGGACCGTTCCGTAATCTCGAGGATTTCGCCGACCGCATCGATCCGCGCCTGCTCAACCAGCGCCAGCTCGAGAGCCTTGCCGGTGGCAGTGCGTTCGCGACCATCGGGCTCGATGCGGCGACCGTCCACACCGGCGCCGAGACGATCCTTGCGCATGCCCGCGCGGCGCATGATGCGCGCACCAGTGGCCAGGGCGGGCTGTTCGGCGGCGGCGATGTCGCGGTGCCGCCGATCCGCCTGCCCGCGGCCAAGCGCTGGACGATGATCGAGGGCATGGCGGCGGAGAAGGACGCGTTCGGCTTCTACTTCTCCTCGCACCCGACCGAAAGCTTCCGCCACCTGGCGCAGGCGCATGGCTGCCGCAGCTTTGCCGAATGGTGCGCGACGCCGCCGCCACCCGAGCAGGCGCCCGACGAGCGCGGTCGCCGCCAGCCGTCGCCAAGTGCTGCGATGTCGGTACTGATCGAGGAGGCGCGCTGGCGCACGTCGGCGAAGGGGCGGCGCTATCTGATGATCACGTGCTCCGATGCGTCCGGCCAGTTCGTGGCGAGCTGCTTCGACGACGATGTGTCGGGCCGCATCGAGGAGGCGGCGAAGGCGGGCGGTTGCGGTCTGCTGATGGTCGAACTCGATCGCAAGCCCGGCGAGGAGACGCCGCGCGTCACCATCCGCAGCGTCCGCCCCTTCGAGGGCATGACGATGGGGACGCGGCTGCGGCTCGACGTGGTGGTCGATCGCGCCGACGCGGTGTCCGCGTTGGCCGAGGTGATCGCCGGTGCGCGGCCGCTGAAGGGCGCGGAAGGCAAGGGCGAGCTGCACATCCATGCCGCACTCCCCGACGGTGACTACGCGCATTTGGCGGTCGGCGACGACCATGTCTTCGATGCCGAGCTGGTCGCGCAGATCGAGCGGCTGCCGGGGATCGCATCCGCCCGCCTCGCCCCGATCGTCATGCCGGCGGGTGTGGCCGCGCCGCGGCTGCGGCTGGCGTCGTCGCGATGAAGAGCTTCGCCGAGTTTTGGCCCTTCTACCTGCGCGAGCATGCCAAACGGATGACGCGCGCGCTGCATTATTGCGGCACTACGCTGGTGATCCTGTGCCTGGTGACGGGGCTGATCACCGGCCGGGCGCTGCTGTTCTGGCTGATGCCGCTCGCCGGCTACGGCTTCGCCTGGGTGGCGCACTTCACGGTGGAGCGGAACCGCCCCGCGACCTTCAAGCACCCGCTCTGGTCGCTGGCCGCGGACTTCGTGATGTTCGGCTACTGGATCAGCGGGCGCCTCGGCCCCGAGCTGGTGCGGGCGGGTGTAAAGGTCAGGGAATAAGCCGGTCCGCGCGGAGCTGTTCGAACAAGTCGAAGAACGCATCGTCGGTCGGTTGGTACGCGCTGAACCCCAGGCGGCGGCTCTTGCTCATGTCGGTCACCACCTCGATCGGCCGGCCGAGATCGGCATCGGTGTGCCAGGGTGATGCGAGCCGATCCAAATCGAGTTCCTGCAGACCGGCTCGCTCAGCGATCTGCCGCCAGAGCCCGGCGTCGTTTGCCATTTGCTGCTCGAGCGGCTGCACAATGCCGTCGAACGGCGCAGGCTCGATCCCGAACCACTGCGCGATGCGTTCCCACATCCAGCTCCAGCGGAAGACGTCACCATTGACGATGTTGAAGGCCTCGTCGTGCGCTGCTGGGGTCTCGACCGCCCAAAGCAGCTGCTTGGCCAACTGGCGCGCGTCGGTCATGTCGGTGAGGCCGTTCCATTGCGCCGCCGAACCGGGAAAGCGGAACGGGCGCCCCGTCTCGCGGCAAAGGCTCGCATAAACGGCGAGCGTGGTGCCCATGTTCATGGCATTGCCGATAGCCTTGCCGATCACGGTGTGGGGGCGGTGCACACTCCAGGTAAAGCCATCGCGCGCGGCGGCGGCGAACACCTCGTCCTCCTGCGCATAGTAGAAGTTCTCAACGTCGAGCCGCCCCTGCTCCTCGCGGAACGGCGTCTGCGGCAGCGCGCCTTTGCCATAGGCCTCGAACGGCCCGAGATAATGCTTCAGCCCGGTCACCAGCGCGACGTGACGGGTACTGCCGCCGGGGCGCAGCGCATCGAGGAGATTGCGCACCATCGCCGCATTCACCCGGATGTTCTCGGCCTCGCTGTTCTGTCGAAGCCAGGTCGTGATGAACACCGCGTCCGGCCGAACGTCGGCGAGCGCGGCGGCAGTGCCGGCCGCATCCTGCAGGTCGGCCGCTATCGGCGTGACGCCAGCCTGGATGCTCGGTCGCCTCGACAAGCCGTGGACGGTCCAACCTTGCTCGTGCAGCAGCGCTGCGCTGGCGCTCCCAACGATCCCGCTCGCGCCGACCACTAATGCCGTACCTGCCATCGTTATTCCTTTGATTGTCGGCGAGGCGAGTAGCTAGGGATTGCAGGCCCGCTCTTCCAGACGGCACGCCGGGAAGATTGCTCGCCGTGACTCAGAACAGCGACATCTGCGTGCCCGGCAGCACTGGCGGGCGGAACAGGTCGGTGCGGAGCTGGAAGCGTTCGCGGCTGAGGCCGTGCTTGCGACTGGCGATCACCACGCGGGTGCGGATCAGATCGGCCCATGGGCCTTGACCCTTCATGCGGCTGAAGAAATCGGGATCATTGTCGCGGTCGCCGCGGATCGACTGGATCGTCGTCATCACCTTGGCGGCGCGATCAGGATGATGCGCGTCGAGCCACGCACGGAACAGCGGCGCCACCTCGTGCGGCAGGCGTACGGGCAGGAAGAACACGCCGCGTGCGCCCGCCTCCGCCGCGCGCGCGACGAGATGCTCGATCTCGTGATCGGTAATCTGCGGCACCACCGGCGCGATCGAGACATGGACGGGCACGCCTGCGTCCGCGAGCCGGCGCACCGCGGTCAGCCGCCGCTCGGGATGGGGCGCGCGCGGCTCGAGCGTACGCGCGGTCCTGGCATCGAGCGAGGTGATCGAGAGCACCACGGCCGCCAGATCATCACGCGCGAGATCCTGCAGCAGATCGATATCGGCGAGCACGCGATCGGACTTGGTGGTGATCGTGATCGGATGGCGGCAGCCGGTAAGCACCTCGAGGCAAGCCCGCGTGATGCGGTGCTGCGACTCGATCGGCTGATAGGGATCGGTGTTGGTACCGAACGCGATCGGGCGGCACTGATAGTTAGGCGCGGCGAGTTCGCGTTTCAGCAGTTCGGGCGCATCGGGCTTGGCGAACAGCCTGGTCTCGAAATCCAGGCCCGGCGATAGATCGTGGAAGGCGTGGCTCGGCCGCGCGAAGCAGTAGATGCAGCCATGTTCGCAGCCGCGATAGGGATTGATCGATCGATCGAAGCCGACATCGGGCGAGACGTTCCGGGTGATGATCGTGCGCGGATGCTCGGTGGTGACGGTGGTGCGGAGCGGCGGGGGCGTGCCGTCGATGTCCTCACGGCTGTCGAGCCAATCGCCGTCCGCCTCGCGCGTGGCCAGGCCGAAGCGGCTGGGCACTGCATTCGCCGTGGCGCCACGCCCGGCGCGCTGTTCAGGAGAGCGACTCACCATTGACAAACGGTAGCGTTCGTACTAGAACAAATAAAGAACATCTTGGAGTCATCGCATGGCGCGGATCAATTTCGTCGAGCTTCCCGTGGCGGACACGCGCGAGGCGAAGAGCTTCTATGAGGTGGCGTTCGGCTGGCTTATGACCGAGTTCGGGCCGACCTACGCCTGCACGATGACCGGCGATGTCGACGTGGGCTTGCAGGGCGACGTGGCGGAGGCGCCCAAGGCACCGCTCCCGGTGATCGACGTCGAGGGATTGGACCATTGGCCGGGCAAGGTTGAGGCGGCCGGCGGCACCGTCACCCGCCCGATCTTCGCCTTTCCGGGCGGGCGCAGATTCCACTTCCGAGATCCCTCGGGCAACGAGTTGGCGGTGATGGAGGCAGGATAAGCCGCATGGCTGATGCCGAAGCATCAGTTATGCGGACTATGTGTACCGGTCGCCGATTGTCGGTCGACCACCGGCTGACACATTTCAAATCGCGGCGAAGCTCGATGCGGTGATCGCCAGCCCGGTGCTGACATGCGCGAACTTGATGGCGGCTCCCGATCCGTTCCCATCCGCGTCGTAGAAGATGTCACCGGTCGAGCTGTTGTAGATGATGCGATCGTCCGCATCGTGTGCCGCGGTACCTTTGTAGAAGGCGCCGCTGGCAAGCGGACCGGACGCGGCGATCGCCTTGAAGATCGTGCGGTCGAGCTTGATCATGTCGGTGCCGACGGTGAAGTCGGTGATCGTTTCGAAGGCGCTCGCCGATAACGCGGTGTCGAACAGAAAGGTATCGGCACCGCCGCTGCCGAAGATCGTGTCGTTGCCGCCCCTGCCGTCGAGGATATTGGCCCCGTTGTTGCCGGTGATGCCGTTCGACTGACCGTTGCCGTTGCCGTTGATGTTTCCGGTGCCGCTGAGGCCGAGATATTCGATATACTGACCAGTAAGGCTGAAGCTTACGGATGAATACACCGTGTCGGTGCCTCCGCCCGATGCTTCGATCACCTTGTCGCCGGCGTCGTCGACATAATAGATGTCGTTACCGCCGCCGCCGCTCATCGTATCGGCGCCGCCTTGACCATCGAGCGTATTGGCGCCGGCATTGCCGATCAGAGTGTTCGCCGAACCGTTGCCGGTCGCATTGATCGCGTCGGTGCCGGTGAGCGTCAGCGTCTCGATCGAGCGTTGGCTCAGCGAATAGCTGACCGACGAGTAGACGCTGTCATTGCCCTGGCCGTCCGCCTCGACAACATTATCGCCGACATTGTCGACATAGTAGGTATCGTCACCCCCGGCACCCGCCATCGTATCCGCGCCGCCCTTGCCATCGATGATGTTGTTGCCGGCATTGCCATCGATGGTGTTGACGAGCGAATTGCCGGTGCCTTTCAGATCGAGCGTGCCACTCAGGATCAGCGTTTCGATATACTGTCCGGTCAGAGCATAGTTGGCGAACGCCACGACGGTATCGTTGGCACCGCCAGCAGCGTTGCCATGCTCGATCACCTTGTCGTTCGAATTGTCGACATAGTAGAGATCGTTGTCATCGCCGCCGATCAGAACGTCGGCACCGCTGCCGCCGTCCAGCACATCGTAGCCGGCGCCACCGCTCAGCTGGTTTATGCCGTCGTCGCCGAACAGCACGTCGGCGTAGCTGGACCCGGTAAGGTTCTCGATGCTGGAGTACGAGTCTCCGTCGGCATCGCCCAGATTGATGGATGGATCGGCAAGGTCGGCCGTTACTCCGCTTTGCGCGTACAGATAGCTCGCGGTATCGCTGCCGCCGCCGCCGTACAGCATGTCCGCGCCAGTGCCGCCTTCCAGTACGTCCGCGCCGGTATCACTGCCGTACAAGATGTCATCGCCGTCTGCGCCATCGACGATACCCACCTCGGTGCCGCCGCGGCCATCGAAGAGATCATCGCCCGAGCCGAGGTAGGTTTCGCCGACGATACGCCCGGTGTTGGTAACCTGATCGATTCCCGCGCCAGTGAACAGCGCTTCCTGGTAGCTGCTGGAAGTGGCGATCAGGCCACTGTTGTAGACATAGCTCTTGCCGTCGGCAGCGCTCGCCACGCCGAGCGCATAGTTGTCGCCTGCATTTATGATCGTGCCCGAATTGACGACGTTCTCGGTGCTCTGCGCGGAGGAGCCGACGTACACGGTGCCGTCATATTGGCTCTCCAGCGTGCCCGTGTTCGTAAGATGACTGTTGCCTCCGGCAAGCGCCACCGCCTGTCCGAAGATGCTGGAGAGCTCGCTGCTGTTGTAGACCTGCTCATCATATCCGTTCAGATCGACGCCATTGTAGCCGCCCGCGATCATGCCGGCATTCTTGACGTAGATCTGGTCGCCATATCCTCTGAGCGCTTGCTCATTGCTGCCGGTTTCGATGGTCCCGGTGCTGCCGACCACGATCTCGCTGCTGCCACCGACCGATATGGCATAATATTGCGATGCGTAGACCTGGCCCGAGATGTTCAGCCGCGCGCCGTCATCGGCGCTGATAGCGGCATTCAGCGAGGTGGAGATCACCGAGCCATTTCGCCCGACAAACAAGGAATCATATTGGGCGAGTGTCACCGTCGCTGCTGTCGCGTCGTCGTCGCCGGCAAGATAATAATCGATGACCTGACTGGCCATGGCAGCCCCTCCCGCTCCATTTGGACACACAAGCGGACGCTACAGAACGACACAGTCGATGTTGGGTTGGTGGCCGACGTGCAAGGCGACGTCAACAAGCCTGGCGCTTTTTGGCTCGTGAAATTCGCGGCTTAGTGTGTAATCACGGCACCCGATTTGCCATCTACGGGGACAAGACGACGTTCATCGCTCCATCAGGCGAGGCATGAGTTCGACGAAGTTGCAGGGCTGGTGGCGGATGTCGAGTTGGGTGGCGAGGATGCCGTCCCAGCCATCCTTGACCGCGCCGGTCGACCCCGGCAGCGCGAACAGATAGGTGCCGCGGGCAACGCCTGCGCAGGCGCGGGACTGGATCGTCGAAGTTCCGATCTTCGCGTAAGAGAGCCAGCGGAACAGTTCGCCGAAGCCCTCGATCTGCTTGTCCCACACCTTCGCGAAGGCCTCGGGTGTCACGTCGCGGCCGGTGACGCCGGTGCCGCCGGTGGAGATCACGCAATCGACATCCGGGTCGGCGATCCAGCCGAGCAGGCGGCCGGCGATCAGCTCGGCATCATCCTTCTCTATGGAGCGGTCGGCAAGAATATGGCCGGCACTCGTCAGCCGTTCGACCAGCGTGTCGCCCGATCGGTCGTCGGCGGCGGTGCGGCTGTCCGACACGGTGAGCACCGCGATCCGCACCGGGCGAAAGGCCATGCTCTCATCCAGCGGCATCAGTTCGAGAGCGGCGCCGATCGCAGCGCCATCGCCTGTATTGAGGCGACGCCCGCACGCGTGCCGCTGCCAAGCGTCGGAAAGCGCGGCCAGACACCCTGCGCCAGTGCCTTCAGGCTGGCGGTCTGCTCGCCGGACTGGCGCTCGTACATCCAGTAGTTGCGCAGCACCGTCGTCACATAGCCGCGCGTCTCTGCATAGGGGATGCTCTCGATATAGAGCAGCGGATCGTTCTGCGCGCGATTGTTGATGTCCCACCGCGCCACCGCGTTGGGGCCGGCATTGTAGGCGGCGATCACCTTGGGGAGCAGGCCGCCCGTGGCGTCGCGCAACTGCTGGAGATAGGCCTGGCCGTACGCCATGTTGACCTGCGGGCTGTTGAGCGTGGTGCGATCGACCGGCATGCCGCCGCGCCTGCGCTCGATCAGATCGGCGGTGGTAGGCAGCACCTGCATCAGCCCACGCGCGCCTGCAGCCGACAGCGCATCGGTGCGGAAGCGCGATTCCTGCATGACGTGGGCGAAGACCAGTGCCTTGTCGACCTGCCAGCCGCCCTGCGGCACCCAATTGGGCGCGGGATAGCGCGCCGAGGCCTCG
>CAXTBZ010000076.1:0-4727 GCA_964242855.1 uncultured Sphingomonadaceae bacterium
CTTCGGCAGCGATGCGGGCGAGGCGGTTCTTGGCAACCTTGTAGCTGGCGCCGGCATCACGCATCTTCACCCGGAGCGCAGTGGACTGCGCGACGGTGAGCCCGAGATTGCGGGTGACAACCACCACGCCGCTCTCGGAAAAGGTGCGGTTCAGCTCGGCGACAGCCGCGGATTTTTGTTCGCGATCCATGCCAATCTCCACGTCGTAACAGGCCATCCAACATGGAAGGCCGGGCTTGAGCCACCGAGCGGAAGGTCCACCCGATGGTTCGTCCGAGGGAAATCGTCGACTGGTCGCTGGATGGCCATGGAGGCCTTCATGCGGCAGACCCGGTAGGCCATCGCACGCCAAAACGCACAAGCGGACCCGGAAAAACTCTTCCCCGCCTATGCAGCCGAATTAAGGGCCTGAGCCCAGCTGCAGTCTCGGACGGTACACGACTAGCTTGCGCCGGCCGAAGCGCGGGCTCTTAGCTTCATCGGCACATTTGTCAACGCGTCTTGGGTGGTTCGCGCGTACCGGTCGTCAGCGGCCAGGAGTGACTGCTGCGACCGCCGCCTCTTCCTCGTCGTCGATACGCTGGACAGTCTCGAATGCCTTCTGACTGGCGACCGCGGCGCCGCTGTCCGCAAGCGTGTTGTCACCACTGCGCGCGGCATCGAGATCGGCCAGTGTCTTGGCGACGGCGCCGCGCGCGGTCTGCACGCGCGAAATCGAGACCTGCGCCGCGGTCCACGCGTCGCTCCCGATCGCGGCACCGTGACTGCGAAGCAGAGTGCTACGCTCCTCGTCCAGAACGCGGTGGAAAGCGGCGTCGTCACTCTGCGCCTGAGTGATCAACGGCGCATAGCGCGCGATCGAGGCAGGATCGGCAACAGGCAGGGCGGGGGCCGGGCGATCAGGCTCGGTCAGCGACAGGTTTTCGATCGGGCGCGGCGCGAGCGACGGGAAGCTGCCCGTCGAGCCCGCGCAACCCGACAGGCTTGCTGCCGCAAGCATCATGGCTGATGCGGGCACCAGCATAGCGTGAGAGCGCAGGGTCGGTCGGCCGGACATCATGCTCGTCTAGAGGGCGGCTTTTCTCGCGGCAATGGGTTGCGCTCGCCCGGAACGCCTTCTAATAGCCCCTCCACGGCGCACCCATAGCTCAGCTGGATAGAGCATCAGACTACGAATCTGAGGGTCGGGCGTTCGAATCGCTCTGGGTGCACCATTTTCCTGATCCGGCGGATCGCGGTGGGTCTAACCCAACATCGATGCCGGAACCTTGCCGCCGTTGGCCGCCAGCTTCTGCATGACCGCCTTGTGGAGGGCGATGTTCTCCTCCGCGCTGCCATTGGCGCCAGCGTGGACGTTGAGTTCGTCGGCGAGGCCAGAGCGTGCGGTCAGGCTGGAGTCTAGATCGAGCAGCTTGAGCAGGTCGACGATCGAGCTCTGCCAATTGCCGCCGCCACCCTTCTGCTGCGCCATATGTGTCAGCACCGCTTCAACGTCGACCGGCTGGGCCGGCGCTGCGGGAGCTGCGGCGGCAGGAGCAGGCGCTGCAGCGGCCGGAGCGGCGTGCGGAACAGCTTGTGGCGCTGCGGCCGGGGCAGGCGCGGACGGTGCGGCGCTGCCGTGGTGGAAGATCTTCTGCATGATCGATCCGAACAGGCTCATCTTGTTTCTCCTTGAATGTAATTAACTAGATTGATGCAGCTACTTGCCCGCGGCACTCACCCGCCAGACCGTGTTGCCGAGATCGTCGGCGATCAGCAGGCCGCCGCTGCGATCGATCGCCAGCCCGACCGGGCGACCGCGCGCATGGCCGTCCTTGTCGAGGAAGCCGGTGACGAAATCCTGCGGTGGGCCGTTGGGGTGACCTCCCGTGAACGGTACGTAGACAACCTTGTAGCCGTTGAGGGGATCGCGATCCCAACTGCCATGCTCGCCTACGAAAGCGCCACTCTGGAAGGCGGCGGGAAAGTTGGTCCCGGCCGAGAAGGCGAGGCCAAGCGGCGCGACATGCGAACTCAGCGCATAGTCCGGCGGGATCGCGCGCGCGACCAGATCCGGCCGCTGCGGCTTCACCCGCGGGTCGATATGCTGGCCGTAATAGCTGTAGGGCCACCCGTAGAACGCGCCGTCCTTCACCGACGTCAAATAGTCCGGCACCAGATTGGGGCCGAGCTCGTCGCGCTCGTTGGCGACGGCCCAGAGCGCGCCACTCTGCGGCTCCCAGCCGAGGCCCGTCGGGTTCCGGATGCCAGTCGCGAACAGACGTGAGGCACCGGTCGCGCGATCGACCTCCCACACAGCGGCGCGATTGAGTTCGGCGCCGATGCCGTTCTCGGTGATGTTGCTGTTCGATCCGACGCCCACGTACAGCTTCGACCCGTCCCGGCTTGCAACCAGGCTCTTGGTCCAATGGTGATCGATCGGGCCGCCGGGTAGCTCGGTCAGCGTGGTGCCGGGAGCGGTAATGCTGGTCTGACCGGTGACATAGGGGAAGTGCAGCAGCGCATCCGTGCAGGCGATGTAGAGGTCACCGCCGATTAGCGCGACCCCGAATGGCGAATGGAGATGATCGATGAACACGGTGCGGACGTCGGGCTTGCCGTCGCCATTGGTGTCACGCAGCAGCGTGATGCGGTTGGCCGCCTTCTGCTTGGCACCAGCGAAGGACTGGATGAAGCCCATGATCAGGTCCTTGGGGCGGGAGACCGGGGCCTTGGGTCCGCTCGACTCCACCACCAGCACGTCGCCATTGGGCAGCGCATAGACGAAGCGCGGATGCGACAAGCCGGTCGCCAGCGCCTCGACCTTCAGCCCAGCCGGGACGCTGGGCGTCGCACCGTTCCACTGCGCGACGGGGGCGATGTGCATCGGCGGCAGGAGATACTGCTTGGGCGCGGGAAGCTGCGGGTTCGATCCATATTGAGTGCTGGGATCGGCAGGCTTGCTGCCGCATCCAGTCAGCGCTAGCGCCAGCGAAGACACGGCAATGAACCGGCGAGCAGAGAATGATACGGCGCGCATCACAGCGTTCCTTCCGTGCGAGGGCGGTGGACGAGCGCAGTGCCGAGCCAGCTCGAGACGAGCACCAGTATCGCCACAATCCCCGACAGGATGATCCCCTCCGGCACCACCGAGGTGTAGGCATCCCGGCTGTGCACGAAGACGTTGACCAGCGAGAGCACCATCACCAGCAGGTTGCCGATCGTGTGCAATGATGCCGGCCGATGCGGACGATCGTGGCGGTGAACCGCGTAATCGACGATCCCTGCGATCGCCGCCATCACGCCCATGACCAGGCCGACAGTGATCAGCCAGACCGAGAAGTTCGCCCACATCATCTCGTACGTCTGCGCGTAGACGATGTCGGTGACGAAGGCGCCGGTGAAGCAGGCGATCGGATAGGCGGAGAGGATCACGTGGATCGGATAGGCGCGGCTAACCGCCTCGGAATGGGTGCGAACGTCGGACATGGTGCGGGTTCCGGTCGAGACGCGCGCCGTAGCGGTGCGCGAGGGGAGTACGTTCGCCGCGCCTCGCTGTTCCTTCGCCGGATCGTTCAGCCCGCCGTTCAGTCCGCCTCGCCGAGCATCAGCCGCTCGTAGAAGCCACCGAAGCTGTTGTCCGGCGCGATCAGGTGGATCTCAAGGATCCAGTGGCGAGCGCGGCCGAACGCATCGGGATCGCGCATCCGATTCGGATTCTCCGGGCTGATGTGACCATGCTGCTTGGCGCCGGGAAGCCGCGCGTGAGGGAACTCGCCGACGATGTGCCCGGCGATGTCGCCGCCGAAAATCCAGCCGGCCTGCTCGGCCGATCGGCAGGCGAAGGCGTAGAGATCGGCGCCGGTGATGTCGTGATCCTCTCGGAAACGCTGCTTCACCGCTTCGAATTGGAGCGGAAGCGCGCGGCAGAGCGCATGCTTGGCCGAGTCCGGGCCGATCGCATAGCTGCGCCCGACGTCGGCCTCCCATTCCTCGAACACCGGCCCCAGATCGACGAACACGATGTCGTCGGTTTTGATCGTGAGGATCGGCGGATTGTCGCCGGCGGTGGCGAGCGTGTTGACCCCGCAGCGCACGATCCGCTTGTGCCAATGCTTCTGCACCCCAAACTGATCGGCGGCGAGCGCGTAGATGTCCTTTTCCACCTCACGCTCGGTGCGGCCGGCCGCGAGCAGTTCGCCGGCCTCGATCGCATCGAGGAGAGACAGCGCCTTGCCCTCCGCCTCGACCAGGCTGATCAGGCGGTGATGTTCGTGTGAAGCGTGTGTCGGCGCATCCATGCCGCCGACAGTGCATCAGCGCGTCCGCTGCCACAACAGGGCATCAACGCGGTGCGGTAATCGAATGTGTCCGGACGGCGGCATCATGAGCAGCGCTGAGGGAGCGGACCCGCACTGGTGGCAAGCGCGTTGAGTGCTCACTTGATGAGAGAGGATCACTTCATGTCCGAAGACAAGACCCATCAGTCGCCGCCGGAAGAAGGCAGCAATCGCGGTAACGGCCCCGAGGATCAGCTTCGTGCCAACATCACCGACACGTCGTCCGGCAGGCATCCGAAGAGCGATTCCGAACATACCGATGACGGGCTGCCCGGCGAGGTCGAGCGGACTGACGGCGACAACGAACTCCCGCAACCGGACAAGAGCCAGCGGCCGCCGCAGGAATAATCTAGCTAGTTGAAGCGCTATTTAGGAGTAGTGCCATGGCGTCGAAGCCGCCGGAAGACC
>CAXTBZ010000076.1:4737-12486 GCA_964242855.1 uncultured Sphingomonadaceae bacterium
CCGACACACCCGATGCCATGCCGATAGAGCCCGGAGCGGATCCGCTATCCGAGTGACAGGCGCCGCGGCTTGATGCAGTAAGGAGAAGGTGGCTCCCCGGGTAGGATTCGAACCTACGACCGCTCGATTAACAGTCGAGAGCTCTACCGCTGAGCTACCGAGGAATGACCAACTTTCATCCGCTTTCGCGGGCGAGGCGCGCCTATGCATTACGCACGGCAGCGTTGCAACCCTCGTCGCACGGCCATGCCTAACAAAGCCTAAACCGCGAATTGCTCCATTGTAATGCGATCGTCCAGCGCGTGTTCGGGATCGAACATCAGGGTCAGCGCAATCGATCGATCGACCGAAATGTCGACGGTCGCAACGTCGCGGAGTTCACGCTGATCGGCTACGGCGGAGACCGGCCGCTTGATCGGATCGACCACCCGGAAAGAGATGCGCGCCGTCTCCGGCAGGATCGCACCGCGCCAGCGTCGCGGCCTGAACGCGCTAATCGGGGTCAGCGCTATCAGCCCCGATCCGAGCGGCAGGATTGGCCCTTGCGCGGACAGATTGTAGGCGGTCGATCCTGCCGCGGTCGCCGCCATCACCCCGTCACAGACCAGCTCGGGCAGCACGACGCGGCCATCGACGCTGACCTCGATCCAGGCGGTCTGGCGGGTCTCGCGCAGCAGCGAGATCTCGTTGATCGCAGGCGAGGAGCACCGCTCGCCGTCGACCGTGACAGCGTCCATGCGCAGCGGCGTCACCGAGAATGAGCGTGCGCGCTGCAGCCGGTCGGGAAGAGCGTCCAGCCGCCACTCGTTCATCAGGAAGCCGACGGTGCCGAGGTTCATTCCGAACACCGGCCGTATGCGGTGGCGATCGAGCAGCATGTGGAGCGTCTGCAGCATGAAGCCGTCGCCGCCCAAGGCGACGATCACGTCAGCCTCGTCGATGCCGGTCCATTCGTAGCGCTCGCGAAGCTCTGCCTCGGCCGCCTGAGCCGCGGGCGCGGGCGAGGCGACCAGCGCCATGCGGCGAAGTTCGCGCCGTGCGTCACGCCCCTGCATGTCGCTCATCCGCCGGTGACACTCATGTGGCGGGAGACGGCCGGCGCAGCGTCGCGCCCGGCGATGCGGAAATGGTGGCGTTCGGGCTTCAGCCGCAGCGCCTCGTCGATCGCGGCGTCCAGCGCGTCACGGCCGCCCTCTCGTAGAGCATGCTTCAGGTCGACATGATCGTCATGGCCAAGGCACATGGTAAGCTTGCCCTCGACCGTGACGCGCAGCCGGTTGCAGCCTTCGCAGAAGTTCTGGGTCAAGGGCGTGATGAAGCCGATCCTGCCGCCTGTCTCAGCCACACGAACATAGCGGGCGGGGCCTCCGGTGCGGTGCGTGTCGGGAAGCAAGGTGAAGCGCGTCTCCAGATCGCGGCG
Organism: uncultured Sphingomonadaceae bacterium; assembly: GCA_964242855.1. Lineage (GTDB taxonomy): Bacteria > Pseudomonadota > Alphaproteobacteria > Sphingomonadales > Sphingomonadaceae > Solisphingomonas. Next base: position 6,158 of record CAXTBZ010000076.1, read on the forward strand.
CACCCGATCGAGCGGCAAATAGCGATCGGTGCGATCCTCATCGACCGCGCCCAATGGCATCGTCTCGATCAGCGTCAGATCGAAGCCCTGCTCACCGCACCACAGCAGCATCGGCGCGATCTCGTCCTCGTTGAGACCGGCGAGTGCCACCATGTTGATCTTGATGGAGAGACCCGCCGCTTTCGCCGCCGCAATCCCGCCGATCACCTCGGCGATATCGCCGGTGCGGGTGATGTAGCGGAAGCGCTCCGCGTCGCGGCTGTCAAGGCTGACATTGATGCGGCGTACCCCCGCGTCGGCCAGCGCCTCGGCATGTTCGGCGAGCCGCGTCGCGTTGGTGGTGAGCGTCAACTCCTCCAGGCCGTGGCCGAGATGGCGGCCGATCGCACGCGCGAGATCGTCGATCCCGCGCCGCCCGAGTGGCTCGCCGCCGGTCAGCCGGATGCGCTTTACCCCGCGCGCGACGAATGCGCTCGCCAGCTGTGCCAATTCCTCCAGCGACAGGATCGCCTTGCGCGGCAGGAAGCTCATCGCCTCGCTCATGCAATAGCGGCAGCGCAGGTCGCAGCGATCGGTCACCGACAGGCGGACATAATCGATCCGCCGGCCGAAGGCGTCGCTGAGCAACGCAGAGGCGGGAGGCGGAAACATCATGGTTTCCAGCTAAGCCTTGCCACCCCCGACGGCAAGGCCGGCTGCGCCCAAGGCGGGACAGATGGAGACGGGATGAGCATTGGCGCGCGACAGCCGTACCGCTAGCGTGCCCGCTGCTTCGAACCCTGATCGTTCGAACCGCGGGGAGAGCGACAATTTCGGCGAGCGACGAGTTTCCGGCAGGGTCCGCGCCGCTGTTCCTGTTGTCCTTCCGGCAGCGTGACGAGCTTGCTCATATGGCCGAGCGTGCTGGGTGGGCGGCAATCGCGGCGCGCCGATCCGAGGGGCTCGAGCGACGTTTCCTGGCGAGCGGTGCCGCCGTGGTGGTGATCGATGCGCGCGCCACGCTGGCCGAAGGGCTCGCCGCCGCGCGTCAGCTTGCCGATGCGGTGCAGGCTAATGGCGCGGCCTTGCTGTTCCTGATCGGCAAGCGCGAGGCCTCCGCGGTTGCAGCTGCGTACGAAGCCGGTGCCACGCATTATCTCGCGATGCCGTTTGCCGAAGGAGAGTTCGCGCAGGCGCTCCGCTTTGCGAAGCGTCATGCCGAGCGGCTCGCCGGCGGACATCGTGCCGCTGCCGGTCGCGCCAGGCTGATGGAGAGCGAGGCGATGGTGTGGCGCTGGTCTCCAGATCGCCCGGCTCGGCTTGCGCTGAGTCCTGCGCTGGCGCAGGCGAGTGGGCTTGCCGAAAAGCGGGCCGACGTGCCGCGCGCCGCCGCCCGGCAGCTGCTTGGGCGCGGCGGCCTGCGCGCGGCGCTGCATGCCGTGCAACGGCTGCGCGAGGAGGGCGGAGTCGCGCCATTCGCGCACAACGCGCTGGATGGTCGCCGCATCGCGCACCACCTGATGCTGGAGGATGGGGAAGTGGTCGGCCATGTCGAGCCGCTCGACGGGATGCGCACGACCAGCGCCGTCCCGCGCGATCCGCTAACCGGCCTGGACGATGGTCACGGCGCGCGGCGCTGGATCGAGGGCCGGATCGCGCAGGCGCAATCGCCCATCCTGATCGTGCTCGGCCTGTCGCGCTTCGAGATGGTCAACGCCGCGTTCGGGCGCGTGGTCGGCGACAGCATCATCCGCTCGGTCGCGCGTCGTATCGAGCGGCTGGCGGCGGGCGGCGGCAGGCGGCGGCTGGTCGCGCGGTTAGCTGGAGCCGAGTTCGCGATCGGCTTGCCCCCTCCCGCGACGCAGGAAGAGGCGGAGATGCTCGCCAACGAACTCGTGACGGCAATCGCCCGGCCGTTCGTGGCGGGCGAGCATGTCGTCAACCTCACCGCGCGCATCGGTATAGCCACCGGACAGAAGGGTCAGCCCGATGCGGGTGAACTGCTTCGTCACGCCAGTCTCGCGCTCGCCGATGCGCGCGACGGCGAGCCCGCCCGTGTCCGCGTGTTCGAGGAGGGCAAGGCCAGCCGCCGCGCGGAGAACCGAAGGCTGGAGCTCGACCTGCGTCTCGCGCTCGACGAGGGCCGCATCGAGATCCTCTGGCAGCCGCAGGTCGCGGTGCCGACCGGGCGCATCGCCGGCGTTGAGGCGCTGGCGAGATGGCAGCATCCGGTGCTGGGCGAGCTTGGCGCGGAGGCGCTGTTCGCCGCCGCCGAGCGTTCGGACTATCTGGTCGAGCTGTCGCAACACGTCCAGGCCAAGGCGATCGCCGCCGCCTCGGCTTGGGAGGGGCCGCTCGCCGATCTGCGCATCGCGATCAACGTCACCGCCGCCGACATCGCCGAGCCCGGCTTCGCCCCGCGGATGCTGGCGGCCGCAGCCGAGCACGGCCTCACCGATCGCCTGACCGTCGAGATCACCGAGAGTGGGCTGATGGCCGATCTGTCGCGCGCCGCCGAGCTGCTCGCCGAACTGCGTTCAGGCGGGCTGAAGGTGGCGATCGACGATTTCGGTACCGGCTATTCGAGCCTCGCTTATCTCAAGGCGCTGCCGCTCGACACGATCAAGATCGATCGCCGCCTGGCACAGGACATCGCCGGATCGGCGCGCGACCGGATCGTGGTGCGCGGCGTGATCGATATGGCGCGCTCGCTCGATCTGTCGGTGATCGCGGAGGGGGTGGAAACGCAGGAACAGCTCAGCCTCCTCGCGCGGGAGGGCTGCACCTACTACCAAGGCTTCCTCTGCTCGCCTCCGATCGACGCGAAGCGGCTGGAGGCGCTGCTGCGGAGTTGAACCTCACTTTCCCTTCCCTTTCAGAGAGGGGTATAGTTCGTTAGAGGCCCGCCTCCATGCCCCGCTTCACCTTCACCATCGCCGCGACCGACGGCAAGGCGCGCAGCGGTACCATCGCCATGCAGCGCGGTACGATCCGCACGCCGGCGTTCATGCCGGTGGGCACCGCCGCCACGGTGAAGGCGGTTAAGCCGGCGGACGTCGCCGCCAGTGGCGCCGACATCCTGCTCGGCAACACCTATCACCTCATGCTGCGCCCGGGCGCCGAGCGGATGGCGCGGTTGGGCGGGCTGCACGGCTTCATGCAGTGGGACAAGCCGATCCTCACCGACAGCGGCGGCTACCAGATAATGTCGCTCTCGGCGCTGACCAAGGTGAGCGAGGAGGGGGTCGCCTTCGCCAGCCACCTCGACGGATCGCGCCACATGCTTTCGCCCGAACGATCGATGGAGATCCAGCGGCTGCTCGGTTCGGACATCGTGATGGCGTTCGACGAGTTGGTGCCGACCACGTCGACCCGCGAAGTGCAGGCCGCTGCGATGGAGCGATCGATGCGTTGGGCGCGGCGTTCGCGCGAGGCGTTCGATGGCGGCGGCGATCATGCTAAACGAGCGGCGCTGTTCGGCATCCAGCAGGGGGCACTCGACGAGGGCTTGCGCAAAGCCTCGGCAGAAGCGCTGCTTGATATCGGGTTCGACGGCTATGCGGTCGGAGGGCTCGCGGTGGGCGAGGGGCAGGAGGCGATGTTCGGCTGCCTCGATTATGCGCCGGGCCAGCTCGACCCTACCAAGCCGCGCTATCTGATGGGGGTCGGCAAGCCCGACGACATCGTCGGCGCGGTGGAGCGCGGGATCGACATGTTCGATTGCGTGCTGCCGACGCGGAGCGGCCGTAACGGCCAGGCCTTTACCTGGGACGGCCCGCTCAACATCCGCAACGCCCGGTTTGCGGAGGATATGTCGCCGCTTGACCCGGAAAGCCCGACGGCGGCGTGGAGCAAGGCCTACCTCCACCACCTTGTCCGCTCGGGCGAAATGCTCGGCGCCATGCTGATGACCGAGCACAATCTCTGGTTCTACCAGCGCCTGATGCAGGGGTTGAGGGATGCGATCCGAGAAGGGCGGTTGCGGGACTTTGCCGACGTATTTCGCGAGAGGTATCGCGCCGGCTCTAGAGGTTAGCGAGCACGATCGGAACCGAACCTACAGGGCCAGCGTCGATCGTTGAGCTTCGCTGTCCCGGGCGACTGCCAGGTCGGCTGCGACGTCGGAGGCTTGCCAGCGCGCGTTGAACGCAGCCACGCCGGACGTCGGTGTCACGTAAGGGGCGCCGCCATGAGCCACCCGGCTATGTTCCGCGCCCTCGACCCACTGGCTGACCCGATCAAGCGTCTCTGCCAATAGCCTCGTGTTGATTGCATGGCAGCGGATCACGCCGGACGCCTCATGAACGGCGACAACGGTGTAATGACCGTTCCTGCTATAGCGGACTTCCAGCGCGACTCCTGTCACGTCAGCCCAACCGAGAGTTCTTGAGAACCAGGCGGAGTGGATCGTCACGCCGTCTCCCGTCGCGGCGAGCGCCACGCCACCATGTCGGATCAGGCCAAGCGTCAGAACCACCGTCACCCCGACCAGGTACAAGGCGGTCGCGATCAACACCGCAGAGGGCGTGAAGCCGAGCCCGAACAATCGTGGAAAGCCGCCATCCGCATGCGCGACATAGTCCGCGATCACTACTGCCGATGCGATCAGCATAAGGGCGCTGCGCAGAACCAGCGCCGTCGGCGAATAGCGAAGCTCGGTCGTCATCGGTGCAGCCATAGCGCGGCACCGGTTGACGATCGTTTAAGGCGGCCTTGGCCGCTCCCTTCAGCTAAGGGAGACGCCTACGAAACTTCGTCGGTCAGCCGGATTACGCAGCAGCCTGCCAGCAGACAACCCGATCGCGGCCGTCGGCCTTGGCGTCGTAGAGGGCGGCGTCAGCGCGGTCGATGAGGGTCTGGGGGGTGTCTCCGGGGAGCAGCCCGGCGACGCCGAGCGATAGGGTGACACGGCCGACTTCACGGCCGGACTGGCTGCCCTTCACCGCGCGGCTGCCGATATGTTGGCGGAAGCGCTCGGCGAACTGGGTGGCGTCCTCGGCTTCGTGCATCGGCATCACGATCACGAACTCCTCGCCGCCCCAGCGGGCGACGAAGCCGCGGCCGTGGAAGAAGCGTTCGAGCGCCGCCGAGACGAGGCGCAGGACCTCGTCGCCCATCCGATGACCGAAATTGTCGTTGAACTTCTTGAAATGATCGATGTCGAGGAAGATCAGGCTGAGCGGCCGGTTCTCGCCGAATGCGCGGGCGAGCTGCGCGTCGAGATAGTCGCAGCAGGCCTTGCGATTGGAGAGCCCGGTCAGCGCATCGGAACGCGCATCGACGCGTGCTACCTCAAGATCGGCCTTCAGCACATCGATCTCGCGCGACGAGGCGGCAAGCTCGGCCTGCAGCTGCTCGGTGGTCGAAAGCATGTTGTTGGTCGCCTCGATCATGTCGGCGAGCATCTGGCGCTGGCGCTCAAGCGTGACCGACGCATCGAGATCGGAACGGCTGAGCCGGCTGGCGTAATCGCGCGCGCCGGCATCCTGCCGCTCGATATAATGATTCATCCGGGCGAGTTGCTGTTCGGTATCCTCCAGCACCTTGCCGACGCCCGCACGGCCGGTGCCGTAGAGGTCACGCCGGATGTGCGCGACACTGCGATCGGCGAGCTGGCCCTGATCGCGCCGCACCATATCGACTGCCTCGACCAGCTGCGGATCGGCGCCGGTGACGTAGCGATAGAGGAATTCGTAGTTGGATGGCGTGGGGGCGATCGCACCCTCTTCCAGAAGGGCACGGATCCGGTCGAAGGTCCCTCTGCTGTCGCTCACGGCCGGAGCTACCCCATTCCTCTTGGCGACGGTCGCTGCCCCCCGGCAGGCTCGAATCCATGTCGCTGGCAGGGGTGTAATCGCAACCGGTAAAAAAAGCGCGAAGCTTTTGTGGCGATCAGTCCGGGATGCGCGCGCTGAGGAAAGCGGGGACCGGACCGTTCCAGCTAGCGTCGGCATCGGCGGCGATCGGCTCGGCGGCAGTCTCAGCAGCTTGAGACGGGGTGCGAGGAGCGGGCACACGTTGCGGCGCGGGCGCATCGCGGCGGTCGCGCTCGGGCCGGGCCCGCTCGGGGCGGGCAGCGCGCTCGCCACCACGTCGACGCGCGGCCGGTGCGGCGCGCTCCTCGCGGGGCGGTGCTTCGGCCGCCGGTGCGGCTTCAGGCGACGGCTCGGCAGCGGGAGCAGAGCCGATCCGCGGGATCGTCTGCTTGGTCAGCTTTTCGATGTTGGCAATGTTCTCGGCGTCTTCCGGGGTGACGAGCGTGAACGCCTTGCCGGTTGCACCCGCACGGCCGGTGCGGCCGATGCGGTGAACATAATCGTCGGGATGCCAGGGCGCGTCATAGTTGATGA
>CAXTBZ010000077.1:0-12397 GCA_964242855.1 uncultured Sphingomonadaceae bacterium
TCGCGACCTGCGCGATCTCGGGCGCGGTCGGCACCTTCGCCAACATCGATCCGCGTGTCGAGGAGCACGTCGCCAAGGCGATGAACCTGACGGTCGAGCCGGTCTCGACCCAGGTCATCCCGCGCGACCGCCACGCGGTGTATTTCGCGACGCTCGGCGTCGTTGCCGGCTGCATCGAGCGGCTGGCGACCGAGGTCCGCCACCTGCAGCGCACCGAGGTGCTGGAGGCGGAGGAGTATTTCTCGCCCGGCCAGAAGGGCTCGTCGGCGATGCCGCACAAGCGTAACCCGGTGCTGACCGAAAACCTGACCGGCCTCGCCCGGCTTGTCCGTTCGGCCGTCACACCCGCCATGGAGAACGTTGCGCTGTGGCACGAGCGCGACATCTCGCATTCCTCGGTCGAGCGCGGGATTGCGCCCGATGCGACGATCACCCTCGACTTCGCGCTGGCACGGCTCACCGGCGTGATCGACAAGCTGCTCGTCTACCCGGCGCGCATGCAGCGCAATCTCAACAAGATGGGCGGCCTCGTTCATTCGCAGCGCGTGCTGCTGGCGCTGACGCAGGCGGGCGTCAGCCGCGAGGATGCTTACCGGCTCGTCCAACGCAACGCCATGAAGGTGTGGGAGTCGGACGGCGCCCTTTCGCTGCTCGATCTGCTCAAGGCCGATCCCGAAGTCACCGCCGCCCTCTCGCCCGCCGAGATCGAGGACAAGTTCGATCTCGGCTACCACTTCAAGCATGTCGACACGATCTTCGATCGGGTGTTCGGCCGCCAGGAGTTGGCCTGATCTTCCCCGCTCGCGGGGAGGGGGACCAGCCGCAGGCTGGTGGAGGGGGCTCTCCGCAAGCGCCGCATCTGCGGAGACCCCCCCCTCCACCACCGGCTTTGCCGGCGGTCCCCCTCCCCGTGCCGGGGAGGATTTCGCATCACCGCCCCAGCATCGCCTCCGGGATCACCACCCGATCGAACGTCTCGCCGTCCACCAGCCCGAGCGCCAGCCCTGCTTCCTTGAGCGTCAGCCCTTCGTGATGCGCGTGCTTGGCGATCTTGGCGGCGTTGTCGTAGCCGATCTCGGGGGCGAGCGCGGTCACCAGCATCAGCGATCGATCGAGCAACTCGGCGATGCGCTTGCGATCGGGCTCCAGCCCTTCGACGCAGCGCTCGGCGAAGCTTTCCATCGCCACCGACAGCAGATCGATCGAGCGCAGCACATTGGCACCAATCAGCGGCTTGAAGACGTTGAGCTCGAGATGCCCCTGCAGCCCGCCGACGGTGATCGCCATGTGGTTGCCGATCACCTGGGCGGCGACCATCGTCAGCATCTCGCACTGCGTCGGGTTGACCTTGCCCGGCATGATCGAGCTGCCCGGTTCGTTCTCCGGCAGATGCAGTTCGCCGAACCCGCAGCGGGGGCCGGAGCCGAGCAGGCGAATGTCGTTCGCGATCTTAGACAGAGATACGGCGAGCGTGTTGAGAGCGCCCGAAAGGTGGACCAGAGCGTCATTAGAGGCGAGCGCTTCGAACTTGTTGGGAGCAGGCTCAAACAGCAGATGTGTCAGATCAGTAAGTGCAAAGGCGATATTCTCGTCGAACTTAGGCGGCGCGTTTAAGCCCGTGCCAACCGCAGTGCCGCCCTGCGCAATCTGTTCCAATCCTTCCCGAGCGAGCGCGATGCGCCTCATGTCGCGTCGCAGCTGCCTAGCATATCCAGAGAATTCTTGGCCCAGGGTGATCGGCGTCGCGTCCTGAAGATGCGTACGACCAATCTTGACGATGTCGTCCCAAGCAAGGGCCTTCTCATGCAAGGCGGTGAACAGTCGGCTTAGCGCCGGATGCAGCTTTGACTGAACTGCCATAGCCGCCGCCACATGCAGCGCCGTCGGGAAGCTGTCGTTGGACGACTGGCTCATGTTGACGTGGTCGTTGGGATGAACCGGGCTCTTGCCGCCCCGCTTGCCCGTCAACGCCTCGTTGGCGATCCCGGCGATCACCTCGTTGACGTTCATGTTGGTCTGGGTTCCTGATCCGGTCTGCCAGATCACCAGCGGGAACTGATCGTCATGCTCGCCTGCCGCGATTGAGGCCGCCGCCGTCTCGATCGCATCGGCTATCTCGGCAGGCAGGCCATGCTTCCGATTCACCCGCGCCGCCGCCTGCTTCACGATCGCCAGCGCGTGGACGATGCCGATCGGCATTCGCTCCTGCGATCCGAACGGAAAATTGTGGATCGATCGCTCCGTCTGCGCACCCCAATAAGCGTCGGCCGGCACCTCGATCGGTCCGAAGCTGTCGGTCTCGGTGCGGGTGTCGGTCATAGAAACCTCCTGATGCGGGACTGCCAAACTGGCGCGCGGCCGGGACATTTCAAGCGGCTGGGCGGCCGTTTCAGCGCGGAAGGTTGGGAAAGTAACGCCATCTGACGGAGAGCTACCCACCTTCCGCGCCCCTGTTGCGGGCACCAAGCCGACCGTAGGCGCGAGGCCACACAACCTCCAGCGCAAAGCGGCCAATCGTCTGCGAACGGGGACGAGAACCGATGGCAGGACCGCGCCAGTCGCCATCATCATCCTCAAGCCCCATGCTCCAGCAGAGCGTGGTTCTATGAACCAATATGGTTCTTATGTCAAGAGGACGGGTTGGTGACCAGATCACAACCGACGTCGTTCGCCGTCACTTCTTGCGCGTGAAATCCACCGAGACGACATTGGAGCCGTCCTCGCTCGTCGCGATTGGTTCGTCATTCTCGGGCTCGCCGGTCTCGGGATCGCCATCCTCGGACTGGGCCTGGAACTGGAGCGCGAAGTTCACCGCCGGATCGACGAAGCCGGTCACCGCCGCATAGGGCACGATCAGCTTGGCGGGCACCTGGTTGAACGACAGGCCGACCTGGAAGCCCTCCGGGTTCGCCGCCAGATCCCAGTAGCGGTTCTGGATCACGATCGTCATCTCGTCCGGGAAGCGCTGGCTGAGATGCTGGGGAATGTCGACGCCGGGCGCCTGTGTCTTGAAGGTGATGTAGAAATGGTGCTCGCCGGGCAATCCGCCGGCCCGCTCCACCTCGCCGAGCACACGCCCGACGACGGCGCGCAGGGCCTCCTGCACGATCTCGTCATAGGGAATCAGGCTATCGGCCACGCTCGTCTCACTCATGCCGCTGTACCTGAACGCGCCGCCTGCGACGGTCAAGATCGTTGCGTCGCGAAACCACCGCGTTAAGAGGGCCGCGCCCGATCCTGCCTGCCCGATCCTGTTTGGAAGCCCGCCGATGCGCCGCGCGACTGTCCGCCGAGAGACGACCGAGACGCTGATCGCAGTCGAACTCGATCTCGACGGCACCGGCAAGTACAGCATCTCGACGGGCATCGGCTTCCTCGATCACATGCTCGAGCAGCTCTCGCGCCACGCGCTGATCGATCTCAGCCTCGAGGCCAAGGGCGATCTCCACATCGACCAGCATCACACCGTCGAAGACACCGGCCTCGCGATCGGCGAGGCGCTGGTCAAGGCGCTCGGCGACAAGCGCGGCATCCGCCGTTACGCCGACGCGCTCTCGCCGATGGACGAGACGCTGACCCGCGTCGCGATCGACATATCGGGGCGGCCATTCCTCGTCTGGAAGACCGCGTTCAGCCAGAAGCGGCTGGGCGAGATGGACACCGAGATGTTCGAACACTGGTTCCACAGCTTCGCGCAGACCGGCGGGCTGACGCTGCATGTCGAGACGCTGTACGGCACCAACAACCATCACATCGCAGAGAGCGCGTTCAAAGGCCTGGCGCGGGCGTTGCGCGAGGCGGTGGAGATCGATCCGCGCAAGGCGGACGCAATCCCGTCGACCAAGGGAACTTTGGGCGGGTGACCAAGACGCCCTTCACTCCGTTCGTGCCGAGCGAAGCCGAGGTACGCGCTGCAAGCTATGCGCCTGCTTCAGGTCCCTCGACTTCGCTCGGGACGAACGGGGTTTTCCAGGCGTCATCCGCCTGATGCTCGCGCTGATCGACTATGGCGCGGGCAATCTGCGCTCGGTGGAGAATGCCTTGAAGGCGGCCGGCGCACCGGATGTCACCGTCACCGCCGATGCAGACGTAATTCGATCAGTCGACCGGATCGTCCTCCCCGGCGTGGGCGCGTTCGGCGCCTGCATGGCTGCGCTGTCCGCTTTGCCGGGCATGATCGAGGCGCTCGACGAACGGGTGATCGCGAAGGGTACCCCGTTCCTCGGCATCTGCGTCGGCATGCAGCTGATGGCGGATGCCGGCGAGGAGATGGGGCGGCATCGTGGCCTCGGCTGGATCGGCGGCACCGTGTGCCGGCTTGCCGACGCTCCGGAGATCAAGATCCCGCACATGGGGTGGAACGACGTCGTCCCGGCCCGCCCGCACTCACTGATCGTACCCGGCGAAGCATATTTCTTGCACAGCTACGCCTTCGACGTCATCGATCCCGCTGATCTGCTCGCGACCACCGATCATGGTGACGCTGTCACCGCCGCGATCGGGCGCGACAATATGCTCGGCGTCCAGTTCCACCCCGAGAAGAGCCAGGCCTACGGGCTGGCGCTCCTCGCCCGTTTTCTCAACTGGAAGCCATGACCGCCCCGCTCATCGTCTTCCCCGCGATCGACCTGAAAGCCGGCCAGGTCGTGCGGCTCGCCGAGGGCGACATGGATCGCGCGACGATCTATGGCGACGATCCGGCAGCCCAAGCGCGTTCGTTCGCCGATGCGGGCGCGACGCATCTCCATGTCGTTGATCTCGACGGTGCGTTCGCGGGCAAGGCGGTGAATGCCGGCGCGGTCGAGGCGATCGTCGCGGCGTTCGCTGGGAAGGTCCAGCTCGGCGGCGGCATCCGTGATCGCGCTGCGGTGGATCGCTGGCTCGCCTGCGGGGTCGACCGCGTCGTCATCGGCACAGCGGCGCTCGATCATCCCGACTTCGTGGTGCAGGCGGCGCGCGATCTGCCTGGCCGGATCGTCGTCGCGGTCGATGCGCGCGCCGGGTTCGTCGCCACCAAAGGCTGGGCGGACGTTTCCGAGGTCCGCGTCGTTGACCTTGCCGAGCGCTTCGCCGACGTGGGTGTTGCCGCCTTGCTGTTCACCGATGTCGGCCGCGACGGTCTGCTCAAGGGCTGCAATGTCGAGGCGACGCAGGCGCTGGCCCACGCCAGCGCGATCCCGGTGATCGCCAGCGGCGGCGTCGCCGGCATCGAGGACATCGAGGGGCTGATGATCGCGCGCGCCGGGATCATCGAGGGCGGGATCGAGGGCGTGATCACCGGCCGCGCGCTCTACGATGGCCGGCTTGATCTGGCGGAAGCGTTGCGGGTGGCGGCAGGGTGAGCGTCCGCGTCCGCGTGATCCCTTGCCTCGACGTGGCGGGCGGGCGCGTGGTGAAGGGCGTGAACTTCGTCGATCTTGCCGATGCGGGCGATCCGGTCGAGCAGGCGCGGATCTACGACGCCGCGCAGGCCGACGAGCTCTGCTTCCTCGACATCACCGCCAGCCATGAGGAACGCGGCACGCTGCTGGATGTTGTCGCGCGCACCGCGTCGGTCTGCTTCATGCCGCTCACCGTCGGCGGTGGCGTGCGTACGGTCGAAGATGCGCGCGCGCTGCTGCTCGCGGGCGCCGACAAGGTGGCGGTGAACTCGGCGGCAGTAGCCCGGCCCGCGCTGGTCGGCGAAATGGCCGAGCGGTTTGGCGCCCAATGCGTCGTCGGCGCGATCGACGCGCGGCAGGTCGGGCCGGGCCGCTGGGAGGTGTTCACCCACGGCGGCCGCAAGCCGACCGGCATCGACGCCGTCGCCCACGCCCGCGATCTCGCCGCACGTGGCGCCGGCGAGCTGCTGATCACATCGATGGATCGCGACGGCACGCGCGATGGCTATGATCTCGCGCTGACCCGCGCGATTGCCGATGCGGTGTCGGTGCCGGTGATCGCCAGCGGCGGCGTCGGCAGCCTCGACGATCTCGTCGCCGGAGTGACCGAGGGGCACGCCTCGGCGGTGCTCGCCGCCTCGATCTTCCACTTCGGGCAGCACAAAGTCGCCGACGCTCATGCTGCCTTGGCGAGAGCCGGTCTGCCGGTCCGCGGCTGACGTCCCGAACTGGAACATGGCTTCGCCATCGACAACCCGCTCTTCACCCGCCCGGGCTTATGGGTTGCCGCACGAAGCGAGTGATTCGCCGGGGGCGGCGTATCGGTCGGGAGGGACGACATGAAGTTCGCGCCCATTCTGTTCACAGCGGCGGCCGCTGCCACGATTTCCGTTGCTCCGGCGCACGCTGGCGGCTGGTGGGGCGGTCGTTCGGGCGGGCACTCGTCGTCCGGCGGCCACGGTTCGAGCGGGGGCGCAACGCCGGTGCCTGAACCAAGCGACGCCATCCTGCTGCTGATGGGCGCTGCCGGCGTGGTGATCGGCCGCAAGCTCCACGCACGCGCCAAGCGCCGGGACTGACCGGCTCCGAACGATTGACCCGACCGCCGGCTGCCCGATAAGGCGGCCGATATGGTCGATACGCTCCACCGGCTCGCCGCCACCATCGCTGCCCGCAAGGGTGCCGATGCCGGCTCTTCCTACACCGCTTCGCTGCTCGCCTCGGGTCTGCCCAGGATCGCGCAGAAGCTGGGTGAAGAGGCGGTCGAGACGGTGATCGCCGCGCTCTCGGGCGACGCCAAGGCGTTCACCGGCGAGGCGGCCGACCTGCTGTTTCACCTGCTGGTGTTGCTTGAAGCGCGCGACGTGCCGTTGGCCGCGGTGCTGGCCGAACTCGATGCGCGCGAAGGCACCTCGGGCCTTCTCGAAAAAGCCGCGCGTACTCGTCCCAAGCCGGTGGTCGTAGCGCCTGTCGAGCTACCCTCACCGAGCCTCGCCTTGGGTGCTGCCGAAGCGGATGATGATCGTCCGCGCATCAGGAGGGGCTGACATGCCGATCGACGCCACCCTGCCCTACGACGACGCCAACATCTTCGCGAGGATACTCCGCGGCGAGATCCCGAGTGAGAAGGTCTTTGAGGACGAGCATGCGCTCGCCTTCCACGACATCAACCCGCAGGCGCCGCTCCACATCCTGGTGATCCCGAAGGGTCGCTACGTGTCGTGGGACGATTTCAGCGCCCAGGCTTCCGACGCCGAGATCGCCGGCTTCGTGCGGGCGGTCGGCCAGGTCGCGCGCGACCATGATCTCGTCGCCCCCGGGTATCGGCTGCTCGCCAATATTGGCGCGCATGGCCATCAGGAGGTGCCGCACCTCCACCTCCACCTGGTTGGCGGCCGGCAGTTCGGAACGATGCTGCCGTAAAACTGACGCATCGCCGCTTGCGCGATGCCGATCAGCCGCTAGGCTCCCGATCCCATGGAGACGGCACGCCACCGGGCGCAGCCGCATGGGGACATTTGGATGATCTTCGACAGGGTCAAATCTCTGGACGCGATCCCTGCGACCGCCGAGAAAAAGTCGCTGCACCGATCGCTCGGCGCTTTTCAGCTGACCTTGCTCGGTATCGGCGCGGTGATCGGAACGGGTATCTTCGTGCTGACATCCGAAGCCGCCCAGAAGGCCGGCCCCGGCATGCTGCTGAGCTTCTGCGTGGCAGGCTTCGTCTGCGCGGTTGCGGCGCTGTGTTACTCCGAGCTCGCCTCGATGGTTCCGGTCGCCGGCTCCGCCTATACCTACACCTATGCGGTGGTCGGCGAGCTGCTTGCGTGGATGGTCGGCTGGGCGCTGATCCTCGAATATGCGGTGGGTGCGAGCGCGGTCGCGGTCGGCTGGTCCAACCATGCCGTTGGGCTGTTGGCCGCATCGGGGTTCCACTTCCCCGCGATGATCAGCAATGCGGACGCACTGATGGCGCACATCCAGCTCGCCTTTGGTGCTGCACCCTCCCCTGATCTCACCACCGCCGCGACAGTCGGCGGCTGGATCAACATTCCCGCCGTCGTGATCTCGATCGCGGTCATGTTCCTGCTGGTGCTCGGCACGACCGAGAGTGCCTTCGTCAACGCAATTCTGGTGTGCATCAAGATCGCGGCGCTGATGCTGTTCGTTGCGCTGACCTGGCCCGGCATGAACACTGCGCACTTCCAGCCCTTCATGCCGACCGGATCGATCGGGGTATTCGGCGCCGCCGCCTCGATCTTCTTCGCCTATGTCGGCTTCGACGCGGTGTCGACCGCGGCCGAGGAAACCAAGAACCCGCAGCGCAACGTGCCGATCGGCCTCATCGGAAGCCTGGTTATCTGCACGGTCTTCTACCTGCTGGTGGCCTCGGGCGCGATCGGCGCGATCGGGGCACAGCCGGTGACCGGTGCCGGCGGCGCAGTGCTGGCACCAGGTTCGGCCGAAATGGCAGGGCGTTGCGCCGCGATTACCGCGGGCGGTGCCATGGAGCCGCTGGTCTGTTCGAAGGAGGCGCTGGTCCATGTCCTGCAGGTGATCGGTCATCCGATCTTTGGCTGGTTCGTCGGTCTTGCCGCCGTGCTTGCGTTGCCCTCGGTGGTGTTGATGATGATGTACGGCCAGACGCGCATCTTCTTCACCATGGCGCGCGACGGTCTGCTCCCGGCGAAGCTCGCCAGCGTGCACCCGAAGTTCCGCACGCCGCACATCGTCACCTACGTCACTGGGGCCGCGGCGACTCTGGCCGCGGCATTCCTGCCGGTCGGCAAGCTCGCCGATTACTCCAACTCGGGCACGCTCTTCGCCTTCCTGATGGTGGCGGTATCGGTGATGGTGCTGCGCCGGACCGATCCGTCGCGCAAGCGGCCGTTCCGCACGCCAATCGTGTGGATCGTGGCGCCGGCCGCGATCATCGGCTGCATTGCGCTTTACGTCTCGCTGCCGCTCACCGCGATTCTGGTGCTGCCGGTCTGGGGATTGCTCGGATTGCTGGTCTATTTCTTCTACAGCCGCTCGCGCTCCTATGTCGGTCGCGGCGTCATCGACGAGACGGGCGAAGCGGCGCCCCAATAATCGTCATCCACGCCGGCCGGCTCAGGGTAGCGGCGACGCTGGGTCGAGCGGCTGCCCTGCGGCGCGCTTGGCGTCGATCTCGTCCGCCGCACGCTCGAGATCGCGGATGCGCTCGCCATTGCCGGGATGGGTGCCGTCCGAGAGCAGCCCGCCGATCGGATCGGCATGGGCCATGCGCTTCCAGAACGCTGCTGCAGCGTGGGGATCATAGCCCGCCCAGGCGGTGAGATAGACGCCGAAATAGTCGGCCTGGCGCTCGGTCTCGCGTATCCGCTGGCCGTTGTGGCCGAGCCCGCCGAGCATGCCGCCCGAGGTATGCGTCGAGTCAAGGAAGTCCCGGTGGTCAAGGATGTTGTGCGAAAGCTCGTGGCCGATCACGAAGGCCAGCTCATCGTCGCTGCGGGTGAAATCGAACACGCCTTGCGAGATCGTGACGATCCGCCCGTCGGCACTGGCGTTGCGCGCTCCCGATAGATCGAGCTGTACGGCGGATCGGCAGGCGTCGGCGCCGTCCACCTTGATCGTCAGCGGCTGGCCATCGCGACGAAGCGCCAGCGTCACCGGGCCGGCGGCAAAGGCCGCATCCATTCTGTCGAGCAAGGCGGAAAAGCGGCTGCCGTCGGCGCCGCGCTTCTTTACGCCGGGCAGCTCGGCAGACAGGCTTTCGCTATCTATCGAGACGATGCCGTCGCCGACATGCACCCCCGCCCGCGCCCCCGCCCCGTCCGGCACCACCGCCGTCACGGTCGGCAGGTCGGTCAGGCCGAAGAGCGCCGCCACCGCAGGACGCAGGTCCGCCCGGTACTGCGACGCGTCCTGCACGACAAGGCCGGAGAGGCGCGTGTGCTTGGGGCAATGGCCGACGCCTCCCGTCTGCAGGCGGTAGGCGACGGTAGCGACGCGCAGATCCTTGGCCGCCAGCGCCTTGAGCGAGGCCGCGAGCTGCGGATCAACGGTCTGGCCGGGCGGCGCGGCGCCAAGCAAAGCCAGCGCTGCGAGTGACGCCCCCTTACGAAACGCCATGCATCAGCCGCTTGAGGAACGGACTAAGCGCGAGCAGCAGCACGCCAGCGCCGATCGTCCATTCGCCGCCGGTCATGAAGGTATGCAGATAGGTGTTCAGCGCAAGCTCGGGATTGGTGACCTGCCCGCCGACCGTCTGCACCGAGGCCGACTGGGCGGCGGCGCCTGCGAGGTACTCGCCCACCGAGATCGACAGGAACCACACGCCCATCATCATGCCCACGATCCGCACGATCGACAGCTTGGTGATCATCGACAGGCCAACCGGCGATATGCACAATTCGGCGATGGAGTGGAGGAAGTAGGTCAGTACCAGCCACCACAGCGATACCCGGAACGCCTGGTCCGCGGTCGATCCGCTCAGCGCGAGTACAACGAAGCCCAGCCCGACCAGCATCAATGCGATTGCGAACTTCACCTGGATCGACGGCTCCAGCCCACGCTTGGCGAGAGCGAGCCAGATCCAGCTGACCACCGGCGCGAACAGCACGACCACGATCGGATTGAACTGCTGTGTGGCCGCCGCCGACATGTGGAGCCCGAACAGCTGAAGCGTTGTGTTGCGATCCGCGAAGAGCGTGAGCGACGAGGCTGCCTGTTCAAACAGAGCCCAGAAGGTCACGTTGAACACGACCAGGATGATCGCGGCCAGCATCATGCCCCGCTCGATCTTGTCGCCGACCCGCCATGACCAGATCGGGATGCCGACTACCGCCGCCAGGAAGATCGCGAGCAGCGCCTTGCCCAGCAACGGGGTGGCCGCGACATACTCCCAAATCGTGCTGCCCGACGGCTCGGGCGCGTCCATCACGTTCTGGAAGATCAGCCAGACCACCGCCGTCGAAAGCAACGCGAGGACATAGATGAACCACGAGCGATCCGGCCCGTCCTGCGCGGGAGGGTCGCCATATCCTGCGAGGCGTCCTCCTTCGAATTGCATCAGGACGTAAGCCAGGAACAGCACCGCCGAGACGATCAGGAACCCCGCCCACCAGCCGACATGATCGACCAGCCACGGGCAAGCAGCCTGGCCGAGGATCGAGCCCACGTTGATGCCGGCATAGAAGATCGTGAAGCCGGCATCGCGGCGACGATCCCCCGGCGCATAGAGCGAGCCCACGATCGTCGAGATGTTGGGCTTGAAGAAGCCGTTTCCGACGACGATCAGGCTGAGCGCGAGCAGCAGCAGCGTCGAGTAGAAGGGCGAGCGATCGGCGCCTGCACTGAACGCTCTCGACGTGACCGTCCGCGCGATACCACCGTTTCCGCTGACGAGTTGAACAGATCCATCTGGCAGACCGTGGATGGTGAGCTTCTGCTCCCCGACGATGACCGTCTGCGGCGCGGTGTTGACAGCCAGCGGCGCGGCTGGCGCGGCCTGGGACACGTCGTAACGCACGCCATCGATTATGGCGTAGGGCTGCCCCTGCTGCCCGCCGAAGCAGAGGACGAGATAGCCGAGCGCCATGACGAGCGCGCCGAACTTCACCGATCGCTTCGATCCAAGATAGCGGTCGGCCAGCCATCCACCTACCAGCGGGGTTAGGTAGCAAAGGCTGAGGAAGCCACCGAGCAGCCCGTTTGCCTCGTGATCGGGGAGCAGGAAATGTTTGGTGAGGTACAGGATGAGCAGCGCGCGCATCCCGTAGAAGCCAAAGCGCTCCCACATCTCGATCGAGAACAGGCGCCTGAGTTGCTTCGGGTGGCCTAGCCACGTCCCACCGTCCGATCGACTCACGTGCGACGATTCGGGTGTGAAGGTGGCGTCCGCGGTTGGAAGGACCATCGAGGCTCCGGAAGATATGCAGGCGGCGGCGGTCGTGCCGCGCCGATCAAGATCGCAGACTAGCGGCGGCCACGTCGGCGGCAAGAGGCGCGAGCGGATATTAGGCGCTCGAAGGCGTTACGACATCGACGGGTCGGCGCTATCCCGTTATCTCGACCCCAATGCTCAACGACCTGACCACCCCCGCCACTCTCGTGGCCACGCGCCGCTCGGGCAAGCCGCGCGACATGATCGCTCCTGGACCGGACGAGGCGCAGTTGCACCGCATCCTCTCCGCCGCGATGCGCGTTCCCGATCACGGCAAGCTGGCGCCTTGGCGTTTCGTGGTGATCAGCGAGGCGAGACGGGAAGCCTTCGCGGCGATGCTTCAGCAAGCTTGGCGAAGCGAACACGCGAAGAGCGACCGCCCCGACGTCGAGGCGATCAACCAATTCGCGCATCAAGCGCCCACGCTGGTCGTCGTGTTCTCGACCCCGGTAGCCGACAGCAAGATCCCAGTGTGGGAGCAGGAACTCTCCGCCGGCGCCGCCTGCATGATGATGCTGACGGCCGCGCATGCCGAAGGCTATGTCGGAAGCTGGCTGACCGGATGGGCTGCAACCTCGCCGCTCGT
>CAXTBZ010000078.1:0-12386 GCA_964242855.1 uncultured Sphingomonadaceae bacterium
GCTCGCCTACACCACCTCGGTGCGCGTCGGCGGCGACAAGATGGACGAGGCGATCATGTCCTACGTTCGCCGCAACCATAACCTGCTGATCGGCGAAGCGACCGCCGAACGGATCAAGAAGGAAGTCGGCATCGCCAAGATGCCCGCCGACGGCATCGGCGAGACGATCCACATCAAGGGGCGTGATCTCGTCAACGGCGTACCCAAGGAGATCACGATCAACCAGGGCCAGATCGCCGACGCGCTGGCCGAGCCCGTCGGTACGATCGTCGAGGGCGTACGCATGGCGCTGGAGAACACCGCGCCCGAACTCGCTGCCGACATCGTCGATCAGGGCATTGTGCTCACCGGCGGCGGCGCGCTGCTCCAGGGCATCGACGAGGTGCTGCGCGATGAGACCGGCCTACCCGTCACCATTGCCGACGATCCGCTCACCTGCGTTGCCTTGGGCACCGGGCGCGCGCTGGAAGAGCCGATCTTCCGCGGCGTGTTGCTGACGGCATAGCGGAATACGATCGAGGCGCGCGCTTGTACGTAATTCCGTTCGTCCTGAGCGAAGTCGAAGGACATGCTGCAGGCGCTCCGCTTGGGGCACGCACTTCGACCTCGCTCAGTGCGAACGGTTTCGGTCATTCGGGCGCGACCGCTCGTGACGTGAGCGACGAGCAATGAAGGCCCCCACCCGTACCCGCAATTCGGGCTTCTCGCGGCGCGCGCAGTACGGGCTGTTCTTCTCCTACGTGATCGCAATCACCGGAATCATGGTCGGCATCGGGCTGATCGCAGTCGCTCATTTCGATCCGCTGGGCTTCTCGGCGATCCGCGGTGCCGGGCTTGACGTGACTGCGCCCGTATCCAGCGCCGGTCGCGGTGTCGTGCGCGGCGCAGGCGACATAGTCGATGAGGTCGGCGCCTATTTCTATGCAGGCTCGCGCAATGTCGCGATGGCACGCGAACTGGACGGTGATCGCCGTGCGCTGGTCCAGGCGCGCATCCTGGCGCTCGAGAACGACCGGCTGCGTCGCATGCTCAAGCTGGTCGACAACCGGCCGGCATCGGTGGCGGTAGCGCGCATCGTCGGGTCGACCGGGGTGAGCAGCCGGCGCTTCGCCACGCTCAACGCCGGCAGTCTGCAGGGCGTTCGCGCGGGCCAGCCGGTGCGATCGCCGGAGGGCCTGATCGGTCATGTCGTCGACGCTGGCGCGATCGCGTCGCGGGTGCTGCTGATTACCGACAATGCGAGCGTCGTACCCGTGCGCCTGGCACGAGGCGGCGCACCCGCGCTGGCCGCCGGCCGAGGCGATGGCGCGCTCGAGATCAGGCCGCTCGGCGCTGGCGGCAATCCCTTCAACCGCGGCGATATCGTGCTCACATCGGGCACTGGCGGGCTTTACCCTCCCGATGTGCCGTTGGCGGTGATCCTGCGCAAGGAGGGCGACGTCGCAATTGCATGGCCCCTCGCGAACCCGAGCCAGCTCGATTACGCCATCGTCGAGCAACCCTTCGCGGGGTTGCCGCCGCCGCCTCCCCCCACGCAGCCGCCAGCGCGACACTGATGTCGGCGCCACGAAGCTCAGCACCGCCGACCCGCGCGATCGAGACGCGAGCGCTGCTCGTACCGATCGTCTCGACATTGCTCGGCTCGGCCACCGCGCTGATGCCAACCGTCGCGCTCGCCCCCGCCTGGCCGCCGTTCGGCCTGCTGATGCTGCTCGCCTGGCGATTGCTGCGGCCGGAGATCTGGGCGGCGTGGATCGGCCTGCCGCTCGGCCTTGCGGACGATGTGCTGACCGGGCAGACGCTTGGTACGGGGATGGTGACATGGACGGCGTGTCTGCTCGTCGCCGATCTCGTCGAGGTGAGGCTGCTCTGGCGCGATTATTGGCAGGAATGGCTGCTGGCCGCGATCGCGATCACGCTCGCGATCCTCGGCGCATGGGCGATCGCCTGCTGGACCGGCGGTGCGGCGCCGGTGCGGCTCCTGCTTCCGCAGATCATCACCTCGGTGCTCTGCTTCCCGATCATCGGACGGCTCTGCGCGGTACTCGATCGGTGGCGACTGGCGATCGGCAAGATCCGCGCCCCGGATTGAGGCTGTGAAGTTCGGTTCAGGCCGGCGCCCCGGCCGCCTCGTCACCGAGGCTCAGCAGACCTTTTCGTTCACGCGGCGCGCGATGTTCCTGGGTGCGGCGCAGGGCGGCGTCGGCCTGCTCCTCGTAGGGCGGATGGCGTGGCTGACGATCGCCGAGCATGACAAATATACCGCGCTCGCGGAGAGCAACCGCGCCCGCTCGACGCTGATCCCGCCACGTCGGGGCTGGATCGTCGATCGTGTCGGCCAACCGATCGCGATCAATCGATCCGACTTCCGGGTCGATCTCATCCCGGACTTGCTGGCGAATCCCGAGGCCGAGATCGAGCTGCTCCAGAACATTCTTCAGTTGGCCCCTGAAGATGTCGAGCGATTGCACGACAATCTCCCCAAGGCGGCGGGCTTTCAGCCGGTCCAGGTCGCGGAAGACCTCGACTACGAACACTTTGCGGCCGTGAACCTGCATCTGCCCGATCTGCCCGGCGTGGTGCCGGCGCGTGGCTTCTCCCGCTTCTATCCGGCAGGACCGGCGGTGGCACATCTGATCGGCTATGTCGGATCGGCGTCGGCCGACGACTACAAGAAGGACAAGAACCCGCTGCTGATCACGCCCGGCTTCAAGATCGGCAAGCAGGCGCTCGAGAAGAGCTTCGAGCCGATGCTGCGCGGTCAACCGGGTCTTAAGCCGTCGGAAGTCACCGCGCGCGGCAAGCTGGTCCGCGAATTGCCTGCCCGCGCCGAAATGCCGGGGCAGACGCTGCAGCTCACCATCGACGCAGGGCTGCAGACCTATCTCGCGGAGCGGATGGGTGACCAGTCCGGATCGATCGTCGTTATCGACACACAGAACGGCGACATCCTCGCCATGGTCTCGATGCCGGCCTATGATCCCAACAGCTTTTCCAAGGGCATAAGCCATGACGAGTGGAACATGCTGTCGGCCAACGACCACCTCCCGCTCGTGAACAAGACGCTCCAGGGCCTCTACCCGGCCGGCTCGACGGTGAAACCGATGAACGCGATGGCGCTGCTCGAAGCGGGCGTGTCGCCGGACGAGACGGTGTCATGCTCGGGCGCGCTTCGCGTCGGCAACAGCTTCTTCCATTGCTGGCGGCACCAGGGCCACGGCGCGATCAGCATGCATCGCGCGATCGAGCAGAGCTGCGACATCTATTTCTACCAAATGGCGCGCAAGGTCGGCACCGCCGTGCTCGCGGGCATGCACAAGCGCCTCGGGCTGGGCGAGAAGTTTCCGTTGCCGTTCGGCTCGCAACGTTACGGCACCGTCCCCGATCCGACGTGGAAGCTGCGCAAATACCACAAGGAATGGACCGTCAGCGACACGCTGAACTCTGCCATCGGTCAGGGCTACACCCTGGTCAATCCGCTGCAGATCGCGGTGGCGGCGGCACGCATCGCCAGCGGCAAGGCGCTCATCCCGCGCATCGTCCACCGCCACTCCGATCAGCCACCGCGGCCGATGGGCGTTTCGGCCGAGCACCTCGCTATCATCCACTCGGCAATGGGCGATGTCGTCGGCCCGGGCGGCACCGCGAACAGCGCGCGCATGCAGGTTCCGGGCGTCGCGATGGGCGGCAAGACCGGATCGGCGCAGGTCCGCCGCATCAGCATGGCCGATCGCGCCGCCGGCCGCGCCGTGGCGCTCGGCACGCAGGGCGAATGGAAGCTGCGCGATCACGGCCTGTTCGTGTCCTTCGCGCCCGTGGGCGAACCGCGCTATGCCGCGGGCATCATCCTGGAGCATGCCGGCCACGGCGCCGCCGCCGCGCAGATCGCGCGAGACGCCTACACCTACCTCTACGACAAGCAGCGCGCGTTCGACACGCTGGCAAAGCTCCAGCCCGGCTGGGGCGGTGACATCGCCACCCGCATGACCAAGGAGCGCGCCGATTGGGCCACCGCGCATGCCACGCAGCCAGCGCAGCTACCGCCCGATGCGGGTGATCTGAGTGCACAGGCCAATGCGGCGACACCGCCCGATGTCTCGGCCTCCACTGCGGTCGCGCCCCCTTCCGAGGCCGAGAATAATCAGGCGACTGCTACCGACGTACCCTCGCCCGCCTCGGCCAACGAAGGCGCGCCCGAATGATCCGCAACGCGCGCGTCCCCGCTCCGCTCGCGCAGCTTCCCTGGCGGGTGCTGCTCACCGTGATTGCGATCACCGGGTTCGGATTGGTGGTGCTCTACTCGGCCGCAGGTGGCAGCCTCCAGCCCTGGGCGCTCGGCCAGGGCATGCGCTTCTGCCTGTTCCTTGCCGGCACCATCGCGTTGTCGCGCCTGCGGGAACGCCAGATCAAGGCGGCGGTGCTGCCCGCCTATGTGCTGCTGACGATCGCCCTGGTGCTGACCGAATTGATCGGCGCCGTGGCCGGCGGCGGCCAGCGCTGGCTCAACCTCGGCATCATCCGGCTGCAGCCATCGGAATTGATGAAGCCGCTGATCGTGCTGATGCTAGCGCGCTTCTACGACATGCTGCCCGCGGGCGAGATCCGCCGCTGGAACGCGATCTGGCCCGCGCTCGGGCTGATCGGCGTCCCCGCCGCATTGATCCTCGTCCAGCCCGATCTCGGCACCGCGACGATGGTGGTGGCGGGCGGGATCACCGTGATGTTCCTCGCCGGGCTCCCGCTCCGCCTCTTCGTCGGCGGCGTGCTCGCGATCATCCCGCTGGGCGCGGGCGCGTGGAGCATGATGCACGAATATCAGCGCAACCGCGTGCTGATCTTCCTCGATCCCGAGAGCGATCCGCTGGGCAAGGGCTATCATATCAGCCAGTCGAAGATCGCGATCGGATCGGGCGGGCTATTCGGCAAGGGCTTCCTCAACGGCACGCAGAGCCATCTCGACTATCTGCCCGAGGGCCATACCGACTTCGTCTTCGCGACGATGGCGGAGGAATGGGGGCTGGCGGGCGGCGTGCTGCTGATCTGCGCCTTCCTGGTCGTGATCTGGTGGGGCCTGGGCGTCGCGATGCGCGCCGAGACGCGCTTCGCCAAGCTCACCGCCGCGGGCCTCTCGACGACGATCTTCTTCTACGTCGCGGTCAACCTGATGATGGTGATGGGCCTCGCCCCCGTCGTCGGCATCCCGCTGCCCCTGGTCTCCTACGGCGGATCGGCGGTGATGACGGTGCTGATCATCGTCGGCCTGCTGATCGCGATCGACCGCGGCCAACGCGGATCGCACACCAGCTTCGCGTGATTTCGGGGGGCCGTCGCGTTATCCGGTTTACATCCCGGAAACCGCCTGCTAACCGGCCGCCTCCCGACGCGATCGAACGATCGACCGCCACGGTGTGGACGCATAGCTCAGTTGGTAGAGCAGCTGACTCTTAATCAGCGGGTCCTTGGTTCGAGCCCAAGTGCGTCCACCATTATCACGTAAGCTCGGTCGCAACAGGCCGGATGAAGAAACGGCGCCTCGACATCGTCGAGGCGCCGCACCTGGATATTCCGCTTACGATTGCGGCGACATGGTGTTTCCGCCGGTGCTCTTGTGATGCTTACGGCTCTTGGTCGTATTGGCGCTGTCGCTGGCCTGCGTGCCGGTGGTGAGACCGGCCTGGCCGGTCGGGGACGCGTTCTGCAGGGTGGCAGCGCCTTCGGGCATCGAGTTGGTCGACCCCGTCGCGTTAGGATCGGGCTGAGCGGCGACCGGCGCGCCGGACGATTCAGGGTTCGTCGCCTGCGCGCAAACCATGGCCGGCGTGATGAGCAGCGCTGCTGCGATGACGATGTTACGCATGATTTTCTCCTGAGATTCTTGTGCCTTACCCGCAGCCAATGAACCGCCGAGCGCTATGTCATGTTCCGGCGGCACCCCATCTTTGATCCGGTGGTGAGGTACTTTGCCCCGTCTGTGTGCACACGCCCGCTGCTGCCGCCCCCCACGATCTTCCCCAAAGAACGGTATTGCGAACTTTTCGCATTATCGTTAGCGAGCCGTTCGAACAGGGAGATCACCACAACAATGACACGCTCCAGGCTCAGTACCGCCGCTCTGATCGGCACCACCGCCTGGATAGCGCTGGCGGCGGCATCATCGGCGTTCGCGGCAGAGGCGAGCAGCACCGATGCGACCGGCGACGAGCAGATCGTCGTGACCGGCCAGCAGCCGCAGAACGAGGCGTCGGCCGGTACCAAGTCGGCGATCCCGATCCTCGAAACCCCGCAGTCGATCAGCGTCATCACTAATGGTGACATAGCCGATCTCGGGCTGCAGAACCTCAACCAGGCGCTGCGTTTCGTGGCGGGGGTGACGCCCGAGCAGCGCGGCGCTTCGGCGGAGGTTTACGACCAGTTCAAGCTGCGCGGCTTCGATGCGCCGATCTATCTCGATGGGCTGAAGCTGTTCGCCAGCGCGTCCGGCTACGCGCAACCGCAGGTGGATGTCTCGCGGCTGGAGCGTATCGAGATCGTGAAGGGCCCGGCATCCGTTCTCTATGGGCAGTCGAGCCCGGGTGGTCTGGTCGCCGAAGAGAGCAAGCTTCCGCTCGAGCGTGACTTCTACGGTGCCGTGTCTGGCACCTACGGCAATTACGATCTCTACCGGGTCGATGCCGATGTCGGCGGCCGCGTTTCGCCTGACGTGGCATGGCGGCTCTACGGCAGCGTCAACGGATCGCACGACGAGCAGACCTACGGCAAACGCCGCCGTGAGACCCTCTCCGGCGCCGTGACGGTGGGCGGCGGCACTTCGACCAGCTTCACGCTGCTCGCCGCCTACTCGCATGATCCGCGCAACGGCGATTATGGCGTGTTCCCGGCTGTCGGCACCTTCCTGCCAAACCCGGCCGGCAAGATCTCGACCCACTTCTATGGCGGCGAACCGAACGACTTCTTCAAGCGCGAGCAGGCCGGCATAACCTACATCTTCCGGCAAGATTTCGGCAGCGGCTGGGCCTTCCGCTCGTCCGGCCGCTATCAGTATGTCAGCAGCAAGCTCGGCATCGTCTACATTTCCGGTTTTCCCGCCGACGTGGCGCAGGCCGCGCCGACGCTCTACAACCGCGCTTCCTACTCGACACGCGAGCACGACAACGACTGGACCTACGACAACCAGCTGACCGGCACGATCAAGACCGGCGCGATCGAGCATCACATCCTCATCGGCGCGGACCGTCAGGTGGCCCATTCGGACGAGGACTACGCGTTCGGCAGCGCCACGCCGATCGATGCTTACAACCCCGTCTACGGCACGATGCCGACGCCGCGCACACCCGCCGAAGTCCCGGCCGGCCCGTTCGGCGTGTTCGGAGGCACGACGCTTACGCAGACGCGACAGCAGGGCGTTTACGCGCAGGATCAAATTTCGGTGGGTGGGCTGCGTGTCGCGCTGAGTGGCCGGCAGGACTGGGCGCGCTCCGCGTCGTCGGTCAGCCAGACCCAGCACGACAACAAGTTCACCTATCGCGTCGGCGGGCTTTACCTGCTCCCGTTCGGCCTGGCACCGTATGTCAGCTACTCGACATCGTTTGAACCGATTGGCGGAACCGTGCTCGAGAGTGACGGCACGTCGGGCCAGGCGCGGCCCTCCACCGGCAAGCAGCTGGAGGCAGGTGCCAAGTATCAGGTGCCGAACACCCAGATCCTGCTCACGGCTTCGTGGTTCCGGATCACGCAGGATGGCCTGTTGGTTGCCGGGCCTATCCCGTTCTCGTCCATCCAGGGCGGCAAGTTCCGCTCGAAGGGCGTGGAGTTCGAGGCGACGGCGCCGCTGCCTTACGGGTTCAACGCCAAGCTGGCGTTCAGCCGCCAGCGGGTGAAGTCCGTCGACGACGCCAATCCCACGAACCTGTTGGGCGTCGGCCGGGGCGGCATTTCCGCCAATATCGAGTGGGCGCCCAAGAGCGGCCCTGCGGAAGGTTTCGCGATCGGCGGGGCGGTGCGCCATGTCGATCCGATCGATGCCGGCACCTACACCGACGGCGTGGCGTACCTTGGCAACGTCGAGTATCGCACGCCGTCCTACACCCTCTTCGATGCGCTGATGCGCTACGATCTCGGCAAGGTCAGTCCACGCCTGGCAAATGTGGAGGTGTCGCTGAACGCCACCAACATCTTCGACAAGAAGAACATCAGCACCTGCTATCTCACCTACGGCTGGTGCTGGTATGGCAATCGCCGGACCGTCCAGGGCACGATCGGCTTCCACTGGTAATGGCGGCGGCGCGGCCGACGTGCCGGTACCGGCTCGCCGTCGCGGCGCGGGTCGGCGCAGCGGTGGCCGGTGCTTACGTGGCGGCCGTGCTGTTCGGGATCGCGCTCGCGGTGACGCTGCCGCTCGATCCGGCGGACGCTGCGGTGACCGCGACGTTGCTGGCGCTGCTCGCCATTCCCGTGGCGGCGATGGCCTGCTTCTGGGCACGCTCGGCGACGCGGGCGTGGGTCGGAGTGCTGATCGCCTGCGTGCTGTTCGCGAGCGTGGCCATAACCGGCGGGTGGCGACCGTGAAGCCCGGGTTCCGCCAGGCGATGACCTGGCTGCACAATTGGTCGGGCCTGGTCATCGGCTGGCTGCTGCTGGCGATCGCGGCCGCCGGAACGCTCAGCGTCTTCCGGCAGGAGCTCGACGGCTGGTGCCACCCCGAGCTTGCGCGTGGCGCGATCGATCAGGCGGCCGCAGGCGCGGCAGCGGTGCGGTGGTTGGGCACGCACGCCGCCAAGGCACCCGCCTGGTTCCTCGATCTCGCCGACGCGCGATCACCGGGCACCCTCGCCTTCTGGAGCGATGGGCCGACCAGCTTCGTCCAGAGGACGTTGTCGCCGATCACCGGCAGCCCCAACGGCATCCGCGACAGCCTGGGCGGCGAGTTCTTTTACCGCTTTCATTTCGAGCTTCAGTTGCCCTATCCCTGGGGGCGGCTGCTCGCGGCATCGGCGGCGATGGTGATGCTGACGACGCTGATCACCGGGATCGTCGCCCATCGCCGCATCTTCAAGGACTTCTTCACGCTGCGCACCGGCAAGGGACAGCGCAGCTGGCTCGACGGGCATGTCGCGCTCGGCGTGTTCGCCTTGCCGTTCCACCTGATGATCAGCTTCACCGGCGCGGTGACGCTCGCCAACCTGCTGATGCCGCTGCCCGGGCTTGCCGCCTATCACGGCGACATCGCGGCCCTATCACGCGGACTGTACCCGTCGATCAGCCGGCCCGCGAGCGGCCACCTAGCGGCGCTGGCGCCCGTCGCACCAATGCTCCGCGATGCGGCAGCGCGCTTCGATGGCGCCGGCATCTCGACGATGTCGGTCACCAACCCGGGCGATGCCGCGCAGACCGTGACCATCTCGGCAGGTGAAGGCGCGGGCCTCGCCGTCCAGCAGCACAGCGTCACCTACGACGGCACCACCGGACGGCTGCTTGGCGAACATGTCGAACGCCGCGCGGCGGTGCGCGTCTACGATGTGCTCTACGGCCTGCACATGGGCCGCTTCGCAGGCCTGACCTCGCGATGGCTGTACTTCCTGTCTGGCTTGATGCTGTGCTGCGCAATCGCGACCGGATCGATCCTGTGGACGGCCAAGCGGCGCCGCTCGCACGGCTTCGGCTATCATCTGGTCGAGCGACTCAACATCGGCTTCATCGCCGGCGTGGCGATCGCCTTTTCCGGTTACCTGCTGGCCAATCGCGTGCTGCCGGTCGAGTTGCACGGCCGCGCGACTGGCGAGCTCTACGTCACCTTCGGTTTGTGGGGCGCAGCGCTGCTCTACGCGGGTACGCGCCGCGCGACACGCGCCTGGCCCGAGTTGCTCGGATTAGCCGGCCTGATTTGCCTTGCCACGATCATCGCCGACGTGCCGACGCTAGTGGCCGACGGCGTCTCGATCGGAGTCGACGGCGTGCTGCTTGCCTTTGCTGCAGCGTTTGGCGCGCCCGCGATCCGGCTGCACATGCGCGCGGCACGGCCGGCGTGAGCTTCGCTCTGATCGTCGCCGGGTTCATGCTGCTGGCGGCCGGCACCTGGCGGTCGTCGGCCTTGATCTTCGATCGGGTTCTGCAGGCCAGGCTGCGGCACGTGTCTCTCGCAGGTGGTTACAGCCTGCTAGCATCGTCGCTTGTCTCGGTCCTCGCCGCCAACGACACCCGCATGCTCGTCGAGTGGGTCGGTCAGCTGACCGTAGCGGCGATCATCCTGCTCCTGGCGCTCTGGACACGCCAGCAGCTGCGCTGATCCGAACATGACTGTTCGGTAACCCTTAGGAGTGCCGCATTGCAGCGCATCCCACCGCTCTGTAGAGCGCCGGGCATGCGTGCGGCGTCCACCCAGTTCTCGTCGTATCAGAACAATGCATCGCTCCGCAGCCGGCTGACCTCCTTCCTGCTCGCGCTCGCGGCGGCGGCGCTGGTAATCCTGATGCTGATCGAACTCGGCGTCGTGCCCGCGGTCATGCTCGATAAGAGCCAGCCGATCTCGGTGATGATGCTCGGCGGCTCCAAGTCCACAGAGGTCAAGAGCGTCAGCGTGAAGGCGGCGAGCAAGGGCGCGGCAAAGCAGTCGCCCAAGGTGACACGTCCGGTCGCGGTGGTCACACCGCCGCCCAAGGTGCCGCCGCCGCCGATCAAGTGGAACGTCATCCCGCTCACCAGGCAAGAGTTCGCCCAGTCCGACATCTCGACCAAGCCGACGCGCAGCGCCGCCGCGACGCCAGGTGACGATGGCGACAACGGCAACGAGAGCAAGAACAGCGGCTCCAGCTACGGGCCGGGCGAAGGCCCAGGCGGCGAACAATTGTACAATGCCGAATGGTATGTCGAACCGACCGACGCCCAGATGGCCTTCTACATGCCCAAGAACGGCGTGGTAGCGGACGGCTATGGCGATGTCGCCTGCAAGACCATCCCGGATTTTCGCGTGGAGGATTGCCACGAATTGAGTGAGACGCCTGGCTCAGGCTTTTCGCGCGCCGTGCGCGAAGCTGCGTGGCAGTTCCGCGTTCGACCGCCTCGCATCGGCGGCAAGCTTCAGGTAGGCGCCTGGGTTCGCATCCATTACACCTTCACGACGATCCGCAAGGACGCACCGTGATCGTCGCTTTTACCGCATCTACTTGCCCTGAAGCCTCCTCACAGCTATAGGCGCGCGATCCGTCGGGCGATGCTCGCGGTGGCAAAGGCGCGAATGGATGAGCCGAGGCTAATTCGTCGCGCCTGTTTTCGCATGAAATAGCCGCCGCATGTACCGTTCGAGGGATGCCGCGAAGGGCATTCGGCCCCCGCGGCAGTTCGGCCAAAGACCTCCGGATACAACCGGATGGCCGGAAACGATTGATAGGAACTACTCTCTTTATGGCGACAGCTGCCAACCCCACCCGCGACGATTTCGCCGCCCTCCTCGAAGAAACCATGGGCGCCGCCGACGGCTTCGAAGGCCGCGTCGTCAAGGGTACCGTTACCGGCATCGAGAACGACCTAGTGGTCATCGATGTCGGCTTGAAGTCCGAAGGCCGCGTGCCGCTGCGCGAATTCGCGCCTGCGCCGGGCCAGAAGGCCGATCTCAAGATCGGTGACGAGGTCGAGGTCTATGTCGATCGCGTCGAGAACAGCATGGGCGAAGCGATGCTCTCGCGTGACCGTGCCCGCCGCGAGGCCGCTTGGGACAAGCTCGAAGGCGAATTTGCGCAGACCGCGCGCGTCGAAGGCGTGATCTTCGGCCGCGTGAAGGGCGGCTTCACCGTCGACCTTAATGGCGCCGTGGCGTTCCTGCCCGGTTCGCAGGTCGACATCCGCCCGGTGCGCGATGTCACTCCGCTGATGGACATCCCCCAGCCCTTCCAGATCCTCAAGATGGATCGCCGCCGCGGCAACATCGTCGTGTCGCGCCGCGCCATCCTCGAAGAGACCCGCGCTGAGCAGCGCACCGGCCTGATCCAGAGCCTCGCCGAGGGCCAGGTGATCGAGGGTGTCGTCAAGAACATCACCGATTACGGCGCGTTCGTCGATCTCGGCGGGATCGACGGCCTGCTCCATGTCACCGACATGAGCTACAAGCGCGTCAACCACCCGAGCGAGGTCATCAACATCGGTGACACGGTCAAGGTGCAGATCATCCGCATCAACCGCGAGACGCAGCGCATCAGCCTCGGCATGAAGCAGCTCGAGAGCGATCCCTGGGAGGGCGCGTCCGCCAAGTACCCGATCGAGGGCAGGTTCACCGGCCGCGTAACCAACATCACCGAATATGGTGCGTTCGTCGAACTG
Source organism: uncultured Sphingomonadaceae bacterium (assembly GCA_964242855.1). Taxonomy (GTDB): domain Bacteria; phylum Pseudomonadota; class Alphaproteobacteria; order Sphingomonadales; family Sphingomonadaceae; genus Solisphingomonas. Next base: position 12,310 of record CAXTBZ010000078.1, read on the forward strand.
GAAGCCGGGATCGAGGGCCTGGTCCACGTCTCCGAGATGAGCTGGACCAAGAAGAACGTCCACCCGGGCAAGATCGT
>CAXTBZ010000079.1:0-11846 GCA_964242855.1 uncultured Sphingomonadaceae bacterium
AAGGAGCAACCGCCCCGGAATCTCTCAGGCCTCGGGACCGCGCGGGCAGATCAGGGCACTCTGGAAAGCGGGTGGACGGCCGTAAGTGGCTGACCGCCCCACCGAAGGGGTAAGCGGCTGGCTTGTGGCCGTGAAAGCTCTCAGGTTCCGTGACAGAGGGGGCGAGGATGATCGGGCGATTGCCGTCCGGCTGCCTCGTCACACCGGCACGGAGCCCATGATGACCGATACCGCGGCGCTCAAGGATGATGGCGACGAGCCGATCGAGGATCAGGCGCTGCCGCTCGCTGCCTGGCACGAGGCCAAGGGCGCGCGTATGGTGCCGTTCGCTGGCTACCGCATGCCGATCCAGTATGAGGGCATCATCGCCGAGCATATTTGGGTCCGCGAGCATGCCGGATTGTTCGACGTCAGCCACATGGGGCAGCTGCTGCTGTCCGGTGAAGGCGTAGCCGAGGCGCTGGAGGCGCTGCTTCCCGCCGACGTGAAGGGGCTCGGCATCGACAGGATGCGCTATTCGCTGCTGCTCGCGCAGAATGGCGGCGTGCTCGATGATCTGATGCTCACGCGCCGCGCCGACGATTTCTACATGGTCGTCAACGGCGCGACCAAATGGGACGATATCGCGCATCTGCGCGAACATCTGCCCGACGAGATCAACCTCAACCACATGGATGACCAAGCGCTGCTGGCGTTGCAGGGGCCGGAGGCGGTGACTGCGCTCGCTCGGCTGGCGCCTGGGGTAGAGGCGCTGACCTTCATGACCGCAGGTGCCTTCGACTTGGCAGGCGTCGCGGCCTGGATCAGCCGATCGGGCTACACCGGCGAAGACGGGTTCGAGATCTCGATCCCGGCTGCTGCTGTCGAAATCGTTGCCGACGCATTTTGCGCGCAGCCCGAGGTCAAGCCGATCGGGCTGGGCGCACGTGATTCGCTCAGGCTGGAGGCGGGGCTGCCGCTCTATGGCCATGACCTCGACCCGGAGACCACGCCGGTCGCCGCCGATCTCGGCTTCGCGCTCTCCAAGCGCCGTCGCGAGGAAGGGGGCTTCCCCGGCCACGCGCGGATCATGCTGGAACGCGAGCAGGGATCGATCCTGAAGCGCGTGTCGCTGTTCGTCGAAGGTCGTCAGCCGGTGCGCGAGGGCGCCGTTGTCCTCGATGCGGAGGGCAGCGAGGTCGGCCGCGTCACCTCGGGCGGCCATTCGCCCTCGCTCGGCAAGCCGATCGCGATGGCCTATGTGCCGGTCGCGTCGGCCATGCCGGGCATTGCCGTCACGCTCAATCAGCGCGGCAAGCTCTTCACCGGCATCGTCACCCCGACGCCGCTCGTCCCCCACCGCTACCATCGCAAGGGAGCCTGAACCGTGGCCCAGACCTACTTTTCCAAGGATCATGAGTGGATCAGCGTCGACGGCGCCAGCGCCACCGTCGGCATCACCGATTATGCACAGGCGCAGCTCGGCGACATCGTCTTTGCCGAAGTACCGCCAGCGGGCACTCAGGTCGCGAAGGGCAAGGAAGCGGCGGTCGTCGAATCGGTGAAGGCCGCATCAGACGTCTACGCTCCGGTGACGGGCGAGGTGACCGAGGCGAATGCCGCGCTCGAGGCCGATCCCGCGCTGGTCAACACCGCGCCGGAAACCGACGGCTGGTTCTTCAAGCTAACCTTGTCCGATCCGGCCGAGCTCGACGGGCTGATGGATGAGGCTGACTACAAGGCCTTCGTGGCTACCCTGTGAGCGTCAATGAGGCCTCTCGCTGGAGTCCCAGCGACTACGCCACGAACGCCGCGTTCGTGCCCGCGATGGGCATGCCGGTGATAGAGCTGCTGAGCCCCCGGCCTGGCGAGCGCATTCTCGATCTCGGCTGCGGTGACGGCGTGCTGACCGAGGCGCTGGTCGCGGCGGGTGCCAGCGTCTTCGGGGTCGATGCTTCGCCCGAGATGATCGGGGCAGCCAAGGCGCGCGAGCTGGACGTCGCAGTCGCGGACGGACAGGCGCTCGACCTTCCGTCCGAATTTGACGCCGTCTTTTCCAACGCCGCGCTCCATTGGATGCTCGACAAGGTCGCTGTCGCGCGCGGCGTGTTCGCGGCTCTGAAACCCGGCGGGCGCTTTGTCGGCGAGATGGGCGGCGAAGGCAATGTCGCGACGATCTGGGCGGCAGTCCGTGCCGAACTTGCCGCGCGCGGCCACGATGCGCGTCCGCAGGACACGCACTGGTATCCTTCTCTTGCGGATTTCACCGAAACTTACGCTGCCGCCGGCTTTGTGGATATCGGGGCGAGGCTGATCCCGCGGCCGACGCCGCTGCCGACGGGCGGCGCCGTCTGGGTGAGGACCTTCCGCTCGGGGCTGTTCGATGCGGACTGCATTGCTGCGGACGAGCAGACCGAGATCGCCGAAGCCGTCCAGCGCCGCACCGAAGCTCAGCTCCGCCAGAAGAATGGCAGCTGGGTCGCCGATTACGTCCGCCTCCGCTTTTCGATGAGGAAGCCTGCCTGATGCGTTATCTGCCCCTGCAACCCGACGATCGGCGTGCGATGCTCGATGTGATTGGCGCTGGATCGATCGATGATTTGTTTATCGACGTGCCCGCCGCTGCGCGTCTGTCCGGCCCCGTCGCGGACCTGCCGATGCATGCTTCCGAACAGTCGGTCGAGCGGCAGCTGACCAGGCTGGCGCGGATGAACCAGGCGGCGGGCGACCAGCCCTTCTTCCTGGGCGCGGGCGCGTACCGGCATCATGTGCCTGCAAGCGTCGATCACATCATCCAGCGCGGCGAGTTCCTGACCAGCTACACGCCGTACCAGCCCGAGATCGCACAAGGGACGCTGCAGGCTCTGTTCGAATTCCAGACCCAAGTCGCGCGGCTGTTCGGCTGTGAGGTCGCCAATGCCTCGATGTACGACGGCTCCACTGCGTGCTGGGAGGCGATCGTAATGGCACGGCGGATCACGCGCCGCGGCAAGGCCATCCTGTCGGGCGGGCTCCATCCGCATTACGTCTCGGTCTGCACGACCATGGCGCGCTTCACCGGCGATGTGCTGGAGACCGCGCTCCCGAAGCTCGATGGTACGGCCGAGATGGAAATGGCGCGGCTGATCGCTGCTGTGGATGGCGATACCAGCTGCGTCGTTGTCCAGAACCCAGGCATTCTCGGCCGCGTCGCCGATCTGTCCGAACTGGCCGCTGCCTGCCATGCCAAGGGTGCGCTGCTGATCGCGGTGGTTACCGAGCCTGTGTCGCTCGGCCTTGTCAGGTCGCCTGGTGAAATGGGCGCGGACATCGTGGTCGGCGAGGGCCAGTCGATCGGCGTCGGCCTCAACTTCGGCGGGCCGTATGTCGGCCTGTTCGCGTGTGCGGAGAAGCATGTCCGCCAGATGCCGGGCCGCCTTGCCGGCGAAACAATTGATGCGGACGGCAAGCGCGGCTTCGTGCTCACGCTATCGACGCGCGAGCAGCATATCCGTCGCGAAAAGGCGACGTCGAACATCTGCACCAATTCGGGGCTGTGCGCGCTGGCGTTCACCGTCCACATGACCCTGCTTGGAGAGAAGGGGCTGCGCAATCTCGCAGAGCTGAACCATGCGCTGGCCGTGCAGGCGGCCGATCGGCTTGCTCAGGTCCCGCGCGTCGAGGTGATGGACGGCGCGTTCTTCAACGAGTTCACCTTGCGCCTTCCCAAAGCGTCGCGCGGAGTGGTGCGAGCGATGGCCGACAAAGGCGTGCTCGGCGGCGTTTCGCTGGGGCGGCTCTACCCGGGCGACGAGGGGCTTGAGACCGGGCTGCTGATTGCCGTCACCGAAACCAATACGATCGAGGATGTCGAAGCGCTTGCGGGCGCGCTCGAGGAGGCATTGGCATGAACACCATCAACCAATCCGGATGGCGCCCCGAGGCGCCGCAAGCGTCCGGCGACACTGCACCCGTCACCTTCACCGGCAACAGGGCGCTGATGCTCGAGGAGGCCCTGCTGTTCGAAATCGGCGCGGTCGACCGCACCGGCGTCGATCTGGCCGAGCCGCCGAAGGTGGTTAGCCGGCTTGGCGGGCTCGAGCGCAGCAAGCCGATCGGCCTCCCCGGTCTGTCCGAGCCCGAGACGGTGCGCCACTACACCCGCCTCAGCCGCCAGAATTATGCGATCGATCTTGGGCTGTTTCCGCTCGGCTCCTGCACGATGAAGAATAATCCCCGGCTCAACGAGAAGATGGCCCGGTTGCCGGGCTTCGCCGATCTTCACCCATTGACGCCGGTGGACGGCACTCAGGGCGCGTTGGCGCTGATCGATCTCGTGGCGACCTGGCTCAAGACGCTGACCGGCATGCCCGGCATCGCGATGAGTCCGAAGGCCGGCGCGCATGGCGAACTCTGCGGCCTGCTAGCGATCCGCGCAGCGCACGAGGCGAGGGGGGATGCCCGCAAGACCATCCTCGTGCCTGAGAGCGCGCACGGCACCAACCCGGCGACCGCCGCCTTTGCCGGCTACGCCGTCGAATCGATCCCGGCGACGGCCGCCGGACGGGTTGATCTCGACGCTCTAAAGGCCAAGCTCGGACCTGACGTGGCAGGCGTGATGATCACCAATCCGAACACCTGCGGGCTGTTCGAGCCAGACATGATCGCGATCGGCGAGGCGGTTCATGCCGTCGGTGCCTATCTTTATTGCGACGGCGCCAACTTCAACGCGATCGTTGGCAAAGTGCGGCCGGGTGACCTCGGCGTCGATGCGATGCATATCAACCTCCACAAGACCTTTTCCACGCCGCACGGCGGCGGCGGACCGGGATCGGGGCCGGTGGTGTTTTCCGAAGCGCTGGCGCCGTTCGCGCCGCTGCCGTTCGTCGAGAAGCATGGCGACCGCTATGTTCTGGTCGAAGAGGAGACGATCTCGGCGGAGGGTCACTCCGATGCCTTCGGCCGCATGGTGGCGTTCCATGGCCAGATGGGGATGTTCGTCCGCGCCGCAGCCTACATGCTGAGCCACGGTGCGGACGGGCTGCGGCAGGTCTCGGAAGATGCCGTCTTGTCGGCGAATTACATGCTGCGCTCGTTGGAAGGCGTGCTCGATGCGCCGTTTGCCTCGGCCGGGCCGTGCATGCACGAAGCGATCTTCTCGGACGACGGGATGGCGGACGGTTTCTCGACGCTCGATATCGCGAAGGGGCTTATCGACGAGGGATTCCACCCGATGACGGTGTACTTTCCGCTGGTCGTTCACGGCGCGATGCTGGTCGAGCCGACCGAGACGGAAAGCAAAGCCGCGCTCGATCAGTTCATCGGTGCGCTGCGCAGCGTGGCTGAGCGGGCAAGGGCTGGAGACGTCGCGCTGAAGTCTGCTCCGCATCACGCGCCGCGGCGGCGTCTTGATGAGACGGCTGCAGCAAGAAAGCCGGTCCTCGTCTGGCGAGAACCGGCTTTAGCGGAAGCTGCGGAGTAAGTTGGTGGTCGGGCGGCGCGAGGCCGCCCGAACCGGTACCGCTTACTTCTTGTGCTTCATCATGCGGTGATGGGTCATGCCCTTGCCGCCCTGCTTGCACTTGTCCGTTACCGTCTTCGAACACATCGGCAGGCTGCTGTCATCAGTCGATGAAGCCGACGCCATGCCGCCGGGCATCCCGCCGCTGCTATCGCCGGTGGCCGGCATAGGCGAGGCGCTGGGCGCCATCGTCGAGTCAGTCGTCGAGGGGCTGGCAGGAGCCATCGACGAGTCCGGGGTGGACGGTGTCGACGGCGGGGTCGAAGCGTCCGGAGTTCCCGGCGCCGTCATCGACTGACCGTTCGGCTGCGACGCAGCGTTCGGGTTCGTGGTAGGGGCGGGCATCGACGCGTCCTGCGCGATGGCAGCCGTGCCGAGCGCCAGGGCAGACGCGAAAAGGATCATCTTCATTGTGGTCGTTCCTCCAACCGTTGGTCGGCGAGTGAACAGGTCTCGCAGGGGCCTAACCCGGTGCGACACGGCGGGTTCCATCTTATTTCGGGTACGGCCTGATCTCGGTGCATGTCGAGGTGCCAAAATCGGCGCGGTGGTGGGCTCGATGGGATTCGAACCCATGACCTACAGATTAAAAGTCCGTTGCTCTACCGACTGAGCTACGAGCCCGCGCCGCGCCGTCGCCAGGCCGTCCCTATGGAATGGGTGGGGTCCGGTCAACCGGGCGACGCTTGGCAAGACGGACTGCGAGCTGCCGCAATGTCACGTGGCGAAGCGGATGCCGCCAATGCGGTGCGATGTCCGCAGCCGGACCAAGTGCGAAGTGCCGCTCCGCCAAGGCCGTGTGCGGTATGGTGAGTGACCGCGTACAGAAGGTACCGCCAGACCATGCGAGAATATCCAGATCGATCACGCGCGCTCCCCAGCGCCGGGATCCGCGACGGCCTATATCGCGCTCCACGCGCTTGAGCAGCGAGAGCAACACCGGCGGGGGCAAATCGCTCTCGATCAACGCCGCCGCATTGGCAAACTCGCGGTAACTCGGACCGAGCGCCGGCGTACGCCAGGTGCGGCTCACCGCACGAACCACCAGCCCTCGATCAGCCATGATCTTTATTATGCCTTGCAGCACTGCCGCAGGCCGTCCGTAGCGCCCATGTGGCCGGTTAGAGCCTAGCCCGATCAGGTAGTCTGCAGTCGCCATGCACATCCGCCTACCGGGCACCGAGTCGCGGTGGAAGGGGCGTGGCAAGCTCGACGCCTCACTGCAGCCATCTTCGGCTCGCTAATGTTGCTGCGGCGCCGGACGATGGCTTAGCCTCCAGCGCTCGAAAGGAAGCGGTTTGGTCCACCTGACGCTGGCAATAGCGGACTTCATGCGCATCCTGATCACCGCCGCGCTGTATGCCGCCGTCTCGGCGGGCGGCTTAGTGCTGCTGGGCCTCGCCGCGCTGGTTGGCGGCGTCTGGGGCGTGCGGCGCCTTGTCAGCGCGTGGCGGCGCTGAACGGCCTCGCCTCAGATATCCTGCACCAGGCGTCCGTACAGGTCCGGCCGGCGATCGCGGAAGAAGCCGAAGGCGGCGCGATGGCGCTTCACCCGATCGATATCGATCGTCGCCACCAGAACGCCTGTCTCCTCAGCGCCGAACTCCGCCAGCATGTCGCCGCGTTCGTCGCAGATGAAGCTGTGGCCGTAAAAGATCTGGCCATGCTCGTCGCCGATCCGGTTGGACGCTACGACGGGCACGACGTTCGACACCGCGTGCCCGACCATCGCGCGGCGCCACAGCCGTGACGTGTCGAGTGACGTGTCGTGCGGCTCGCTGCCGATCGCGGTCGGGTAGAACAGCACTTCCGCGCCCATCAGCATCATCGCGCGCGCAGTCTCCGGATACCACTGGTCCCAGCATACGCCGACGCCGACAGCAGCCGGCGCTGCGTCAGGCCAGACCTTGAAGCCGGTGTTGCCGGGGCGGAAGTAGAATTTCTCCTCGTAGCCGGGGCCGTCGGGAATGTGGCTCTTGCGGTAGACGCCCTGTACCTTGCCGTCCGGCCCGATCATCGCGAGCGAGTTGTAGTGGTGCTGCCCGTCGAGTTCGAAGAAGCTGGTCGGGATCGCGACCTTGAGTTCGGCGGCGAGTGCCTGCATCGCGAGCACGGCGGGGTGCTGAGACACAGGGCGCGCGCTGGCGAACAGGCCCTCGTCCTCGGTTCGGCAGAAATACGGCCCCTCGAAGAGCTCCGGGGGGAGGATCACCTGCGCGCCCTTGGCGGCGGCCTCGCGCGCGAGCGCGGACACTTCGGCAATGTTGGCCGGCTCGTCATCGCCAAAGGCGAGCTGCATGGCGGCGACGGTGATCTCGGTCATGGCAAGCTTTCTAAAGGCGAACGCCGAACCGCGCAGCGATCACGACGGTAGCGAGATAGGCAAGCATGGTCAGCGCACAACCAGCGGCAAGTGCCGGCCAGAAGTCGACACCCCGGCGCAGCAACGCCGGGATCAACAGGAACATCGGCAGCGAAGGCAGCACGTACCAGAAGGTCGCCTCCGCATGCGCCGCCATGTTCTGTACATCGGGCTTGTCATGCCACAGCCACATCATGCCGAGCACCGACACCAGCGGCAGCGATGCGATCAGCGCGCCGGCTGCGGGGTAGCGCCTTGCCACAGTCGATACGGCGGCCACCATCACGCCGGACAGCAGCGCTCTGACCCAGAACGCCAGCATCAGAGGCGGGGAATCTGCTGCGAGATGCAGTGCAGGCTGCCACCGCCGGTAAGCAGGTGGTCCGCGCGCACGCCGACCGCTTGACGATCGGGGAAGAGCGCGCCGATCGCCGCCACTGCCACCGCGTCGTTAGCGGCACCGTAGATCGGCACCACGACAGCCGCGTTGCCGACGTAGAAGTTCATGTAGGACGCCGGAACGACATCTCCGTCGCGTTCGACGCGCCCGGGCGAGGGGATGGAAACCACTTCGATCCCGAAAGCTTTAGCGCGAGCGCACGCGTTGGCGTAAACCGCGGCATTGGGATCGTCGGATCCGGTCGCTGTCGGAACCGCCAGGCGCGCGGCGCCCACGAAGCGCGCAAGGTTGTCGACATGGCCGTCGGTATGGTCGTGGGCAAGGCCCTCGCCCAGCCAAAGCACCCGATCGATGCCGAGATCGGAAGCAAGCCGGCTCTCGATATCGTGGCGCGCAAGCTCCGGATTACGGTTCGGGTTAAGCAGGCATTGTTCGGTGGTGACGGCCAGTCCAGTGCCGTCGATGTCCAGCGCTCCGCCCTCGAACACCCAGTCGCAGGCGATGACCGGCAGCGACCCGCTTGCGGCGAGCAGGCCTCCGATCTCCTCATCGCCGGGCAGATCATATCTTCCGCCCCAGTAATTGAAGCGAAAGTCGCGCGCTGAGCCGTCCGCCATCGGAATCGGCCCTGTGTCACGCAGCCAGATGTCGCCGAACGGCCGCACGAGGATGTTTGCAAATGCGCCGGCGAGCGACTTAGCCGCGGCGCCGGCTACCTCGTCCGCACAGACAAGGATCGGTGTCTCGCCCTTGCCGTTCGCGTAGATCGCCCGAGCAAAGGCGACGACCTCATCACGCGCTAGTCCGAGATCGTCTTGCCAAAGCTCAGGGTGGCTCGGGAAGCCGATCCAGACGGCATCATGCGGCGCCCATTCGGGGGGCTGGCGGACTGGCATGTGCGCTCCTCTCGCGGGACAAGCGCCATGGCAGCGCGTATCCCGTCATGCAATGGCTCTTGCCGTCCGTTCGTCTTTGCGGAACAATGTCGGCAGGGGATGCGAGGGGCGATAATAATGAGAAAATCTCTACGTGATCGCCGGCCGGCGTTGCTCGCGGGCATCGGCTGGGCGGCTGTGATCGCCGCTCCCGCCTTTGCCGGGGACAAGGTAACTGCTTTTGCTTCGGCCTCGAGCGGAGATGCCGCTGCAATCTTCGGCGCGCGCGAGGCGGTCAGGACGCCGGCACTGTCCCCTGATGGCAGCCGCATACTGTATCTTGCCGCCGATGCTGCAGCGGGCACGATCCTGATGGTGGCGCCATCCGATGGGTCGGCTCCGCCAAAAGCGATCTCGTCTGCGGACGGGCTGCCGACCCAGTTGCAGGATTGCGACTGGGCTGACGATCATCGGATCGTCTGCACGATCTACGGCATCGATACGATCAGCACCGGAGGCGTCAATCTTCTGGGGGTGCGGCGGCTCATCGCCATGGATGATGACGGTTCGCACCAGGCGTCACTCGGTCAGCGTGAATCGATCGCCACCCGCGTGCGCATGACCAACGATGACGGCATCATTATTGACTGGCGCCAAGGCAAGGACGGAAAGTTGCTCATCGAGCGCGATCACGTCCCCGAGCAGGAAATCGGCAGCCATCTTGCGAACACAGCCGACGGCTACGGCGTCGATCTGGTCGATACGCGTAGCCTTGCGGGAAGCAAGGTCGAACAGGCGGACCCAAACGCTTCTGAGTTTCTTTCCGACGGAACCGGTATCGTCCGGATGATGTCCACCCGCGAGGCCAACGGGCTGGGCGTACTGCGCCCTAACGAACATTGGGCCTATCGGACGCCGGGTGATCGCGGGTGGCGACAATTCTCCACGGCGACCGATGATGGCCAAGGGCTGCGCCCGCTATCGGTCGACGGCAAGGCGAATATTGCATATTGCCTGCTGAAGAAGGACGGACGCGACGCGCTCTACCGCGTAGCATTGGACGGTTCGATGAAGACCGATCTGGTCTATGCCGATCCGAATGTCGATGTCGAGGATACGATCCGTGTTGGGCGCGAAGCGCGGCTGGTGGGCGTAACTACCACCGCCGACACAACCAACACGATCTACTTCGATCCTGATTATGCAGCTCTTTCCAAGGCTTTGTCCAAGGCCTTGCCACGTTTTCCGATCGTCAACTTTGTCAGCGCCAGCGCCGACGAGACGAAACTCCTCCTGTTCGCCGGCAGCGACGTCGATCCGGGACGTTATTACCTGTTCGACCGCCAGACTAAGCATCTGAACGAACTGATGCTGACGCGGCCACGACTGGAAACCGCAGCGCTCTCCACGATGAAACCAGTCAGCTACAAGGCTTCGGACGGAACGACGATACCTGGCTATCTATCTCTGCCCCCTGGCGGACCCGAAAAAGGTTTGCCGGCGATCGTGATGCCGCACGGCGGCCCAGCCTCACATGATGACTGGGGTTTCGACTGGCTGGTCCAGTTCTACACGTCCAGAGGCTTCGCAGTGCTCCAGCCCGAATATCGTGGCTCGGCAGGATATGGCGAGAATTGGCAGATGCAGAACGGCTTCAAGGCGTGGCGCACCGCAATCGGCGATGTGGTCGATGCCGGCCATTGGCTCGTCGCCCAGGGTATCGCGGATCCGCAGAAGCTGGCGATCGTAGGGTGGTCCTATGGAGGCTACGCCGCGCTTGAGTCACAGGTACTTGATCCGGATCTGTTCAAGGCAGTCGTGGCGATCGCTCCGGTGACCGACCTGGATGCCCTTGAAACGGAGTCGAGCCGGTTCACCAATGCCGCCCTCGTCCGGACCTACATCGGTGATACCGATACTGCCGCAGCTTCGCCGGCGCGACATGCTGATCAGTTCAAGGCGCCTGTCCTCATGTTCCATGGTACGTTGGACATGAACGTCGCTGTTGCAGAGACCAAATCCATGAACGATCGTCTGCGCGCGGCGGGTAAGCAGAGCACGGCAATAATCTATCCCAACCTGGACCATCAGCTGCCCAGCGGCGAGATACGCGCCGACATGCTGCGTCGGTCGGACGCGTTTCTGCGTGCCTCGATGCACATCTCGGGCTGATGGTGCTCGGAGCGAAAGGAAAGGGGCGGTTACCACAAGGTAACCGCCCCTTTTGGCTGCTTAAGGCCGCCGGCTCAGCGTGAGTAGAATTCGACCACCAAGTTCGGCTCCATCTTTACCGGATAAGGCACTTCGTCCAGCTTCGGCACGCGCTGGTAGGACACCTTGGTCGCGCCGTCCTGCGCGAGGTAATCGGGAACCTCACGCTCGGACAAGCCCTGCGCTTCGATCACCAACGCCATCTCGGCAGCCTTCGATCCAAGCTCCACCACGTCGCCGACCTTCACTAGGCGCGAGGCGATGTTGCACTTGATGCCGTTGACGCGGACGTGGCCGTGATTGACCAGCTGACGAGCGGACCAGATGGTCGGCGTAAACTTGGCGCGGTAGACCACCGCATCAAGGCGGCGCTCGAGCAGGCCGATCAGGTTCTGGCCGGTATCGCCCTTCATGCGATCCGCCTCGGCATAAGCCTTCTTGAACTGCTTCTCGGTGACGTCGCCGTAATAGCCCTTGAGCTTCTGCTTGGCGCGCAGCTGGATGCCGAAATCGGTGGCC
>CAXTBZ010000080.1:0-11782 GCA_964242855.1 uncultured Sphingomonadaceae bacterium
CTGCCAGCCGCCCTGCGGCACCCAATTGGGCGCGGGATAGCGCGCCGAGGCCTCGGTAACCTCGCCGGTGGGGCAATTGTGCGCCAGCCAGATCTGGGTGGCGGGCAGATCAAGCTGGGCGGCGAGATGGAGCAGGCCCTTGTGATCATAGTCTGCGCCGATCCGCGCCTGCCAGCGCAGCATCTCGTCGGCCAGGCCATATTCGCCGATCTCCGCGAGCGCGGCGGCGCGCTGCACGTCCGGATGGGTAGAGAGCTGGGTCCATTCCGCGACGCTCAGCTTGGCGGCGGCGGCAGACGCTGGCACCGCCATGCCGAGCAAGCGGGCGGCGACAAGGCCGTAGAAGGTTTCCGGATTGCGTGCGGCGGTGCGCAGATGCTGCTGGACAGATGCAAAGCGGCCGCAGGCGGTCTCCGAACGTGCGGTCCAGAACTGGCCGGCGGATCGCATCTCGGCATCGGTGCCGTTGGCGGCGACGCGCGAGAAGGCGTCTTCGGCACCCTTGCAGTCGTTCTGACGCCAGGCGGAGAGCCCCTGCACCCAGCTCGCCTGCACCGCCCATTCGCCGGGGCCCGCAGCGGCCTGGGCCGCAAGGCGCGTGGCGCTCGCATCGTCGTTGTTGAGGAAGTAGCTCCACGCGATGCGCTGCTGCCATTCGGTGACCGCCTCCGGGCTCAGCTGGGTGATCGCCGCATTCAGCATCTGCTCGGCACCGGCGGGATTATCGGTCTTGAGCAGCGGACGCGCCTGCGCGGTAAGCGTGGCGGCGGCATAGTCGCCCGACGCGGCATGTGCGGCTTGGCGGCTCGGGGCGCCGTTGACCCAATCGAGATCGCGCGGTGTCGGCAGCATCGGCAGGTCGACACTCCCGCGCTTCTTGGCGAGCAGCATCAGCTGCGGCGCCTGGGGCAGATCGGGCGCCTGGGCGATCAGCGCGACGAGATCGGCCTGCGCCACGCGCGGGCTGTTCTTGGCAAGGAAGAGCTCGGCACGCGCCACCGGGGTCAACACGCCGTCGGGAAGTGCGGTGAGCCCTGCCTGCGCATCGGACCAGCGGCCGCTGCGGATCGCGCCGAACACCGCTTCGTAGCTCTGCCGCTGATCGGCGGTGAGCACGGTGCCTGCCGAGGTCGCCGACGCGACCGAGGTGGCGTAGCCAGTCGGCGCCGCGGAAATGTCGGCGGCGGCGAAGGCGGAGCCCGCCGCAAGCGCCAGCGCGATCGCCGAGGCGAGGGTGGCGAGGGGACGGACCTTCGACGGGATCGTCACGAGGCGAGCACTCCGAGTAACAGGCGCATGTCCGACCAGGTGCTTGCTTTCAGGGCAGGCATCCGGCGCAGGTGGCACGGGTGAAAGGTTGCGATGGCGGGCACAGTGCCGCCGTCATGGTTAACGGAGCGTATACCGCCGCGTGTCTTGAGCGCGTCCGGGCCGATCAGCCGACAGGCGGGCTCGTCGCCGAACAGGATCAGCGCTTTAGGTGCTGCCAGCGAGATGTGGCGACGCATCAGCGCGGCAAGCGCGGCGCCCTGGCGATCATCGATCCGGCCGGCGGTCCGCGCGGGAGAGAAGGGGGCGAGATAAACGGTGGAACGATCGCGGCCCATCGCGGCGAGCATGGCATCGAACAGCCGCGCGCTTTCGCCGGCGAAGAGATGCCCGACATCGTCCGCTTCCGGCGTGTCGACGATGATCATGAGCTCCGATCCGGGGGTGCCTGACGGCGCGATGCGGCGGCGGGGCGGGGCGGATTGCGGGGCGTAGGCTCCGGTTGCGAGGAGCGCGTGGAGTGCATCGAGGCTGTCGGGGAGAGTTGCTTCAGGTGCAGGCTGTAGCGCGACAGGTAGCGCCTTCGCAGGCGGCGCCAGCCAGTTGCGCGGCTCCTCCGCCACCAGCGTGTGCAAGCCTGCCTCGGCCCACCAGCCGAGTGCGCTCGCGATCGTGTCGCGGAACCGGTGATCCCCCCCGTTCAGCATGGATGAGCCATGCGCGAAGGTTGACGGCGCCGTCAATCTCGGGAAACGCGTTTGTGGCCAGACCGTTGGCGGATCGCGCCGGCCTGCCCATATGGGGCGTTGCCGCGTCGTTCGAGCGCTTCGGGCGACGCCAGGAAGGGAGCATCATGTCTGATCGCGAATCGATGGAATATGACGTTGTCATCGTGGGCGCCGGGCCCGCGGGGCTGTCGGCCGCGATCCGCCTCAAACAACAGGCTGAAGCCGATGGTCGCGAGCTGTCGGTCTGCGTGCTCGAGAAGGGCTCCGAGGTCGGCGCCCACATCCTGTCCGGCGCGGTGATCGATCCGATCGCGCTGAACGAGCTGCTGCCCGACTGGAAGGACCTCGACAGCCCGATGACGGTGCCGGTGGTCGAGAACCATCATTGGGTGCTCTCCAAGGGCGGCAAGTGGGAGATGCCCCATGCGATGATGCCGTCGTTCATGAACAACAAGGGGACCTACACCTGTTCGCTCGGCAATTTCTGTCGCTGGCTGGCCGGCCAGGCCGAAGCGCTCGGCGTCGAGATCTTTCCAGGCTTCGCCGCGGCCGAGATCCTGTTCGACGAGGATGGCGCGGTGAAGGGTGTCGCCACGGGGGATATGGGGGTCGCCCGCGACGGCGAGCACAAGGCCGATTACCAGCCCGGCATGGAGCTGCACGGCAAATACACCTTCTTCGCCGAAGGCGCGCGCGGCCACCTGACCAAGGAGCTGAAGCGCCTGTTCGAGCTGGAGCGCGATTGCGATCCGCAGGTCTACGGCATCGGCCTCAAGGAATTGTGGGACATCGATCCCGCCAAGCATGTGCCGGGCCGGGTGATCCACACGCAGGGCTGGCCGCTCGACGATGCGTGGGGCGGCGGCTTTCTCTATCATCAGGCGAACAACCAGGTCGCCTTGGGCTTCGTGGTGGCGCTTGATTACAAGAACCCCTGGCTGTCGCCGTTCGAGGAGTTTCAGCGCTGGAAGCAGCATCCGGAGATTCGCGCGATCCTGGAGGGCGGCCGCCGCGTCTCCTATGGCGCGCGTGCGATCAACGAGGGTGGCTGGCAGTCGGTACCGCGGCTGGTGTTCCCGGGCGGCGCGCTGATCGGGTGCTCGGCGGGGTTCGTCAACGTGCCGCGCATCAAGGGCAGCCACACCGCGATGAAGAGCGGGATGCTCGCCGCCGAGGCCGCCTATTCGGCGATCAAGGCGGATCGCAAGGGTGATCAGCTGGAAAGCTATTCCGACGCGCTGCACGCCAGCTGGATTGCGAAGGAGCTGAAGATGGTCCGCAATGCCGAGCCTGCGGTCGCCAAGTTCGGCGGCACCGTCGGCACGATGGTGGCGGGTGCCGACATGTGGATGCGCACGCTGAAGATCGGCCTGCCGATCACGATGCGCCACAAGCATGCCGATCATACGACTCTGTGGCGGGCCAACCAGCAGCCCCGGATCGACTATCCCAAGCCGGACGGCGTGATCAGCTTCGATCGCCTGTCTTCGGTGTTCGTCTCGGGCGTGAACCACGAGGAGGATCAGCCGATCCACCTGACGCTGAAGAACACGGCCGTGCCGATCGAGGTGAACCTCGCCGAGTTCGAATCGCCCGAGCAGCGCTACTGCCCGGCGGGCGTGTACGAGATCGTCGGCCGCGAGGAGGGCGATCCGCGGCTGCAGATCAACGCGCAGAACTGCGTTCATTGCAAGACGTGCGACATCAAGGACCCGACCCAGAACATCAACTGGGTGGTGCCCGAGGGCGGCGGCGGGCCGAATTATCCGAATATGTAAGGCGTTGCTTGCCTCCCGCGTCGCGATCGGGGAAGGATCGCCACGTGGGGCGCAAGAGCATTATCCGGGCATGTCGCCGATGAAGATGATCCGATCGCTGCTTCTCGCCACTATCGCGCTCGGGCTGCCGACGGCGGGCGCGCTTGCCGATGCTCCGCGTGCGAGCCAGCGCGGCGATCCGATCGCGGCCTATCTCCACGCCCGCGCGGCGGACGATCTCGGTGATCTCGACGCCGCGGCGCAGGATTTCGCGGCGGCGGCGGCACAGAACCCGGCCGATACCAGCCTGCAGCTGCGCGCCTTCCGCCAATCGGTGATGGCGGGCGAAATGACCCTGGCGGTGGGCATTGCGCGCACGCTCGACGCGTCCAAGTCGCTGCCGCCCGATGGCACGCTGCTGCTGATCGCCGACGCGATCGGCCACAAGGATTGGAAGCGCGCCAAGCTGCTTGCCGACCGGGTTACCGGGGAGAAGCTGTTAGCCTTCACCGTACCAGGCTTGCGGGCCTGGATCGCCTTTGGGGCGCACGACGGCGACCCGCTGGCGCCGCTCCAGACGCTGCCGCCGGGAAGCCTCGCCGCTACCTACGGCGAAGAGCAGCGCGGGCTGCTGCTGATCGCGACCGGCAGGGAGGCCGAAGGCGTCGCCCAGATCAACGCGCTGCAACTGCCCGATGGCGCACGCGTCGCCAGGTTACGCATCGCCGCGGCCGCCATGCTCGACAAGCGGCACAAGCATGATGCAGCGCTGGCGATGCTGGTCGGCGACTCCTCGCCGATCAAGGCCGCACGCGCGACGCTCAGCGCCGGCGGCAAGCTCTCCGGCGCGATCGATACGCCGGCAGCGGGAGTCGCGGAACTCTACGTCCACATCGCGGCCGATCTCAACAAGAACGCGACGCCGCTCGCGATCAGCTTCGCGCGCACCGCGACGTTGCTAGCGCCCGACGCGAGCGAACCGTGGCTGGTAACCGCAAGCCTGCTGTCGATTGCCGGAGCCGATGATGCCGCTCTCCAGGCGCTCGGCCACATTCCGGCGGGCGACCCGTTCGCCGCTGCCGCGCGTGACACCCGCCTCACCCTGCTGGTGCGCAACGGCCAGGCCGATCAGGCGCTGACCGAGGCGCTGGCGGCGACACGCGCACCCGATGCGGGCGTGGCGGATTGGGCGCGGCTGGGCGATCTCTACACTAACGCCAAGCACCCCGCCGACGCGGCAAAGGCCTATGATCAGGCACTGAGCGTGGCGGGCGGCGACAAGGCGGCTGCCGAGATCGCGTGGCCGCTGCTGCTGCAGGAAGCCAACGCCGTGCTCGAAGCGGGCGACTGGCCAAGCGCTCGGTCCAAGGCGACACGCGCGCTGGCGCTGGCCCCACAACAGCCCGAGGTGTTGAACTTCCTCGGCTATTCGGAGCTCGAGCATGGCGAGGATGTCGCCGGCGCCGGCGCGCTGATCGCCAAGGCCAGCACGCTCGCGCCCGACGATCCCTCGATCACCGATTCGCTCGGCTGGTCCTGGTATCTGCGCGGGCAGGTCGATCGCGCGATTCCGCTGCTCGAACGCGCGGCGCGGGGGGCGCCGGTCGAGACCGACATCAACGAGCATCTCGGCGACGCGTATTGGAAGGCGAATCGCCGGCTGGATGCGCGCTATGCCTGGCGTGCAGCGTTGGTGGCGGCTGACAGCGACCAGGCCGCGCGGCTCACGGCCAAGATCGACAACGGGCCAACCGCCAAGCCGTGACGCTGACGGAAACCGCGTACGCCAAGATCAATCTCGCGCTTCATGTCCGCGGCAAGCGCGCCGACGGCTACCATGATCTGGAGACGCTCTTCGCCTTCTGCGCCGACGGCGATCGGCTGACCGCCGAACCTGCCGACGATCTCTCGCTCGTCATCGGCGGGCCTTTTGCTGCCGGATTGTCAGCCGGCGAGGACAATCTCGTGCTTCGTGCAGCCCGCGCGCTCCGCTCGGCGATGGGGGTGGCAAGCGGGGCCGCGATCCGGCTCGACAAGCGGCTGCCGGTCGCGTCGGGGATCGGTGGCGGATCGGCCGATGCGGCGGCGGCGCTGCGCCTGCTCGCGCGGCTCTGGGCAGTCGACCTGCCCGCGGTGGCGCTGCATGACATCGCCGCTGGTTTGGGCGCCGACGTGCCAGCGTGCCTCGTCTCGAAGAGCTGCCGCGGGGAAGGCAAGGGCGACGCGCTCGCAGTGCTCGACGATGCCGGTCTGACCGGGCTGCCGGTGCTGTTGGTCAACCCCGGCGTTGCTGTATCTACAGGGCAAGTTTTCCAGCGCTGGGACGGTATCGATCGCGGTACGCTCGCTTCCGGCGATCCGCTCGCGGTCGCATGCGTCGGACGCAACGACCTCGAAGCTCCGGCGCGCGCGCTTCAGCCGGTTATTGCGGATGTCGTCGATGTTCTCAGCGCGACGCCGGGCGTGTCGCTCGCGCGAATGTCAGGGTCGGGCGCGACTTGCTTCGCATTGTTCGAGGTGGAGGACGACTGCGCAAACGCACGTTCCGATATCGCAGATCGATTTCCGCACTGGTGGGCACTCGCAACCATGTTGCGGTGAGGTGACAAAAGCCGCGCTCGGATGCATAACGATGCCGAGCGATCGTGCCGGAGCGCTCGAACGAGAGGATGCCCGATGTTCAGGCTGGAGAGAGATGGCCCCGTCGCCCGCGTGGTGATCGATCGCGGCGAGAAGCGCAACGCGATCTCTATCGCGCAATGGGGCATGCTCGAGAAGACGGTGACCGAGGCAGCCTCCACCGACGCGCGGCTGGTGGTGATCACGTCGGCCGATCCGACGAGCTTCTGCGCGGGTGCTGACCTCTCCGAAATGCCCGGCCTGATCGACGACGTGAAGAAGCGGCACATCTTTCGCGGCGCAATGACGAGCGCGCTTGGCCGCATCCGGGCGATCAACAAGCCGACGCTGGCGACGATCGAGGGCGGCTGCTTCGGCGCGGGCGTGTCGCTGGCGATGGCGTGCGACATGCGCGTCGCGGGCGCGAATGCGAGCTTCGCGATCACCCCGGCGCGTTTTGGCATCTCCTACCCGCAACCCGATTTGATGCGTCTCGCCGAGCTGGTCGGGCCGGGGCAGGCGGCGCGGCTGCTGTTCACCGCCGAGACGATCGGCACCGCGGAGGCGCATCGTATCGGTCTCGTCGAACTGGTGTGCGGCGGCGGCGCGTGTGGCCAGTCGATCATCGACAGCATCGCCGGCAACGCACCTTACAGCCTGTATGCCTTGAAGGCGACGCTGGCAGGACGCTTCGGCGTCGACAAACGCTTCGACGATGCGTTCGCCTCGGCCGATTTCCAGGAGGGCTGGAAGGCCTTCCGCAGTGGCCGCAAGCCTGATTTCGCTGGATGAATACCGGATGAGCGATGGCCGGGCGGAAGCCTGGGAGGCGATCGGCACGGCAAGCGACAAGGGCGGCATCCTGATCGTCGCCGATCATGCCTCGGCCCGCATTCCCGACGACGTCCACCTCGGCATCGCGCCCGAGGTCCTGAGCCGCCATGTCGCCGTCGACATCGGGGTTGCACCCCTGGCAGCGGCGCTGTGCGAGCGGCTTGGCTGTACAGCGCTGCTCGGCGGCGTCTCGCGCCTGGTGTGCGATTTCAACCGCGAGGAGGATGCGCCCGGCCTGATCCCTGAGGCGAGCGACGATGTCGTGATCCCGGGCAACACGCTTGACGCGGCGGCGCGGCAGGTGCGGGTCGAACGCTTCTTCCGGCCCTATCATGCGGCGCTCGCGGCGGCGATCACGCGCGATGCTCCGACGCTGCTGGTGTCGCTGCACAGCTTCACGCCGCGGCTGGAGACACGGCCAGAGGCGCGGCCCTGGCAGATCGGCATCCTCTACAATCAGGACGATCGTGCCGCGCGGCTAGCGATCCCGCTGCTCGAAGCGGCCGGCATCGTCACCGGCGACAACCAACCTTATTCGGGGCAGGTGCTCAACGCGACGATGAACCGCCACGCCGAGGCTGCCGGCATCCCCTATCTCGGCATCGAGGTGCGGCAGGATCTGATCGGCGACGCGGACGGTGTGGCGGTCTGGGCCGATCGGCTGGCGCCGGTGATCGGCGCAAGCTGGGACAGGTTGGTGACGGAACGACATGACGCGCCGGGCCTTCTCGCCTAGACAGGCGCGATGATGCGCCGATCGCTCCTCGCCCCGCTCCTGCTCACGCTCGCCCTGGCCGGCTGCGACCAATCCAGCCCGGGCGTGGGCCAGACCACCGCGGACGCTTCCAAGGGCGCCAGCGTGCCTTGCGCCTTGGCCGGGGCAAGCAGCTTCGGCGCGGCATGTACGGTGGAGCGGATGAACTCGGCGGACGGCTTGGTGCTGGTGATGCATCACCCTGACGGCGGCTTCCGCCGATTGTTGGTGGCTACCGACGGGCGTGGGGTCATGGCCGCCGACGGATCGGATCAGGCGAGCATCACCGTCGTCGATCCCGGCACCATTGAGGTCGGCATCGGCGGCGACCGCTACCGCCTGCCCGCCACCGTGAAGGGGCAGGCAAGCCCCGCCAAATGACCGTGCGCGGCCGGCCAATCCTCACCGCCGCCGAGACCAGGGCCGCGGAGGAGGCGGTGTTCGCGCGCGGCGTATCGGTGTTCGAGTTGATGACGCGCGCGGGTCATGCCGCGGCGGATATCGTCTGGGATCGCTTCGGGCCGCGCGAGACGCTGGTGCTGTGCGGACCCGGGAACAACGGCGGCGACGGCTATGTCCTCGCGGCACGGCTGCGCGAGCGCGGCGTGCCGGTACGGGTGGCGGCGTCCGGCGAACCCACCACTGAGGCTGCACGCGAGGCGAGAGCCGCGTGGCTAGGCGACGTTGAGGCGCTCGCTAGCGCGGCGCCCGCAGCGATTGTTGTCGATGCGCTGTTCGGCACCGGCCTGTCGCGCCCGCTCGACGATGGGATCGCCGGTCCGGCTTTCCGCCTGCTCACCGCCGCGCAGCACCGCGTCGCGGTCGATCTGCCGAGCGGGCTCGCAACCGACGACGGCACCGTGTTGACCGCGCTTCCGCCAGCCGATCTCACCATCGCGCTCGGCGCACTGAAGCGCGCGCATCGGCTGATGCCCGGCGTCGGGCGCTGCGGCGAGGTCGTGCTCGCCGACATCGGCCTTGCCGATCTGCCGCGCGGTCTGGTCGAGATCGGCCGCCCGACGGTCGCCGCACCGGGGTTTGAAGCCAACAAATACACTCGCGGCAAGGTGCTGGTGGTGGCGGGCGCAATGCCGGGCGCGACGATGCTCTCCGCGCTTGCCGCGCAACGATCGGGGGCAGGCTATGTCGAGCTGCTCGGCAGCAACCGCGAAGCCCCGCCGCATGCGCTCGTTCACCGTGCGTGGGATGCGGCAGCGCTCGCCGACAAGCGCGTCGGTGCGATCGTCGTCGGGCCGGGGCTCGGATTGGGCGACGAGGCGCGCGAGCGGTTGGAGGCGGCGCTGGCCACCGATCGGCCGCTGGTGATCGATGCCGACGCGCTCACCTTGCTGGCGAAGCGTGGGCTGAATCGCCTCGCCGAACGCGCCGCGCCCGCCGTGCTGACCCCGCACACCGGCGAATTTGCGCGACTGTTCCCCGAAGTGGAGGGCAGCGCGCTCCATAAGGCGCGAGAGGGGGCGAGGCGCAGCGGCGCGATCCTGCTGCTCAAGGGCGCCTGCACGGTGATCGCCCGTCCCGATGGCCGCGCGATGATCGATCCGCCGGCGCCGGCGTGGCTGGCGAGCGCAGGGACCGGCGATGTCCTCTCGGGCACACTCGGCACGATGCTGGCGCAGATCGATAACCCGTTCGAGGCAGCGGGTGCGGCGGTGTGGCTGCATGCCGAGGCGGCGCGCCGCGCCGGTCCGCTGCTGATCGCGGACGATCTGATCCCGGAGCTGCGCGAGGCGGTGGCGTCGTGTCTGTGAACCGCGGGAACCCCTCCCTCTCCGGGAGGGGTTGGGGTGGGTGGAGGCTTGGCGATACAATTGATGCGCTGCAGGACGTGCACGTATCGAGTGCCTCCACCCACCCCCGGCCCCTCCCTTTCAGGGAGGGGAGCAGGTGAGGCAGGAAGAAATAGTCCGCCTCGCCGCCCGCGGGGACGGGATGACCGCGGATGGTCGTGCGGTGCCGCTCACCGCGCCCGGCGATGTCGTGGGCGAGGACGGCATGATCGTGCCCGGCCTGCACCATCAGACGCCGCCTTGCCGGCACTTCCCGGTTTGCGGGGGCTGCACGCTCCAGCATGTCGATGACATCGCCTACGCCGACTACCTCGTCGATCGCATCGCCGGGGCCCTCGCATCGCAGGGGCTCTCGGCTGAAGTCGCGCGGCCGCATCTGTCGCCGCCGCGTACCCGCCGTCGCGCCTCGCTCAGGGCCGAGCGGCAGGGCAAGCGGGTGCTGCTGGGCTTCAACGAGGGCGCGAGCCGCCGCATCGTCGATCTCCTCGAATGCTGGATTCTGCTGCCCGAGCTGTTCGCGTTGCTGGCGCCGCTGCGGGCCTTGCTCATCAAGCTGATCCCCGATCGACGCGCAGCGGGTGTCGAGCTGGCGCTGGTCGACCAAGGTATCGACGTGCTGATCATCGGCGTCGAGGCGGACGGACTTGCCGCCATCGAGGCGATCACCGATTTCGCCAAGGCACACCGCCTCGCGCGGCTGTCGATCGACGGCGGCTATGGCGCCGAAGCGCGCTGGGAGCCCGAGCCGGTGACGGTCACGCTCGGCGGTGTCGCGGTGGGCTTCCCGGCAGGCGGCTTCCTGCAGGCGACCGCCGATGGCGAGGCGGCGCTGCTCGATGCCGTGCGTGCCGGCGTCGGTGAGGCCGGGACGGTGGCCGATCTCTTCGCCGGCCTGGGCACCTTCGCGCTGCCGCTCTCCGCCTCCGCCAAGGTGCTGGCCGCCGAAGGTGCGCGCGACGTGATCCTGTCGCTCAAGGCGGCCGCCGCACAGGCTGGCCGCCAGGTGGTGGCCGATCATCGCGATCTGTTCCGCCGCCCCTATACCGCCGCCGAGCTATCCCGCTTTGACGCCGTGGTGCTCGATCCGCCGCGCGCAGGCGCCAAGGAACAGGTGGCGGCACTCGCCACGGCGAACTGCGGCGCGATCGTCTATGTGTCGTGCAACCCCGCCACCTTCGCGCGTGACACGAAGACGCTGGTGGACGGCGGCTGGCGGATTGAATGGATCAAGCCGGTCGGCCAGTTCCGCTGGTCAACGCATGTTGAGCTTGCGGCCGGCTTCCGGCGCTGAGGCACGTCAGCGGTTGCGGTGATCGCCGTTGGGATCGT
The DNA here is from genome assembly GCA_964242855.1 of uncultured Sphingomonadaceae bacterium. Classification (GTDB taxonomy): domain Bacteria; phylum Pseudomonadota; class Alphaproteobacteria; order Sphingomonadales; family Sphingomonadaceae; genus Solisphingomonas. The sequence goes on from CAXTBZ010000080.1 coordinate 11,099, forward strand.
GCGAGAAGACGCGGCCGACGGACTTTGCATCCTGGCCCATGCCGTGGACGGTGTTGCAGGCGGTGACGAGCAACGCGCTCGCCAGCAGGGCCAGGGTGGTGATCGTGCGCATGATGGTCCTCGCTCTCGCCTCGCTGCATAGCGCGATGCAAGAGCGAAGGGAATCCGCTCAATCGTCGGCGAACATTTGGGCGAACGAGCGCTTGGCGCGGGTCTTCCAATGGCCGCGATGATAGGCATCGGAGGCGAGCAACGGCATCACCGACGTCGCTTCGGCGAACACCATCTGCTCGAGCGCGGTGTTGACCTTGCCCCAGCTCGCCGCCTCCTGCAGCGTGGAAGAAGAGCAGGCGCCGTCGCGCACGTCCGCCACCGTGATCTGGATCGCGTACTTGTGCACCTCGACGTCTTCGTGGCCGAGGATCTCGGCGCAGACGACGGTGTCCTGCACGAAGTTCTTGGGCACGCCGCCGCCGATCATCAGTAGCCCGGTGGTGCCGGCCTTGATCTTGATGTCGGTCAACTCGCGGAAGTCGGCAATCGAGTCGATGGTGAGGTACGGCTTGCCCGCCTTCATCGCATCGACCTGGTGCTTGACCAGCCCGAAACCGGCCGAGCTGTCGGTGAAGGCCGGGCAGAAGATCGGCACGTCATGCTCGTAGGCGAGCTTGACGAGGCTGTTGT
>CAXTBZ010000081.1:0-11384 GCA_964242855.1 uncultured Sphingomonadaceae bacterium
CCTCGGGGCTGCTCATGAGCCGCCGGCCGCGATCAGCGTCCAGCCGATCAGCGTCGCGCCCTCATACACGGCCGCCGCATCGGTCAGCGTGTAGGTCCGGTCGCCGTCGGTCAGGCGATCCTTGCTGCGCGGCCGCCCGAAGGCTGGACGGAGCGCGATCTCGTCATTCGTCACCTGGGCGATGAACGGCTGCTGCGCTGTCGCTTCAACGATGCGGCCGGTCTCCGGCGGGGGCGCATAGGCCTGGACCGTCAGGCTGTCGCCGCCGCCGGCCCGGGCGAGCAGCATCGGCCGGCCCTTGCGACGCACCTGACGCCGACGGCGCTCGAGCTGGTGACCCATCAGCAGAAGCCGACACGCGGATAGGCTGCGGACAGCATGGCGGCGACCGCCTGCGGCAAGCCGCCCGCGGCCGCGTCCGGATCGAGCCAGGACGTCGAGCCGATGCCCTGCTCTGCCTCGCTTCGCACGAGAGGATCCCGATCGGCCGCATGGAAGAGGCCCTTCGCCGTGTCCAGGCATGCGCGCTCGAGGTTGGCCGGGAGATCTCGCCCCGGCTGACCCGGCAGCAGGTAGCCGGCCGTGTAGATGACGATGATCTTGTGAGCCCACCAGCAGCCGAGCGAACAATGGTGTGGGCGGTGCAGCAGGCCGGCGAGCTCGTCCAAGTCGAGAGCGGTCGCGTCGGTGGCGTCGCCGTCGATGTTGAGCGCCTCGATGCTGGTGACGGGCCGCTCGCTCAAGATAAGCGACCGACGCCGCTCCCCGCGCAGACGGAAAACGTCCTGCCACTGCGCCCGCGGGAAGGAGCGGCCGGTGTAGCTGGCGATTAGCGCCGACGATTGGGCGAGGTAGCGGCCGAGCTGATCGTCCTGCGCCGTGTCGGCGATGCCGAGCTCGGCCTTCAGCGTCTCGATCTCGGCCAGCTGGGTGACGGACGGCGCCGTGATCAGGGTTGCCATGACAGGCCTAGATCGCGATGCCGCGGTTCGACAGCACCGGCTTCCATGCGGCGTAGAGCGCGCTCAGCTCCGCCGTGGTCAGCGCTACATTGTGGAACTCGGCGAGAGCAACGTCGGCCGGGCCAGCACCTACCGATGCGGTCGCCGCCGGCGAGGATCCAAGCCACTTTCCGTTCGATCCAAGAGCCGCGGTGCCACCAGTGGCAACGGCTGTTCCGGCGACGCCGCTCGTCAGGTTGATGATCTGAACCGTCTTCGCAACGTCGTCCTGCACAAACGCTATGAGGTTCCATGCCGCCGCCGCAGAGAGAGCGCCGACCGCCGATATACCAACAGCGGTTCCGCCACCAGTCGGTGTAAAGGATCCGAATGACACGAGGCCCAGCGTCCCATTCTGGCCGGTGATCCGGTTGCCTTTGTTGCTAAAATAACTTCCAGCGAAATGCGGGACCACAACTGCGCTTGCCGGCGGAGAGGCGACTCTCACGGCAAGAACCATTGTCTCGCTTGCGCTATCGGGAACAGGCGTCAGGATATAATTGCCGAAGCTCCCTTCCGTGTATCCCGTTCCCACAACCGGAGAGCCCACCGCCGCAGCACCCGAGGCTCCGCCCGACGCCAAGTTCTTGATGCTACCGGCAAGGGTGTTTCCCTCGATGTATAGCCCGGTCAGACCGCGCACGTTCGGGGCGTTGTAGCCAATCGCGTTGGCCGAAAAATCGGCGCCGGCGACAGTCAGAATGGTTCCCATTGTCTCGATCCTTTAGCCGGCCACGATCGGCATGTTGAAGGCGACGCACCAATTCCACAGCGGGTAGGGATTGCCGACCAACGCAGGAACATTCGCGGCGGCGTATTGCCCGTTTCCGGCAGTGTAGCTGTAGAGGTCTGCGGAAATCGTCGGATCGCTGTCGCGCAGACCGCCGTTTCCGCTGTTGTAGGTGAGGTCGGCATAACGCAGATATGGCGCGCTCCCGAGCGCCCGGCCGACCGTGATCAGCACCTGCGTGTCGCTTGCGATGGACACGGCCGTGATCGGCACGATCCCGCCGGCGTCATAAACTGTGAAGCCTTGGTTCGAGAGCGTTGCCGGCCCGATCGTGCCTGACCCGGTGTCGCTGCCAACCCACGGAACGTCAAAGACAAGCGGCGGCTCTGGGACATGGAAATCGACGAGGATCGAGAACGCGCGGAACGTGATCTGCGTCGGGTAGAGTGGCAACCACCGCTGCCCAAGGTTGAGCACGCGGTGCATCACCTTGCCGAACTGGGCACCCATCCAGCGATAGCCGTTCGGGTCGAGATGGCCGCCCTTGTCCGTCACCGGATAGTCCGGAGCGGCGAGATACCACCCCGGCTGGGTCAAGGCAGCATTCAACTGCGCCATGCCGATCGAGATCGTGTCCGCGGTGAAGTTCTGGTTCGTCTGGTAGGTGAACCAAGCCGGCGGCGACGCCTGGCCGGCAATCGTGGTGGCGATGTCTGCGTTGATGTCGGCCCGCAGCTTGATCAGCTCCGCGAGATAGGTAGCCTGATCGCTCGCGTAGCCTGCACCTGGCGTGTAGTTCGCCTCGCCCTGCATGAAGATGATGGCAGCAACACCGTAGCTCTTGCTGGCCGCCGTTGCTGCCGCCTGCAAGGCGGTTGCACACCCACGCAGGCGATTGAACAGCTCCGGGCTCGCACCCTTCGACAACGCCTCGATCGTCATGCCACCGACGCCGCAGGAGCTGGCGACCAGCTGCCGCGAGGCGTCGGACACAAGGCCACGCATGCCGAGCTGCAGCTTCCGGAAGAAGTTGGTTGCGCCCTCGAGCACCGTCTCGCCGTAGGTGCTGTCGCCTGGTGTCAGCGCAGCGGCCGCAGCTGCTGATACCAACCCCCCGGGATCTGCGAGGCTCTCGTTCGTGCCGACCAGCGGATGCAGAGAGCTGTCGCCAAGCGGCGCCCAAGTCGGGCTGTGCGCGCTGGCCGGCCGCACGCACTGGCCGATCATCAGGTTGTCGAACGGCTGCGACAGGCTGATCGCTGGCCAACCTTCCTGGCCAATCGACAGCGACTGGCCATAGGCGATGACGTGGCTGTAGCCCCAGACCGGCCGAGCGGACACGGTGTCGATCTGCCCCCGGATCTGCTGCGAATAGGCGAGGTTGCGATTGTTCCGTGCGTTGATGTCGCCGGCTGAATAGGACGATGTCGACACCAGAGAGGTCGCACCGACGGCCGACGTCATGGCGACACCGTTGATCTGCGCGTAGATCAAAAAGCCGTTCTGGTCGCCGATCCCGAAATCGATTGTCGAACTGGTCGAGAACGTCATGCCGCCGGCGGTCGATCCGGATGGCAGCGCGATGGCGCTGGACAGCGCTGCGATAGCCGCTTGATTGACGGTCAGGACGCCGGCCGGGCTGATTGAAAGGCCAACCCAGCCGTTTCCATCGATGAACTTCACGCTGCCGTCTGTAGACGCCACCATCGTGAGTGCGCCGCTGCCGATCGAGAGGCCGCCCGCGTGCGCCACGCTGCCATCGGCGTTGATCGAGCCTACCTGCACACCCGCGCTGTTCAGGATCGGGATCGACAGCTGTCCGGTCCGGCCGAACTGGATTGCCGTCGGCCGAAGCTGTCCGAGTGGTCCAACCTCCAACAGCGTGTAGCCGCTCGGATCGGCGACCGAATACGCCGGGTCCGCGACCGGGTTCTGCGCCAGCAAGCCGGCGGTCGTCGTCGGAACGACGGTGGCGATCTCGATTGCTGCCCCGCTTGCAGGTGCCGCGGCAAAGGTCACCACGTTGCCCGCAACAGCGAAACCGGCTTGCGGCTGATACGCGCCAGCCACGAACGGCAGGACGTATGCTGAGGCTGTCGGCGCCGCCGAGAGCGTGAACGCCTTCGTGGTGCCGTCGCCGGTGAAGGTCTGCTTCGCCATCGTCCCGAAGACGGTGGTCTGCGTTGCGGCGACCTGCGCCGGCGTGAAGGTGATCGGCGTCATGCCGTCCGCGGCAACGCCAGCAATCCGAGATGAGGGGCTGACCTGAGCCGCCGTGGCGGCCGCGAGGCCGGCAACAGTGCCTGTCGGCCCGACCACGCCCTGCTGCCCGGCCGGCAGGCTGATCGTGATGACGGGAGCAGCCGGCGTGCCGCTCTGGACCACCGTGGCAGGCGATCCAGGCGGTAGGGTGCTGCCGGCCTGGAAGGTGACAGCCGGGGTCGCCTTGCCCGCGAAGCCTGCCAGCGTCAGCGTGCCAGCGCTGTTCGACAGCGTCAGGATCAGGTCGCCGCCGGCATTCAGCGCCGCATTGGCAATGCTGTTGCCCTGAACGCCTTGTGCGCCGACCGGCCCCTGCGGCACCGACAAGGTGAAGACAGGAGCGTTTGCAGCTCCCGACTTGACGATCGTCGGCGCCGATCCTGGGGGCAGCGCCGTGCCGCCTTGGAATGCGATCGCGGGCGTCACCGCATCGACGAAGCCGGCGACGCTCAGTGTGCTGTCGTCCGACATGGTGAGCACCAGGTCGCCGCCTGGGTCCAGATCGGCCGACTGCACGTTAAGGCCGGTCTCTCCACGCGGGAGGTCGATGACGAGCGTGACGTTGATCGAGTCGCCGGACTGATGAATGACCGGGTTGGCACCCGGCTCGAGCGACGCGCCGCCCTCGATCGTCAGGATCGGCGTGGCATAGGGCGCGACGGCCTGGCCGAGCTTATCCATGACGGCATCGCCGATCTCGTCCGTCGTCGGCACCAGGCTGCCATCGGACAGCCGTTTCGCGTTGAAGACGGAATGCACCGCCGCGAGATCGGACGGGTCAGCCATGGTCGTGCGTCCTCGCGACGGTGTTGAGCATCGAGATCAGGCCTTGGTGCGGGTGACGCGGACGCCGCCGCCGTGCACCGGCGGCCGCTCGCCGGCGGCCTTGAGCGCGCGGGCCAGATGCTCGGCCGAGGTCGGCTTTGCGAGCCCCGCCAGCTCCAGGTCCTGCGCGTAGAAGGGGTCGACCGTGATGGTCTCGCCCTCCAGCACCGCGCCGTCGCGCCGCTTGCTGTTCGTCCGCGGGTTCGCGAAGACGGTTGCCGTGACCATCTTGACCAGCAGCGGATCGTCGACAGCAGGCGCAGCCGGAGCGCCTGGTGCCGCTGTGACCGCATCCGGCTTGGCCGCCGGAGCCGAGCCGTCCGGTGCGGCCGGCGGCGTCGGAACCTCGATCGCCGTCGCAGCCGGCGGTGTCGCTGCGCCTGGTGCTGCAGGCGTCGGCGCGGCAGACATGCCGGTTGCCAGGGCGGCCGGTGCCGTTGCAGTTGCGGCGGCCGCGCCAGCGACCGTCGCGCTCGAGGGGTTCAGATCGCCCATGATCAGGACCCCGTCGTGAAGGTGCCCTTGATCAGGGCCTGCGGGCGGTAGACCGCCAGCGCGGTGCGTTCCTCGGCGAGGATCGTCACCATGTTCTTGACGAAGTTGTCCTGGTCCTCCGTCGAGACGGTGACCGTGGCATCTTCCCGATCGAAGATCTGCGCGGCGTACTTGAAGGCGCCGGTCAGGAAGTTGTTCTGCGGCATGGCCAGCGACTGCGCGACGGGCAGGCCCCAGAGCGTCGGCCCGGCGATACCCACCGGGTTCGCGAAGATGTAGCGGCCCTGGCCATCCTTCGTGAGCTCGATGCCCGTCCAATCGGTCGGGTTGAGGATGTGGCCGGTGGCGGGGAACAGCGCCAGCACGGCCTGCAGCATGGCTAGGCGCAGCTTGTCGATATTCGTCGCGGCGGTCACCGTGACGCCTGCAGGCGCTGCGTATGCCGTGGCCTGCGGCATCATGCCCAGGATATTGGTCCCGGTGCCGTCACCCATCAGGAACTGGGTGTCCTCGACGTAGCTCAGGCCATAGAGCAGCCGCCCATCGATGTAGCTCCGGAGCATCGGCGCGTCGGCGAGGATCTGCTTCGATGCCTTGACCCAGTGCGCGATCGTCCGGACGGGAATGTTCTTGAGGTCGAAGGCGATGTCCGACTGCGGCTTGGCCGTCGCAGGGTTTTCCGCGACCGTAGCGGCATTGTTCGTGAACAGCGTCTCGCGCACGTAGTCGAGGCTGCCGGACTCGGTGTTGCCCGGCATGAGCAGGTCGCGGATCACCAGCTGGCGGTTCGGCTGCACCTGGATGATGCCGGGCTGGCGATCGGCGACAACCAGCGCGGTGCTGCTGGACGTGCCGCTTACACTGGCCGAGGTGACGTTCTTGACCTCGATCTGGACGCGACCCTTGAACGTGGTTCCGCGTGTCAGCATCGCTTGCACTTCGTCGGCCTCGACGAAGCGCTGGCCGATTGTGCGATGATCGTCGGCGCCCGCGCCGCCGGCGCCGCGACGAGCAATCTTCTGCTCCATCTCGTCACAGCGCGCCGAGATGGCGTTCATCTTTACAAGGGCCTCGTCCGCGACGCCTTTGGTCTCACCGGTGAGCGTGCCGAGACGCTTCATCTCAGTTTCGGCGGTCTCGCCGATCTTCTTGACCTTGTCGGTGGCTTCCTTGAGCCCGACGATCGCCGCCTTGTATTCGGCCTCGTTGAACACGTCGAAAACCGGCAGGCCACGGTGCATGGTGCCGTGTCGGTCGCCACGCGCGAAGATGGAGCCGGCGGACAGGGCGCCGGCGGTCATCAGGAGTGCAGAGCGGGTCATGTCAGCCATTTCCTCATGAAAAAGGGCGCCTCACGGCGCCCTGTTGAACAACGATCAGTAGAGAGACGACCTCAGCCGAAGCCGAGGTCCGCTGCGGTCAGCAGCTTCGGCGGCGGAGCAACCACCAGGCCGGAGATCAGAGACTTGATCTCGTCCAGGAACTCGTCCTTCGCGCTCTTGGTCCAGCCCTCGAGGCCGTCCGGAGCACGCTGGCCGGTGAGCGCGCCGTGCGCGTCGCGCAGATGATCCATCATCAGCGCTTTGTCTTTCGGGCTGGCGTAGCTGTACTCGCTGCCCATCGACTTATCGTGCAGCCGCATCGCCGCCGCGAGCGAGGCTGCCGCAGCATCGGGATCGACCGTCGGCAGCGCCGCAGTCTTGAGGCTGAGCGGTGAGCCCGTCATGGCCTCGTGCGCGTCCTGCAGGTGCTGCAGCAGCTTGGCGCGCTCTTCCGCAGTCGGCGCATCACCACCCTTGAGCGCAGCCTGGTGCAGCTTGATCGCGGCGGCGATCGCCGTGGTGGCGGCCGTGGGCGACGAGATTGCCTTGCCCTCGACCCGGCTCTTGACCTCGCGGATCAGGGCCAGCGTGTTGCACGGATCGTCGACCAGGCTGATCTCGGACAGGTGCAGCTTCGTCAGCGTGCGCCGCGCGCCCGACGCCGCCTTCGTGCCGAACGTCGCACCACCGGATGCCACCTTGAAGCCGATGCTCAGGCCGGGCACCGCGCCCTCGCGGACTTGCTCGAACAGGTAGCGACCGGTTTCCGTGTTCATGCCGGCCAGGCGTCCCTTGACCTCGACGCCGGTGCTGTCCTCGCTCACCGCGTGCCAGGAGCCGACGCCGCGGCGGCCGCCCAGCTCCGGAATGCCGTGGTTGAAGTGCATCGGCAGCGCGCGGCCCTTGCGCTCGGCAATCGTGTCCCGGAAGGCGCCGGGCATGATCACGTCGCCATTCAGGTCGACGTTGCCGAACACGGCGCCGTAGCCGGTGAACTCGCCGGCAGCATCAGGGCTCGACTTGAGCTCGAGCGCGGTTGCGAAGAACTCGTCGTCAAGCATCGTCTTCCTCCTCATCGGTTGAAGCCGGCAGCGCCGGCGGCGTGGTCCCGCCCTGCGGCAGCGGTTTTTTGGTCGGCTGCACCGCGACCTTCCCGAGCATCGAGACCGGGATCATGTTCGACTGGACGGTCAGATCGTCGCCGCCCGGCAGCGGCGGCAGGTTGATCGAAGCGCGGATCTCGTTGCGCGTGCGGACGCCGTTCTGCGCCTCGCTCGACTGCAGCGCCGCGCGGGCTGCGCTGTCGGCGCGCAGCAGGCCTTCGACCGTATGCTCGGCGTAGTAGCGCTGCTGGTCGGCGACGCTCAGCAGCCGCTGACTGATCGCCTGCTCGATGCGCACCAGGTGCGCGCGCAGGCAGAACTGCAGGAACCAGAGCATCATCTGCTCGAGGCCCGTTCCCCATGCGGTGCTCTTCTGCATGTGGCCAATCATCGGCGGCGGCACACCGAACAGGCGGCAGATGGTCTCGACGCTCCATCCACGGGTCTGCAGCAGCTGCATGACCTCGGGGTTCATGCCGATGCTTTCGACTGTCCAGCCGCCCTCGAGCAGCGGCGTCTTATTGGCGTTCACCGAGCTCGTGTAATCCTCGAGGATCACCTTGGCGCGGGCACGCTGGGTATCATCGAGCCAATCAGGCGACTTGATGTAGCTCTGCGACAGCAGCCCGTTGGCGAACGTCTTGCCGGCGGTTTCGTCGGCCGCCAGTGCGGTCGCAAGCACCTGCCGGCCGACGGCAATCGGTGACAGCCCGAGCATGCCGTCCAGCGAGAAGCCCTTGACGTGGAAGATCTCGTCTTCCTCGAGCGTCAGGACCGTGCCCTGCCACGAGTAGGTGTAGACAAGCTGGCCGCTCTCCCGGTCCCGGCGAACCGTCATGCGGTCCGGGCGCAGCGGGTTCAGTGCGATCACCGTGCCGTCGCCGCGTCGGACAACCTGCGCAAAGCCGTTGCCCCACAACAGCAGGGCGCCGACGATGCAGGTCCAGAAGTCGACCGCCGTCATATCGGCGTTCGGGCGGTCGTGCAGGATCCGGTAGAGCGGATGCGTCCGCGCAACCTTGGCCACCGTGTCGCCGGCGCCGTCATAGAGCTGCAGCGGCAGCGTCGCGATCGTCTCCGCGATGAGCCGCACGCATGCCCATACCGTGTCGAGCTGCAAGGCCGTGTCGACCGTCACCGCCTTGCCCGACCAGGTCGGGATCGCGCCGAACAACCTGCCCAGCCGTACATCGCTCAGGTTGACGCCGGTCATCACCGTCGTCACCGCCGAGGCGGCCTTGAACAGCCATCCGCGCATCCGATCGGCGAAGTTCATGCCGCGAGGATCCCGTGCCGCAGGAAGCCGTCGATCGTGGTCTTGGCCTCCGGGTTCTTCGACATCAGAGCCACCGCGTTGAGCAGCGCCATGAGCGGGTCGATCTTCGCCGAGCCGGCGGCCTGCTTCGTGATGATGATGGCATTGCCGCGCGGCTCGACCTTCGCGTTGCCGACTGCCCAGGCCATGATCGGCCGGGCGCCGTGCAACAGCGTGCCGTCCGCCAGCTTGCGCTCCGTCGTCTTGATCGCGCCGGTCAGCGTCCAGCCCTGCGACACGCCAACCACGCGGGCATCACGGATCCCGACCTCGTCCAACGCGTCGACGATCGCACCGACGCCCATCGGATCGAGCCCGACGAGCGCCAGCCTGCCGCGCTTGTCGACCAGCTCCAGACAGGCCGTCAGCTCGGCGATGTCCTGGCCCGGCTCCTGGATGATGACCAGGTCGCCAGCATCCTCCAGATCGCGGAGCCGAGACGCCTCGCTCTTGCGGCGCTCGAGTACGCTCGGATGCGCCCAGCTCCGCTGCCAGTGCAGCCAGGCCTTCGTATTACGGTCCCGCCCGACCACAGCAAGCGACAGCAGGTCATCCAGGCCACCGCCATCGATCCCAGCGGTGATGACCTCGGATCGCTTCAACAGCCCGTCCAGCGTCATCTCCGGGTCGCCCTGGCCTTCCCAGTAGTCAGCGCCTGCCCAGCGGTCCGAGCGTAGCGCCAGGCCGATCTCAATGTTCAGGTGCTGCGACGCCCAACGGCGGAGCTCGCCTTCGCCAGCCTGCTTCGCTGTCGCGAAGTCCGGAACCAGGCGCTCGACCGTAATCGACCGGCCGTTGTTCGGGGTCACCATGTGCCAGCACGCCGGATCTTCCCAAGGCGCACGCTCGCCCGGCGCGACGGCCATGCGCTGCAGCTCGTCCGGCAGCTCGTAGATGATCGGCAGCATGCGACCTGCATTCGGGCCGCCATCGCGCACCGATCGAGCCCGCATCAGATCGTCGCGGAACACGCCACGCGGCGGGCGCTCGCTCTGCGTCGTGATGATGGCCAGGAACGCCTCGGTCTGGCTGATCATGCCACCCCGGATCTGACCCATGACGCGATCGGCATCAGCCTTCTCGGCAATGACGTGCTCTTCGTCGACCAGGATGCCCGCGGGCTTGACCCCGGTCATCACCGATGGGTTGAAGGACTTCACCTGCAGCGTTGTCAGCGTCGGCAGGTAGGTGATCCGCTTGAGGTGGCTCTGCACGTCGAAATCGCGGGTGAGCCTCCGATCGGCTGCAATCATCCCATCGGCCTGCTTGAACCCGAGTTCAGCGACTTCCTGGGTCGGTGCGACGATCAGGAACTCGGCACGAGGCCGCTCATTCATCAGCATCGACGTCAGCATTAGGCCCGCGGCGAACGTCGTCTTCGCGTTTTTCTTCGGGACTAGGCAGAACAACTCGCGCACCAGGCGCTGCTGAGTCTCTGGGTCGAGCGAGCCGTGGATTGCGGCAACGATCTCGCGCTGCCACTCGCCAGCCGCTTCTCCGAAGGTCGGGGTGCCCGTCACGTCCGGGATGCGCAGCCTGTTGAAGATGCGAACTGCCTTGGCTGCCCTCTCGTCCCACAACGGTAGCGTCGGCATGAGCGATCGGCCTGACCGGATACGCTCCTGCCAGTCCGCGCAGCTCAGATCCCACTCGGTCATCAGTTCGGCCGCTGACCTAGATCGTCGCCCCAACCATCGTCACCAAGCGGCAGGCCAACCTGATCCTCGGGATCTGGACCCCGCGGCCGGCCATGCACGTACGGCGCTGCAGCCTTGGCGGCTTCCATCCGCGCCTTCTTCGAGGCAGCAGGGTCGCGCATCACCTCGAGCAGGAACCGGAGAGGCGACATGGTTTTCAGGGTCGCCGGATCGGCCAGCAGCTCGCCGTTCCAGCTCAGCACCTGACGGTTTCCGCTGCCCGGCTTGCGACCGGCACCAGGGCGCTTGCCACCATGTGCCATGTCAGCCCCTGTGACCCTGGCAGGTGGCGCCAGCCGCGGCGTATTGCAGCACAAGCGCGGCGGCGGTGAGGCGAATGTTCATCGGCACCGCGGTATCGCGTACCAGCTGGACCAACTCGCCGAAGGTAGCGGTTTTCTGTGTCACGACGAAGAGGCTCCCTCAGCTTGAAACTTGATTAACCCAGGCAACTTGAAAAAACCTGCGAATGAGCCCCATGCGGTAACGGGCCCCAGACGGGCTAGAGATTTGACCCGCCCCCCTGGCATGGCGGGCGGCGCGGCCGGCGCCCGGCGCATTGCTCCGGACGCATGGTAAGGTGGTCATTCGACCGTCGGTGCATGCCTCGCAGCGGTTCGGCGCGCGCGCTCGG
>CAXTBZ010000082.1:0-11316 GCA_964242855.1 uncultured Sphingomonadaceae bacterium
CGGGCTGATCGACATCCTCTGCTACCCGCGCAAGAAGATGCGGCTGACCGATCTCGTCACCCCCTTGAAGCCGCTGGAGGCGATGGCGCAGCGCCGCCTGGTCGCGGCATCGGACATCGGCGGGCATCGCGAGCTGATCCGCGACGGCGTGACTGGAACGCTGTTCGCGCCCGACGATCCGGCGGCGATCGCGGCTTCGCTGGCTGGCCTTCTGGCCGATCGCGGGAGCTGGGAGGCGCTACGCGAAGCCGGCCGCCGCTTTGTCGAGACAGAGCGCGATTGGGCGGCCAACGCCAAACATTATCTTCCCGTTTACCAAAGAGTGGCACAGAAACGCATGGCTTCTGCGGTTATGATCCCCGCGGAGGCATGAGCTTGGACAGGCAGGGCAGGACGGCATGACGACGCAGATCCTTCGCACGATCGATCGCTGGCGCTTCGAGACCCCACTGGCGCTGGCGCTCGGCGTGTCGGCCGCCTTCTTCGCGCTGACCATTCCGGCCGAATTGTTCGAGCGTGTGCCGGTCGCCGGCGGGCATGGATTTGCCGGTCGCGCGATCGTGGCGCTGGTCTTGGCGCTGGTCGCCGGTGGTGTCGCCTATGCGGTGATGCGCCAGGCGGGCCGGCCTGCTGCGGCGGTCGTGGTCGCCGATCCGGTCGAGGAGATCGCCGAGGAGGATCGCCCGTCGGGCATGCCGCCCGAGCGTCTCCGCCGCTTCCGCCGGGCTGATGCACACCCCGACGCCCCGCCGCGCGAGCCGATCATCGCCAGCCGTGATCTTGGCGAGCCGTTCATGGAGGTGGGCGGCGCCGCCCCCGCTGCGCCGGCCGCCGATGTCGCCGAGACGTGGTGGCCCGAGACGGTGATCCCCGATGCGGAGTTCACCGACGTCAGCGAAGAGCCGGCCGAAGAGGCCATCGAGCCGATTGCCGAGGTGCCAGAACCGACCTCTGCTCCCGCCGAGACTGCGTCAATCCCGCAAGCGCCTGCCGAGCATTCTACCCCACGCACCGGCACCAGCATCTCCGCGATGATGGAGCGGCTGTCCTCGGGCCTCGAGCGCCGCGCCGCCGCGGGTGCGGAGACTACGCCTACCCGCGACATGCAGCCGGCGCTGCGCGATGCGCTCGAAGAGCTCAACCGGCTCGCCGAACGGCGCGATTGACTGCGTCGCCGTCGTCGATCGTCAGCGCCTCGATCGCCAGGATCGGGGACATGGCATCGAGCCGCGTAACCTGAACATCGGCGACGAAACCGCGGAGCAGCGGCAGATCGGCCTCGGGTAATTGCAACCGCAACCGCTCGGCCCGTTCCACCTGATCATCCCCCTCGATGCGAAGCGCTAACCGGTGGCGCGCGCCGTAGAACAACCCGGACGCCCAATCCTGGCTGGTCGCTGCGATCGTCGTGAAGGGTGCGGCGAACGGCGCTATGGCGGCTAGCAGCGCGTCACGGGCACGTTCGGCGGGCAGGCGGATCATCGTGTCTTCTCCTCGTGAAAATCGAGCCAGGCGTGGACGCGGCGCTCGGTGCCGGTGCGTGGCTCGCGACCGTTGCGCAGATCGTGGACAAATTTCGGATCGCCCACCGCGCAACGCCCGAATGCCGTCGCGCTCAGCCCGGACTGCCGGAGGTAGCGCTGGATACGCGTGAGCAGATGCATGGAACTTGCCGCCTCCGGTGGGACTCGCCCGATTGCTGATGATCCTGCTTTGTTCTTAAAATCCTACTTGTCTAGGATTTTTCCTATCGGTAGAAGATCAGGATGATCGAAGGCGATCCTCGCGCCGTGCTCGAGCGGCTGATCAGTGAAAAAGGGGAGGACTACGCCTCGCTCTCACGCCTGATCGGCCGCAACCCGGCGTATGTGCAGCAGTTTATCCGGCGCGGTACGCCCAAGCGCTTGTCCGAGAGCGATCGGGAGCGACTGGCGCGCTATTTCGGGGTGCCGGAGACGTGGCTGGGGGCGGCGGTGGCCCCGGCTCAGGACGTGCCGAAGTTGCTGACCGTGCCTGTGCTCGACACCGCCGCCTCGGCCGGCCCCGGTGCGGTGGCGGAGGATCGCCTCTCCACCGCGGGGTTCGGCTTTTCCGAAGCCTGGCTGCGGCGGCTGCGCCCGCATCGATCGGGCAGGGAGGGGCTATCGGTGATCCGCGTACAAGGCACCTCGATGCTGCCCACGCTTTCCGATGGCGACGAGATCCTCGTCGACCATGACGACGGCCAGACTCGCCTGCGCAACGGGATCTACGTGCTGCGTGTCGGCGAGGTGTTGCTGGTCAAGCGGCTGGTCCGCACCGGCGAGAGCTTCGACGTGCGCAGCGACAATCCCGATGCCGGTCCGGTGGACCTCGCCGCCGGCACCGAGGTGGTGGGGCGGGTGCTGTGGGCGGGGGGACGGCTGTAGCCTTCTCCCGCCAGCGGGAGAGGGCGACCGGTTACCGTCCCGCCCGCCGCCGATCCACGGCCCACAACCCCAGCGACGCCGCGACGCCGAGGGCCAGCCCCGCGAGCAGACCGATGCTGGGCTGGTTCATCAACCCGCCGATGATGGTGCCGGCCATGACGGCGACGGCGATGATGAAGCCGCCTGCCTGCGGTCCGGGACGATCGGCCATGGCGCGCTCTGCCACGATCGCACGCCGGGCGCCAGCGTTGCGACATGGTGGCGGCCGCGTTTACCCTTTACCTGCGGCGCCCCTTAAGCCTGCGACCGCTAGAGCCCGCCTCCCGTGTTCGGCTGGTTTGGGAGGTTGCGTGCTCGATCAGGTGCTCTTCGTCATCGATCGCGAAGCCTATGACGGCGCGGAGGAACTGATGGTGGGGTGGGGCGAACAGGCACTGGCGGAAGCGGCGGCGCGGGCCGAGCGCAGCCGCGATCTCGGCAACGCCATCCACTATACGCGCTGGTGCCGGGTCGGCCGCGCGATCCTCCAGCTCGGCGATCCGGAGTCCGCCGCTACGCTGCACTGACGAGGCAGAGCCGCGGCGGCCGGGCGGCTCGGCCATTGCCCGACGCACGGACACCCCCTAGAGTCCGGCCATGTTGCCTGCCGTCTCGCGGTCCCGCGCCCGTTGCGCCTGTGCCGCGATCGTCCTCGTCGCCAATGCTGTCGCCGCCCATGGGCAGGACGCGGCCGCTCCGCCCGTAGACCCGCCGGCAACGCTCGATCCCAACTCGCCGATGGCGGCTATGCCCGATCTCGGTGTCGACTGGCCCGACCTCGCCAAGCCCGATGCGCCGCTGGCCGCGCTGCCGACCAACCCGTCGACGCCGGTCGTAGCTGCTCCATCGGCTTCCGCGCCCGTCTCCGCGAAAGCGCAGTCGAAAACCACCGATGCCTCCGGCGAGCGCCGTTACGCGATCGTGATCGACGGGCTTACAGGCGTTCCCGACGCGGCCGACATCCGCAGCCGCTTCGATGGCCTCTCATCGCTGCAGCAGGGCGCCGGCAAGCCCGCCAACGTCGCGCAGGTCGACCGCCGCGCGCGCGAAGATGCGGGGCTGCTCCGCGATCTGCTGCGCGCCTATGGCTATTACGATGCCGAGGTGGACGCCCGCGTCGGCAGCATCGCCGGGCCGACCACGACCGGAGACAACCGCCTGGCGGTGACGCTCGCCGCTGCGCCTGGACCAGCCTACCGCTTCACCAGTGTCTCGCTCCCGGGCCTCGCCGACACCGGCACCAACGACGCGGTGCTGCGCAAGGCGTTCGACGTTCACCAGGGCGATCTAGTCAGCGCCGACAAGGTGACCAACGGGGTCGCGGCGCTCAAGGCGGCGCTGGGGGATCATGGCTACGCCTTCGCCACGGTCGCCGAGCCCGACATTACTGTCGATCACGAGACCCACGCAGCGACTTTGGTGCTGGCGGTGGATACGGGGCGCCAGATGCGCTTCGGCAGCTATCGCGTCTCGGGCAAGAAGCGCGTCTTCGGCGAGGGCCACGTCACCCGCGTCGCCCGCATGAAGCCCGGCGATCGCTACGACGCGACGCGGCTGGACGATCTGCGCCGCGCGCTGATCCAGACGGGGCTGGTCTCGGTCGTCCAGCTGACCCCGGTGCGCACTGCCGACCCGAACGTGGTGGATGTCGACGTGCGGCTCGAACCGGCGCCGCCGCGCACGGTCAGCGCGCTGCTCGGCTACGGCACCGGCGAGGGCGGCTCGATTGAGGTCGATTGGCAGCATCGCAACTTCTTCCCGCCCGAAGGCGCCGTCACCTTCCGTGGCCTGCTCGGCACGCAGGAGCAGCTCGTCTCGGCGCAGCTCAGGCGCGGCAACTTCCGCTCGCGCGATCAGGTGCTGACCGCGCAGATCGCGCTCGATCACCAGAACCGACCGGCCTACAACGCCAAGACCGCGACGCTCGCCGCCGGGATCGAGCGCGAGACCAACATCATCTGGCAGAAGAAGTGGACCTACAGCTACGGCACCGAACTCGTCGCGTCCGACGAGCGCGACGTGATCCAGGCGACGGGCGAACCGCGGCGGCGGACCTACTATATCGGCGCGCTGCCGTTGAGCCTCTCCTATGACGGGTCGGACGATCTGCTCAATCCGTCACGCGGCTATCGGTTGTCGGCGCATGTCTCGCCCGAAGTCTCGTTCCGCGGCAAGGCGTTCGAATATGTGAGGCTCCAGCTCGATGGCTCGGCCTACCAGCCGGTCGGCCGCGTCGTGTTCGCCGAGCGCGTGCGGCTGGGATCGATCCAGGGCGCGTCGAGCGACGTGATTGCGCCGACGCGCCGCTTCTATTCGGGCGGCGGCGGATCGGTGCGCGGCTTCGGCTACCAGAAGATCGGGCCGCGCGACGTGGACAATGATCCGGTCGGCGGCGCGAGCCTCGCCGAGTTCGGGCTGGAGGCGCGTATCCGCTTCGGCAATTTCGGGATTGTGCCGTTCTTCGATGGCGGCAACCTCTATTCGCAATCGCTGCCGCGCTTCACCGGGCTGCGCTACGGCACCGGGCTCGGCGCGCGCTACTATACGAGCTTCGGGCCGATCCGCGTCGATGTCGGCACGCCGATCAATCGCCAGAAGGGCGACAGCCGCATCGCCGTCTATGTCTCGCTGGGCCAAGCCTTCTGATGGACGGCGAAGGCGCCACCATCGAAGCCGTCGACGCGCCCGCCTCGCCCAAGCGCCTGCACTGGTCGCTGCGGCTGCTCGGCGGGATCGTCGGCTTTCTGCTGGTGCTTACGGTCGCGGTCGGCTTCGGCGTCGATACCGATGCCGGGCACCGCTTCATCGTCGACCGCATTGGCGAACTGAAGCCCTCGAGTGGACTTCGCATCCACATCGGCCGCATCGACGGATCGATCTGGCGCCACGCGCGCATCCGCGATCTGCGCCTTTCCGACCCTCAGGGCCTCTTTCTCGAAGCGCCGAGCGTCCAGCTCGATTGGCGGCCGGGGCGCTGGCTTGCCAACAGCCTGTATGTCGATCAGCTCTCCTCCGATCTCGTCATCCTGCATCGCACGCCGAAGCT
Organism: uncultured Sphingomonadaceae bacterium; assembly: GCA_964242855.1. Classification (GTDB taxonomy): domain Bacteria; phylum Pseudomonadota; class Alphaproteobacteria; order Sphingomonadales; family Sphingomonadaceae; genus Solisphingomonas. The sequence goes on from CAXTBZ010000082.1 coordinate 5,494, forward strand.
GAAGCCGGCCCGGCCCGGCCAGCCGATCCTGCCCGATTACCGCATCCACATCGGCACGCTCGATCTGCGGCTGCGGCTCGAACCCGGCGTGGCGGGTGCGCAGCGGCGGCTGGTGCGGATCGTCGGCAAGGCGGATACCGGCAATGGCCGCGCGGTGATCGGGCTGCGCGCCGGATCGTCGGCGGGCGACAAGATGATCGTGGCGCTCGACACGGAACCCGATCGCGACGTCTTCGATCTCGACGCCCGGCTGCGCTCGCCGGGAGACGGCGTCGTGCCCGCACTCTTCGGTTCGCACAAGCCGATGGGCGTGCTGATCGACGGCGAGGGGACCTGGTCGCAGTGGAAGGGTCATGGTCTCTGGGCTGTTGGCGGGCGCCGCATCGCCGATCTGTCGCTAAATCAGGTCAAGGGCCACTACGCGCTCGCCGGTCGACTGACGCCGGGCTCGATCACCCAGGGCAAGATCCAGCGGCTGACCGCGCCAGTGATCATGGTGGTGGGTGGCGCGCGCTTCGAGGATCGTCGGCTGGACGGGACGCTGAAGCTCGCCTCGCCCTCGCTGCGGATGGAGGCGCGCGGTGTCATCGATCTCGCCCACGGCGCCTTCGATCCCCTCCACGTCGATGCGGCGCTGCTGAGGCCCCCGGCGCTGTTCCCCAACATGACCGGGCGCGACGTGCACCTTCATGTCGACCTCGACGGCGCCTTCCGCACCGCGCATTTCCGCTACACCCTGAGTTCGCCGCAGTTCGCCTTCGACCAGACCGGCTTCGAGGATGTGAGGGCAGCGGGCGAGGGCCATCTCGGCGGCAAGGACCTGACGCTGCCGATCAAGCTCGTCGCACGGCGCGTGACAGGGGTGGGTGATGTCGCCGGCGGCATCCTCGCCAACCTGCAGATCGCAGGTGTGCTCCACGTCACGCCCAGGCAACTCACCGGCGACGGGCTGAGCCTGCGATCGGACAAGCTCAACGGCAAGCTGGCGCTGCTCGTCGATCTCGTCAGGGGGGCCTATTCGGTCGACCTTTCGGGTGGCCTGCAGCGCTATCTGATCCCCGGCCTCGGCATCGTCGACGTGCTGACCGAGCTCAAGGTCGTGCCCGGGGCGGGTGGCCAGGGCACCGTGGTGCAGGGCCGCGGCCAGGCATGGGTGCGGCGCTTCGACAATGGCTTCCTGCGCTCGCTCGCCGGCGGGCTGCCGGTGCTCGACACCCAGCTGACCCGCTCGCCCGATGGCGTCCTCCACTTCGCCGGCCTCAAGCTCACCGCACCAGCGATCACGATCACCGGTGCCGGCACGCGGCTGAAGGACGGCACGGTCCAATTTGCGGGGCAGGGCAGGCAGGGCACCTACGGCACCTTTCGCCTGACGCTCGGCGGGATGATCGATCATCCCAAGGTGGGCCTGCTGCTCGATCGACCGCTCGAGGCGCTCGGCCTGAACCAGGTGCGGCTCGATCTCGATCCGGTGCCGCAGGGCTTTGCGATGAAGGCAGCCGGCGGTTCGACGCTCGGCGCTTTCACCGCCACCGGCGCGATCGACACCCCGCCGAACGGCGCACCGACGATCATCCACATCGCCGCGCTGAACGTCAGCGGCTCCACCGCGAGGGGGCAGCTGCGTTCCGATCCGGGCGGCTTCACCGGGCAGCTTGCGCTGGCGGGCGGCGGCTTGGCCGGCACGCTCGATTTCGCGCCGGCCGGCACCATCCAGCGCATCGTCGGCCACATCGCCACCGATCATGCCACGCTTGCCGGAGACTTCGACACCAGCGTGCGCACCGGCAAGCTCGATCTCGATCTGCTGCTCGATCCCGCCGGCACGCACGTCACTGCGAGCACTGCCGGGCAGGGTTTGAAGCATGGGTCGATCTCGGTTGCGCGCTTCGCCGCCGCTGCCAAACTCGTCGGCGGGCAGGGCGACGTTCGCGCTTCGGTCTCGGGTTCGCGCGGCAAGGCCTTCGCTTTCCAGACCGACACAACGATCGGCGCCGACAGCTACGCGGTGCACGGACAAGGCCAGATCGACGGTCGCCCGGTCGCGCTCGCCACCGCGGCGGTGCTCCGCCACGTCGGCGATGCCTGGGTGATGGCGCCGACGAGCCTCTCCTTCGCCGGCGGCAGCGCCACGATCGGCGGGCGGTTCGGCGCGTCCGCCACCAGCTTCGATGCGAGCCTCGATGCGATGCCGCTGTCGGTGCTCGATATGCTGAAGCCCGGCCTCGGTTTGTCGGGCGAAGCAACCGGGCGCGTCAGCTATGCGGTTGCCGGTGACAGCGCGCCGACCGGGCATGCCGACCTGCGCGTGCGCGGGCTGAGCCGCGCCGGCCTGGTGCTGTCGTCGCAGCCGGTCGATGTCGGGCTTGCGGCGGTGATGGACGCGGGCAAGGTCGCCGGTCGCGCCATCGCGACCAGCGGCGGCCAGGTGATCGGGCGGGCGCAGGGGCGGATCGCACCGATCGGCGGCGGCGCGTCATTGGGCGACCGCCTGCTAGGCGCCCCACTGTTCGCGCAGCTGCGCTACACCGGCCCGGCCGATACGCTGTGGCGGCTGGCGGGCGTGGAGACCATCGATCTCTCCGGGCCGGTGGCGATCGGAGCGGACATCGGCGGCACCTTGCGCAAGCCCGTCATCCGCGGATCGCTGGTCACCTCGGCAGCGCGGCTCGAGAGCACCACCACCGGCACCGTGATCGACAAGATCCAGGCGCGCGGCCGCTTCGATGGATCGCGCCTGCTGATCGATCAGTTCGTCGGCGCGACCAAGGACAATGGCAGCCTCACCGGCCACGCCGCCTTCGATTTCGCCGGCGCCAAGGGGCTCGGCATGGATATCGCGCTGAATGCGCAGCACGCCGCCTTGCTGGCGCGCGACGATATCGGCGCCACCGTCACCGGGCCGCTGACCATCACGTCGAACGGGCAGGGCGGCACGATCGCCGGCGACGTGAAGCTCGATCGCTCCTCCTACCGCTTCGGCAAGGCCGCGCAGCAGGGTGTGCCGCACCTCGCCGTCCACGAACTCCACCGCGAGGATGTCGACGACGACAGCGTGGCGCCGGCGGCGTGGGCACTCAACATCACCACCGATGCGCGCAACCAGCTGTTCGTGCGCGGGCTCGGCCTCGACAGCGAATGGCGCGCCAAGCTCGCCATCAAGGGCACGGTCGACGATCCCGCGATCACCGGTCGCGCCGATCTCATCCGCGGCAATTACGAATTCGCCGGCCGCCGCTTCGATATCGATCGCGGTATCATCCGCTTCGGCGGCGGCACCCCGATCGATCCGGCGCTCGACATCCTCGCCAAGGCCAACATCCAGAGCGTCAACGCATCGATCCAGATCTCGGGAACCGGGCTGAAGCCGGAGATCAGCTTCCTCTCGACGCCGGCGCTGCCAGAGGACGAACTGCTCTCGCGGCTGCTGTTCGGCACCTCGATCGCCAACCTCACCGCGCCCGAGGCGTTGCAGCTCGCCGCCGCGGTCAACGGCCTGCGCACCGGCGGGCGCGGCAGCCTCGATCCAATCAACGCGGTGCGCAAGGTCGTCGGGCTCGATCGGCTGCGGATCGAGCCGGCGGACGTCACCACCGGCCAGAAGACCTCGATTGCGGCGGGTAAATATCTCGGCAAGCGCACCTATGTGGAGCTCGTCACCGACGGGCAGGGCTATTCGGCGACGCGCGTCGAGTTCCAGGTGACGCGGTGGCTGTCGCTGCTCTCGACGATTTCGACGATCGGGCGGCAGAGCGCCAACGTCCGCATCTCCAAGGATTATTGAGCGAGCCGGCGCAGTCTCGCCGGCAGTTGGGCGAGGATCGCCCGCTTCTCGGCATCGCCGGCATAGAGCCAGTCGCCGATCTCCTGCAGCGAACGGCCGCAGCCTTTGCACCAGCTGGTGGCGGTATCGATCTCGCAGACCTTGGTGCAGGGCGTGGGGATCATGGTGCCGCGATTAGGCGAGGCGGGGTGTCGCGTCCAATTTCGCGATGAAGTGTCGCACTGATCGGAGCCCTGTGGACCATCGCGGAAGCTTGATGCTGATCCAGGCGATCACTGCGCCGGCCAGCACATCGATGAAGTAATGCCCACCGATCGGTATCGACGCTGCGATCATCGCCAGGTTGAGCGCCAGCATCGGCCAACGTGCCCACCGGATCGGCCAGAACCCCCAGGCGAACAGGACCGCGGCGACGGTGTGGAAGCTCGGAAACTCCACAATGCCATCCAGCGCGGAAGGATCGAGTCGAATCGGTCCGGTCATTCGGAGCCAGGTCAGCAAGTGCGGCTGATGCCAGCCGATATTAGAACCGACCGACGGCACCTCTGAGTGGGCGATATGGAAATAAGAATAAGGCCCGAGGCAGGGCAGCAGAGCAAAAATGCCACAAACCAGCGCGAGCGCGATCATCCAGCGCAGTACAAACGCCGCGCAGCGATCGGCGTGGCCGGTCAGGCAGCATAACAGGATCAGCAAGCTGCCCTGCCATTGTATGCTGGCATAGGCCCGATTGGCCCAATGCATCGCCAGCGGCTGGCGACCGAGCCCCCGCATGTTTGCCGGCCAATCGATGCCGGGTACTATCAGGCGGTCGGCGGCCACCATCCAGGTATCGGCGAAAGGCGCGGCCAAGCGCGCCGTCACGTAAGTGCCGAGGATGCCGGTGAGCGAGGCGGCGCTGAGCAGCGCCCAGGCTTCGATCCCGGCAGCGGTTCGTGCGAAGCCGCGCAGGCGCAGGCAGGCGGCGACCCAGGCGACCAGGCCGCAGACGAGCAGGAACGCGGCGGTGAGCACCGGATCGACCGAGAGGTGCACCAGCGGCATGGCGACCAGCAGCGCCGCCCAGCCGAGCGCGAGCCCGACATAGATCGGCTTGGTACGCGGATCGAAGGCGCGCCGGGTGACGCCCGAGCGCGCGGCTTCTACTTCTGCCTCGAATGTCGAGAAGGGCGCCTGCTCCATGCCAGCCTTATCGCGCCGCGTGGTTAAGAATTGACGAGGCCGGGGCGGTGATCAGCAGGGTTTGGACAGGCCCTTCGAGTCCCGGCACAGCTTGCCGCGGCCGACCAGCGGCGGTTTGGCCGGCTTGAGTGATCTGGCTGGATCATGCGGCCGCGTCGGGTCTCCCGCCGCATCGGCAGATCGATCGTGCCGTTTCCATTCACCAGCGGAGTGCGTCCCCGGCGGGCACGGCGTGAACAGACCCTTCAGATCGCGGCAGAGCGGTTCAGCACCGGCGGCGACGGGGATCGAGGCAAGCAGCGCGGCGAGAATGAAGCGGCGCATCGGCGTCTCCGGCGGCTAAAATGCGAAGCGCCCGGAGGTTTCCCGCCGGGCGCCTGGCTTCTCGGTATCGTCTCGATCAGTTCGAATAATACATGTCGAACTCGACTGGCGCGGGCGTCATCTCCCAGCGGGCGACCTCCGGCCACTTTAGTTCGAGATAGGATTCGATCTGGTCCTCGGTGAACACGCCGCCCTTGACGAGGAAGGCGTGGTCGGCGGCCAGGCTGTCGAGCGCCTCGCGCAGCGAACTGCAGACGGTCGGAATCTCCTTCAGCTCTTCCGGCGGCAGATCGTACAGGTTCTTGTCCATCGCCTCGCCCGGATGGATCTTGTTCTCGATCCCGTCGAGGCCCGCCATCAGCAGTGCGGCGTAGCAGAGATAGGGGTTGGCCATCGCATCGGGGAAGCGGAACTCGACGCGCTTGGCCTTGCTGCCGGCACCATAAGGGATGCGGCACGAAGCCGAACGGTTGCGCGCTGAATAAGCGAGCAGCACCGGCGCCTCGTAGCCCGGCACCAGCCGCTTGTAGCTG
>CAXTBZ010000083.1:0-2625 GCA_964242855.1 uncultured Sphingomonadaceae bacterium
TGCCCGCGCGGTCCCGAGGCCTGAGAGATTCCGGGGCGGTTGCTCCTTCGGCGGTGATGATCCTCGCGAACCATCACGCTCTCCCGCGCGTGCAGCCGTCGGTTGCCCGCCGGAAGCACCTTCGGAGTGGCCGAGCCGCCACATGAAGTCAATCGCTCATCACCGCGTTGCGTTGTACGCCAGCTGCTCTTGGGTGAGCTGGAAGCCGACGAGCAGTTCGAAGCTCGCCTTCGTCATGGCGGCGCGGACGGTGGGATCGCTCATCGGGTCGACGGTCGCATCCGCGTCATCGGCGTTGCGCTTGCGGATCAGCCGGTTGCGGATGTTCTCGGGCAGAGTCGCATCGGCGCGGCTGACGGTTGCGCTCGCCTGGCCGTCGGCGGATGCGGTGAGCTTGCCGTCGTCGAAATGCACCGAGATACGACTGATCGACTTCGAGGCCACCGCGGTGCCGCCGTGAAGCACCACTGCGAAGTAAGGCAGCACCACGTCGCGAGGACCATGCGAGTCGCTGCGCCGGGCATCGACCCGGAAGGTGACCGTGCTAGGCAGGATCGGCGAAGCGTTCGCGACGACCTTGCTCGCCTTCTTGCCGACATCGTCACCATCGCTGCAGTGGCCGACCACGTCGGTGATCACCGCCACTACGTCGATCGCGCGCGAATCACGGCTTGCCGGTGGGTTGAACAGCGTCACGTCGCCCGCCTGTGCCGGCACGCCGACCGCCGGGCAACTGGTGCGCTTCACTTCCTGGCCGATCGATCCGCCGATCGCGGTGATGTCGTCGTTCTTGTTGGCGCAGCCTGCGAGGACCAGCGGGGCGAGCAGGAAGGCGAACGGCAGGCGCTTGATGATCGACAAGGGGCATGTCCTGGAAAGGGTGCGAGAGGGCACGGCGGATCATAGGAAGCGCCTTTCGTGCAGGCAAGCAATCGCGTAGGCCGCAGCCAACATGGCATGTTCAGTATCCGAACCGACGGTGGATTGAGCCGTGGCCGTCTATACCCATGTTTCGGCCGAGGAGATGGCGGCACTGCTCGCGCGCTACGGGCTGGGAGCTTTGCGATCGGCCAAGGGTATCGCCGAGGGTGTCGAGAACAGCAACTACCTGATCGAGGCAGACGGCGGGCGCTTCATCCTTACCTTGTACGAGAAGCGCGTCGATGCGGGCGACCTGCCGTTCTTCCTCGCCCTGCTCGATCACCTCGCCGATCGCGGCCTGCCGGTGCCGTGCGCGCTCAAGGATCTGATGGGTGCGCAGGTGCAGACCGTCGCGGGACGGCCGGCTTGCCTGATTGAGTTCCTCGACGGTGTTTCGCTGTCGCATCCTACACCAGCGCAAGCACGCGCCACCGGTGAGGCGCTCGGCCGGATGCATGCGGCACTCGGCGATTTTACAGGAGAGCGACCGAACAGCCTCGGCCTGCGCGGCTGGCGATCCTTGGCCGATCGCTGTGGCGCCGCCGTCGATGGGATCGCGCCGGGGCTGTCGCGGCGCCTCACGGACGAGCTGACGTTCCTCGACGCGCACTGGCCAAACGATCTGCCAAAGTCCGTGATCCACGCCGATCTCTTCCCGGACAATGTGCTGATGCTCGGCGATCGCGTGACCGGGATGATCGATTTCTACTTCGCCTGCACCGAACTGCGCGCCTGGGATCTGGCCGTCACCCACGGCGCCTGGGCATTCTCGGACGACGGCTTCGGCTATCAGGCGCCGGTCGGCGATGCGCTGGTCACGGGATACGATGCAAGCTTCGGTCTTTCCGCTGCGGAGCGCGCAGCGCTGCCCGTGCTGGCGCGTGGGGCTGCGTTGCGCTTCACGCTGACCAGGGCCTGGGACTGGCTCAACACGCCTGCCGACGCGATGGTGACGCGCAAGGACCCGCTCGCCTTCCTGCGCCGGCTCGACTTCTACGCGGCCAATCCGGAGTGTTTCCACGCGTGACCGAAGAGCTGCCCCTCGTCGCGATCTTCACCGACGGCGCCTGCAAGGGCAATCCCGGCCCGGGCGGTTGGGGCGCGTTGCTGCGCATGGGCGGGACGGAGAAGGAACTCAGCGGCGGCGAGACGCTCACCACCAACAACCGCATGGAGCTGACGGCTGCGATCAAGGGCCTGGAGGCGCTGAAGCGGCCGTGCCGGGTGACGCTCACCACCGACAGCCGTTACGTCATGGACGGGCTCACCAAGTGGATCCATGGCTGGCGCCGCAACGGCTGGAAGACCGCCGACAAGAAGCCGGTCAAGAACGCCGATCTCTGGCAGAGCCTCCTTGCAGCATCCGAGCCGCATCGGATCGATTGGAAGTGGGTGAAGGGTCACGCCGGACATGACGAGAACGAGCGCGTCGATCAGTTGGCCTCCGCCGAGGCGCTCAAGTTCGGTTCCGCAAGGCGCGCAGACTGACGATGCGGATCGTCCAAGGCGACTTCTCCGACCCCCGGCTTGTCGCCCTGCTGGACACGCACGTCACGACTGCTTTGGCCGCGACGGCGCGCGGCAGCGGCCATGCGCTCGATCTTGCCGCCTTGCAGTCTCCGGATATTACCGTCTGGACGATCTGGGAGGTCGACCTGCTGCTCGGCTGCGGCGCGCTCAAGCGCTTGTCGGCTAGCCATGGCG
>CAXTBZ010000083.1:2635-11314 GCA_964242855.1 uncultured Sphingomonadaceae bacterium
CGCGCAGACTGCCCGACGGCGAGGAGCCGGCAGCGCCATGCTCGCCCACCTCATCGCCGAGGCGCGCGCTGCAGGGCTGTTGCGGCTGAGCCTGGAGACCGGAAGCTGGGACTTCTTCATTCCGGCGCGGGCGCTTTATGCCAGCCATGGCTTCCAGGTGTGCGAAGCTTTCGAAGGCTACCGCCCCGATCCGAACAGCGTGTTCATGACCCTGAGCCTCGACGAGGCGTTGTAAGCGGCTACTCCGCGCAGCATCATTTTCGCGCCGGTTACGGTTTGGCAAGCGGTCCCCGTCTAAGACGATGACATGCATATGGCGCTCACCATGATCCTGGCAGGCGGCCTCGTCGCCGCTCTCCTCTACGCGACGTGGACCGACATCCGCGCGCGGGTCATCCCCAATCCGCTGAATGCCGGCATCGCACTTGCCGCGCCGCTCTGGTGGTGGGCCTGCGGGATGAGCCCGTGGCCGGGCGTTGCGGTGCAATGCGTTCTGGCCGGCATTGCGCTGCTGATCTTCATGGGGGCGTTCGCGATGGGCGCGATGGGTGGTGGTGACGTAAAGCTGATCGCCGCGCTCGGTCTCTGGCTGGTGCCGCTCGATTTCATGCGGATGATCGTGTGGATGTCGATTGGCGGCGGGCTGCTGACGATCGGCATGCTGATCCGGCATCGCCTGCGCGCAATCGAGACGCCACTCGAAGTTCCTTACGGTGTTGCGATAGCAATCGCCACCATACCTGTTCTCGCCGAACGATATTTTTACCAATTGGCGCGATGAAGCACAGTTGAAGTTGCACCTAGGCCTTTAGGGGGCGGAAGACGTCATGGACGGAAAGAAAATTGCATTGCTCGTCGGCGCACTGTTCGTCGCTGCAGTGACCGCCATCATGGCGAAGAACATGTTCGGCACTGCCGGAGCTCCGGTTGTTTCGGCCGCAATGGCACCATCGGCCCCACTGGGCCCGCAGGTCCTTGTGGCTGCCAAGCCGCTCCCGGTCGGCACGATCCTCGGGCCGGACTCGGTGACCTTCCAGCCTTGGCCCAAGACGCTCGTCGACGGCGCCTATTACGTCCGCGGCGCCCCGGATGTCGATCCGGCCAAGATGATCGGAATGGTCGTCCGCTCCGAGATCACCGCCGGTCAGCCGGTAACCCAGGGTTCGCTCGTCTCCCCGCAGGATCGCGGCTTCCTCGCCGCGGCGCTGACGCCGGGGATGCGCGCCGTGACCGTATCGGTTGGTGGCGCCTCTGCCGTCGCCGGCTTCGTCTTCCCGGGTGACCGCGTCGACCTGATGCTTACGCAGACGGTGCAGGGATCGGGCGGCGACGGCACTGGCCAGTCGCTCAACGCCACCGAGACGATCGTGCGCAATGCGCGGGTGCTCGCCACCGATCAGCGTTTCGATAATCAGCCGACGCCTGACGGCAAGACCCAGATCTCGCAGATCAGCATGGTTACCCTAGAAGCGACGCCCAAGCTCGCCGAGGAGATCGCCGTGGCGCAGAAGCTCGGCTCGCTCTCGCTCTCGCTGCGGCCATTGGCTGACAACAACGAGGATCTCGAGAAGGCGGTTGCGGTCGGCGACATCAAGGTCCCCGCCGGTACCGATCCTGCCATCGCCAAGAAGACACTGCTCGATCTCGCCAGCCGGCCGCAGGATGGCAAGAGCACCTTCACCACCGGCGGCGAGGTCTCGCGCTTCGCCAGGACCTCGATCCCGAAGGCAGGCACGCAGGTCGCCCTCGCCGGCGGCGCTCCAGGTGCCCAGATGGCCGCACCGACCGTGCCGACCGGCCCAGTCGTCCATATCGCTCGTGGCAACACCGTCACCGACACGCCCGTGGGGGGTAAGTGAACATGAAGCATGATCTGAAGCGTCACGGCGCCGCGAGCACTGCGCTCGCCGCCGCCCTGGCGATCGGCCTCACCGCGATGCCCGCGGCTCAGGCATCCGCCAAGTGGCATCCGGCTCCCAGGTACGCCGCCCGGGCTCCGCTCGCCCATGTCGGACCGCCCGCTACCGGCCAGGTGATTACGCTCTCCACCGGCCGCGGCCAACTCGTGTCGCTCTCCCGTCCGATGAGCGATCTGTTCGTCGCCGATCCCAGCATCGCCGATGTTCAGGTCCGGTCGCCCACCAAGCTCTATGTCTTCGGCAAGGGTGCGGGTGAGACGACGATCTCGGCAACCGGTAAGGATGGCTCGGTGGTGTTCTCGGCCACGGCGCAGGTCGGCACCAACATGACCAACATCGGCCAGATGTTGAAGATGACCATGCCCGATGCCCAGATCATCGCGACGCCGATGAACGGCATCGTCGTGCTCACCGGCACCGTGTCCGCACCCGACGATGTCGAGGAAGCGAACCGCTTGGTCACCAGCTTCGTCGGCAAGGACGTGCAGGTGGTGAGCCGCCTCAAGACCGCGACGCCGATGCAGGTCATGTTGCGCGTCCGCTTTTCCGAAGTGAACCGCGACTATGCCAAGAATGTCGGCTTCAACATCCTGACGCGCGACAATTCGGGCGGCTTCCTGTTCGGCGCCTCGCAAGGCACGCCGGGTTCGATCTCGACGGTCGCCGGCATCCCCGGATCGTCGAATTCGGTGGACGTCAACGGCAATACGATCGGTAGCACCGTCTACAACATGGCGGCAGCAGCCGCGGGCTCCACCCGCTTCGGCCTTGCGGGACACCTACTTGGCCTCGACATCCTGTCCTCGCTCGATCTTGCAGAAACCGATGGCTATGCGACCACGCTCGCTCAGCCGACGCTAACGGCGCTGTCGGGCGAGACCGCGAGCTTCCTGGCAGGCGGCGAGATCCCGATCCCGGTGCCGCAGTTCCAGGGCGTCACCACGATCGACTACAAGCAGTACGGCGTCAGCCTCTCCTTCACGCCGACGGTTTTGGGTGATGGCCGCATCTCGTTGCGCGTTCGCCCGGAGGTCTCGCAGCTGACCTCGTCGACGGTTAGCATCAACGGCTATCAGATCCCGGGCCTGACAACGCGGCGCGCCGAGACGACGGTGGAGCTCGGCTCCGGCCAGAGCTTCATGATCGGTGGCCTGCTCAACAACAACACCACCAACTCGGTGAACAAGGCGCCTTTCTTGGGTGACCTGCCTATCCTCGGCCAGCTCTTCCGCTCCAATGGCTGGAAGCGTTCCGAGACCGAGCTGGTGATCGTGGTCACGCCGTATCTGGTGAAGCCGGTCAGCGACAATCAGATCGCTCTGCCGACGGACGGCTATCGCATGGGCACCGACGCGCAGGAAATCCTGCTCGATCAGCACCGCGACAGCAAATCCGGCGCCAAGCGTCCGCATACCACCGCGACTGCACCAGTAACCGCGGGTGCCGTCGGCCCCGGCTTCTCCAGCAACTGAGGACGATCGTCATGGCTCACAGCATTCGCACGCTCGGCGCCGCAACCGCGGTTGCTCTCTTCCTTCTCGGTTCGGGGGCGGCGCAAGCCGGCTCGATCAATCGCAGCCTCGATTCGGTGCACCAGCCGGTCGTCAGCCGCACCGACTATGTGCTTGATGTCGGCGCCACCCCGAGCGGTCTTGCCCTCGGCGAGGCCGATCGCCTAGCCGGCTGGTTCGACGGACTGAACCTGGGCTACGGCGACACCATCACGCTCGACGATCCGTCGGGCTGGCATGGCGGTGCTGCGCAGGACGCGGTCGGCACGGTCGTCGCGCGCTACGGCATGCTCGTTGCCCGCGAGGCAGCCCCCGTCACGGTTGGGCACGCGGCACCCGGAACGATCCGCGTAGTGGTGAGCCGCGCCGTCGCGACCGTCGAGGGCTGCCCAGACCAGCGGCATGGCAACGGTTCTGAATATTCCAGCAGCACCGACTCCAACTATGGCTGCGCCTCGGCGACCAACCTCGCCGCGATGATCGCCAATCCCCAGGACCTCGTGGTCGGCCAGCAGGGCGATCGTTCAGGCGACGCCCGCCTCGCCGTGAAGGCGATCAAGACTTATCGCGACGCAGCAACCACCGGTGCCGGTGGTCTGAAGCAAGAGAGCAGCAAGGCGGGTAACTGATCATGAACGCTCCTTTCCACTCCCGCTCCACCGCGATCCGCGATCCATTCGCGGCGTTCGTCTGCGACGATGCGACGGCCGACGCGCTGCGCCCCGTCGCAATCGAGATGGGCTGGCAGCCCGAGAAGGTGCACAAGGGCGGCCTGCGCAACGCGGTGCAAACGCTCGCCGTCTCGGCCAGCCCGCACATCCTGTTCGTCGACATGTCGGAGAGTGGCGATCCGCTGAACGACATCAACGCACTCGCCGAAGTCTGCGAGCCGGGCACGGTCGTGATCGCGTCGGGCCAGGTCAACGATGTGCGCCTCTACCGCGATCTCGTCGCCAGCGGCATCCAGGATTATATCCTGAAGCCGTTCAGCGCCGATCAGGCACGTGAAGCCTTTGCGCACGCGCAGCTCACGCTGTCCGGCCCGCGCGTAACCGAACAGAGCTCTGATCGTCCGCACAACGTCGTCGCCGTCATCGGTGTTCGTGGCGGCGTCGGTGCATCGTCGATCGCTAGCTCGCTCGGCTGGCTGCTCGGTGAGAGCGAGGGCCGTTCAACCGCGCTGCTCGATCTCGACATCCACTTCGGCACCGGCGCGCTCGCATTCGACGTCGAGCCGGGCCGTGGCCTGACGGACGCGATCGAGAACCCCAGCCGCATCGACGGATTGTTCATCGAGCGCGCGATGGTGAAGACCACGGACAAGCTCTCGGTGCTCTCCGCCGAAGCGCCGCTGAACCACCCGATGATCACCGACGGGACGGCCTTCTACCAACTCCAGGAAGAGTTGAAGACGGCATTCGAGTCAACGGTGCTCGATCTGCCGCGGCACATGATGATCGCGCATCCGCACCTGCTGCACGACGTCCAGTCAGTCGTGCTGGTGACGGAGCTCACGCTGGCGGCCGCGCGCGACACGATCCGCTTGCTGTCGTGGCTCAAGGCGAACGCGCCCGGAGCGACCGTGACGATCGTCGGCAACCGCGTGCAGGCAGGCGTAGGCGAGATCAGCCGCAAGGAGTTCGAGGAATCGATCGAGCGCAAGATCGACATCGTCGTACCCTATGATGCCAAGACCTTCGTACAGGCAGCCAAGCTCGGCAAGCCTCTCGCCGAGGTGGCGAAGTCAGGCAAAACGGGAGCGCCGATCATCGAGCTCGCCCGTGGCATCAGCCGCGCGGCCGAGAGCGACGAGAACAAGGCTGGCAGCGGCAAGTCGCTGATCGGCAAGCTCGGCAATCTGAAGTCGATGCTGCCGAAGCGCAAGGCGAAGTGATGATCCGATCCGCCGCGCTCATCGTGGCGCGGGGGATCGCGGGTTCCAAGGACGGGAAGGCGATCGGCTGATGTTTCCGGCACTGCTCATGGCATTCAGCGGCTGCGCATCGCTTGGCCTCATCCTGCTCGCCTTCTCGGGCCCCTCTGCGGGCAAGGCAAAGTCGCGCCGGATGGACAGCCTGAAGACCCGTCATTCCGGCATCGGCGAAGCGCTGATGCAGGCACAGATGCGCCGTGTGCTGACCCAGCGCAGCACGAAGATGGATGGCTATGCCACCCGCTTCCTGCCGAAGCCGGACATGCTGCGCATCCGCCTCTCGCAGACCGGCAAGAGCTGGACGCTCGGCAAGTATTTCGGGTGCTGCATCGGCGTTGGCCTGGGCATCACGCTGCTCCTCGCGCTGAAGCATGTCCCGCTGATCATCGCGCTGCTCGTCGGCATCGCCGGCGGGCTCGGCCTGCCGCACAAGGTGGTGAGCTTCATGATCAAGCGCCGTGTGACGAAGTTCACCGCCAAGTTTCCGGACGCGATCGAGCTGCTCACGCGCGGTCTGCGCTCGGGTCTGCCGATCACCGAAACGATGGGTGTGGTCGGTGCCGAAGTGCCGGGGCCGGTCGGCGTCGAGTTTCGGCTGATCAACGATCGCATCAAGATCGGCCGGACGATGGAGGCTGCCCTCCAGGACACCGCAGACCGTCTCGGCACGCCCGAGTTCCAGTTCTTCGTCATCACGCTGGCTATTCAGCGGGAGACCGGCGGCAACCTTGCCGAGACGCTCGCGAACCTCGCCGACGTGCTACGCAAGCGATCGCAGATGAAGCTCAAGATCAAGGCGATGTCGTCTGAGTCCAAGGCATCGGCCTATATTGTCGGGTCGCTGCCCGTCTTCGTGTTCGCCACTGTCTGGTTCATGAATCCGGATTACATGATTGGCTTCTTCCACGAGACGCGGCTGGAGATCGCTGGATCGCTCGGCTTAGTCTGGATGGGCATCGGCGCCTTCATCATGGCCAAGATGGTCAGCTTCGAGATCTGAGGCGGGAAAGAGAACATGAACCCCACCGCACACCACGCCATTCTCGGCATCGACGTCGTCGTCCTGGGCACCTTCATGGCCGCCCTGGCGGTGCTCGCCATGATGTTCGCCCTGTACATGGCGACCACCGTGCGCAATCCGATGGCCAAGCGCGTCAAGGCGCTCAACGAGCGTCGCGAACAACTGAAGCTCGGCATCACCGCCTCGACGTCTAAGCGCCGCGCCAAGCTCGGTGCGCGCAGCGAAACGACGGACAAGATGCGCTCGGCGCTGTCGAGCCTGAAGGTGCTGCAGGACACGCAGCTGAAGGCGACGCAGATCAAGCTGATGCAGGCCGGCATTCGATCAAAGGACGCCGCCGTCGCGGTGATCTTTGCGCGCATGGTGCTGCCGATCGTGCTCGGCGGCACTGCGATCATCGGCGTGTACGCGCTCGGCTGGTTTCCCGCCTGGGGGCCGCTCAAGCATTACGCGTTCGTCGCGGGCGCGCTGATCCTGTCCTACAAGGGGCCGGACATCTGGCTGAAGAACACGATCAGCAAGCGGTCTGCGGAGATCCGCAAGGGCTTGCCCGATGCGCTCGATCTGCTCGTCATCTGCGCGGAAGCCGGCCTGACGGTCGACGCGGCGTTCAACCGCGTGGCGCGCGAACTCGGCAAGGCCTATCCCGAGCTCGGCGACGAGTTCATGCTGACGGCAATCGAGCTCGGCTTCCTTTCCGAACGGCGCCAGGCGTTCGAGAACCTCGCGACGCGCGTGGCGCTGGATGCGGTACGTGGCGTGGTCACCACCATGATCCAGACCGAGAAGTACGGCACTCCACTTGCCTCTGCGCTGCGCGTCCTGTCGGCGGAATTTCGCAACGAGCGGATGATGCGCGCGGAGGAAAAGGCGGCGCGTCTGCCGGCAATCATGACAGTCCCGCTGATCTTGTTCATTCTGCCGGTGCTGTTCGTCGTAATCCTCGGGCCGGCGGCTTGCTCGATCAGCGACGCGATGTCCTCGGGCAAGATGGGCTAAGTGCTAAGGGGGCGGCGGGAACGTCGCCCCCGCTCCATCGGTTATGCTTCCGTAACAAGAGGAGGCGAACCATGGGCTTCACCGCGAACCAGTGGGCGATCCTCGCCCTCGTACTCATCCTCGGCTGGCTGATCGGCCTGCTCTCGCGATCGGGCGGCGCCCGGTGGCGGCGATCCTACGAGGAGGAGCGCGCCGCGCGCCAGGCCGCGGAGGCGCAGACAGCCACGCATCGCGAGCGCATCGCCGAACTGGAACGCCAGACCGCCCATCCGGTAGGTGCCAGCACCGCTGGCGCGATCGGTGCCGCGGCGGCGGGCAATCGGGACGACCTCGCGTTGATCCGCGGCATCGGCCGCACGCACGAGATCAGCCTCAACGATGCCGGCATCTACCGCTATCGCCAGATAGAAGACCTTTCGGCGTCCGACGCGGCCGCTCTGGAAACACGCCTCGACCTGAAGAGCGGCGCGATCGCCTACGAGGAATGGCGCGAACAGGCAGCGATGCTCCGCAGCAACAACCTTGACGCGCATCGCACGCGGTACGGCACGCAGGTCTGATAGAGACGCGTTCGACGCAGCTTAAGTCAAGCTAGGACTCATAAAAGTAGACGTTCCAACCTGATCTAGGTTTCGTCGGTGCCAGACAGAACTTTGTGCTAACAGCGTCCCCGACACGTTCGGGGTTAAGCTGTGAATCAGGGAGCAACGGTTAACACCATCGCGCGCACCGCGCCGGACTCTGGCGTGCGGGCGCTTGCCATGCTGCTCGGCTTCCACCGGATACCTGCCGATCCGGCGCGCATGCGTCACAGTCTCGGGCATGCCGAACCGGTGGAGCCCGATGAGATCGTGAAGCTTGCCCGCAACGAACCCGGCGTTCGCGCACGTGCGATCGTTTCGTCGTGGGACCGGCTTGAGCGGCTGCCGCTCCCAGCGCTGGGGCACGGGGCCGACGGTTGGTTCATCCTTGCCAGAGCGACCAACGACAACGTCACTATCCAGCGGCCCGGCGAGGCGCCGCTCTCGCTCGCGCGCGACGCGCTCGAGGCGATCTGGACGGGCGAGATCGTCTTGGTCACGGCGCGCGAGACGCTTGCTACGCTTGCCCGCCGCTTTGACGTGCGCTGGTTCATCCCGCAGGTCGTGCGCTACCGGCGGCTGATTGGCGAGGTCCTGCTGATCACGCTCGCGATCAATCTGCTTGGTTTGGCAAGCCCGCTGTTCTTCCAGAACATCGTCGACAAAGTGCTCGTCAACAACGCGCTCGGCACTCTGCAGGTGCGGTCGATCCCTT
>CAXTBZ010000084.1:0-10934 GCA_964242855.1 uncultured Sphingomonadaceae bacterium
TCGCCAAGCAGCCCGGCACCGGCGGCGAGAAGATGTATGTCGACGAGAAGGAGGGATCGCCGTCCCGCACCCGCTACCGCGTGATCGAACGCGCCGGCAACCGCGCCGCGTTCGTCGAACTGCACCCGCTGACCGGCCGCACCCACCAGCTGCGCGTCCACATGGCGGCGATCGGTCACCCTATAGTAGGCGACGGCAAATATGGCGGTCCGGAGTCGTTCCTGACCGGCGGGATCAGCCGCAAGATGCACCTCCACGCGCGCCGCATCCGCATCGATCATCCCGACGGCGGCCAGATCGACCAGCGCGCCGAGTTGCCGAGCCACTTCGCCGAAAGCCTTGCCCACCTCGGCTTCGACACGGCCGAGGCCGATCTGCTGCCGCTTGACGACGTCAAGTTCTCCGAGACCCCCGAAGGCAAGCGCCGCGCCGCCGCCCACGCCGCCAAGGATCGCCGCAAGGATCGCAAGGGCGAGCGGCGGGGACGGCGGGATCGCGCCAAGCCATGAACCGCCTCGCCGTCTTCGATTGCGACGGGACGTTGGTCGACAGCCAGGCCAATATCTGCGCTGCGATGGAGGCATGCTTCGGCGAGGCCGGGCTGATCGCGCCGGCGCGGGCCGATGTCCGCCGCATCGTCGGGCTGAGCTTGCCGCAGGCGATGCGGGTGCTCGCCCCGGAGGCTGATGCCGAGGCGCTGGCCGAGCGTTACAAGCGCTGCTTCCAGCGGATGCGCGCAGACGGGCTGGCCGAGGAGCAACTGTATGACGGCATCCCGGCGGTGCTTGACATCCTCGAGGCGGACGGCTGGCTGCTCGGTGTCGCGACCGGCAAGTCCGATCGCGGCTTGCGGCTGGTGCTCGAGCAGCACGGCCTGTTCGATCGCTTCGTGACCCTGCAGACCGCTGACCGGCACCCATCCAAGCCGCACCCGTCGATGATCGAGGCGGCGATGACCGAAGCAAGTGCCGTTCCCGCGGCGACGTTGATGATCGGCGATACCAGCTTCGACATCGCGATGGCCAAGGCCGCCCACGTCAAGGCGATCGGCGTGGCGTGGGGCTATCACGATCCGGCCGAGCTGTTCGCCGAGGGCGCCGACGCGGTGGCACTCAATCCGCGCGATCTGCCCGCGCTCTGCGTTTTGGAGCCTGCATGAGCGATCCCGACAAACAGGCGCGCGACCGCCACGCCATCCTGCTCGGCCTGCGGGTCGCCGGCGCGATCTTGTGCGGGGTCGGGCTCTGGCTAATCCTCGGCGGCAGCGTGGCCGGGCATTATGGCTTCGGCGGCGTGCTGGCGATGATGGGATTGCTCGATCTGATCGTCGTCCCCAAGATCCTCGCGCACAAGTGGCGCTCGCCGCGGTGATCGCGGCGAAGCGTTTCTGGAAGGACGTGACGATCGAGGGCGGGGGCATCCGCCTCGACGGCCGCGTGCTGAAGACGCCCGCGCGGGCCGACCTGCTGCTGCCGACCACCTCGCTGGCCGCGGCGATCGCGGAGGAGTGGCGCGCAGTCGAAGGCTTAATCGATCCGCGCGCCATGCCGCTGACCGGCCTTGCCAATGCCGCGATCGATCGGATCGCGCCCGATCCCGCCACCTTCGCCGCCGGCCTCGCGCGCTATGCCGAGGCCGATCTGCTCTGCTATCGCGCGGATCATCCTGCCGAGCTGATCGCCATGCAGGCGGCGACTTGGGATCCCCCGCTCGCCTGGGCACGGGCCCGCTACGATATCGATTTCAGCCTTACCACCGGCATTTCCCACATCGGTCAGCCGGTAGAGACGGTAAAACGCCTGTCGGCTGCCGTATCGTCGCGCGACGCCTTTCACCTTGCCGGGTTATCGCCACTGGTCATACTTTCCGGCTCGCTTGTCCTGGCGCTTGCGCTGGCCGAAGGCGCGATGACGGAGGACGCTGCCTGGCAGGCCGCAGAGCTCGATCATATCTGGCAGGCCGAACAGTGGGGCGAGGATGATCTCGCCATCACCGCGCGCGAAGACAAGCGCCGCGACTTTCGCGCGGCGGCGCGGTTCCTGGCGTTGCTCGACTAGGTCAGATCGCTGCCCCGGCAGGTCTCACCACCCGTGGTGCAGCATAGGGCACGAACCACTTGGCCAGCACCAGACCGCCGACGACGAAGCCGATGAACAGCGAGATCGCGAGGTACACCCAATAGCCCCAGGGCATGTAGAAGTTATAGGTCGGCTGCCCGAGGATGAAGTAGATCGTGGTGCCGAGCGCTGCGAACACCACGAGCTTCATCCGGCTCTCGAAATCGGTAACCCGATCAGCGATGGCGTGAAGCGCCAGCCCGAACAGGAAGATCGACAGCACCGAGATGATCAGTCCGCCGATCAACGCGGACGGCAGCATCTGCGGAAAGCCGTGGGTGTTGAAGAAGACGAGCGCCACCGGGCCCCGGCCATGCAGGATGGTGCCCTGCGCGCTGTCCGGCCAGGGGATGTAGTAGCTCCCGCTGCCGGTTGCAGTGAGATTCTGGGCCAGCGCGGTCTGCACCGCGGCACTCTGCGGGTCGGGTGCGACCGAATAAGCCAGCCTCGCCAGCGGGGTGCCCCAGAAGATGAAGCCGACGATGAACTGGGCGATGCCGCCCAGGATGCTGCCGATCAGAATACGGATCATGCCGATGCCCCTCCTGCCTTGTCTGCGGCTCCAACGCGCGACAGGACGATCGGACCCGAAGCATCGGAACGCCCTCCGCTGCGAAAAGGTGTGCGGCGGTAACCCTCCGCCCATTCCACGCGTATCTAGGTACATGACAGACTTTGCTTCCCCCGATCGCCGTACCCTGCTTGGCCTGGGTGCTTCCGCCGCCGTTGCTGTGATCGCGTGGCAGATGCTCGGCCATGATGACGCGGCCGCAGTCGCCGCGACGCCGGCCAGCTTCAAGCTGACCGACGCCGAGTGGCACAAGCGGCTCTCCCCCGAAGCCTATAATGTGCTGCGCCAGGCGGCGACCGAGATGCCTTACAGCAGCCCGCTCAACAACGAGCATCGTCATGGCGTGTTCGCCTGTGGGGGCTGCGCGTTGCCACTGTTTGCGAGCCGGACCAAATTCGACAGCGGCACCGGCTGGCCGAGTTTCTACGATCACTTGCCGCGCGCGATCGGCACCCGTTCCGACACCTCGCTCGGCGACGAGCGTACCGAGGTGCATTGCACGCGCTGCGCCGGCCACCTCGGCCATGTTTTTGATGATGGCCCCAAGCCCACCGGGCTACGTTACTGCATGAATGGCGTGGCGATGAAGTTCGTGGCGAAGGGCTAATGCACGAAACGCGCGACCACATCCTTGTAGCTGCGGCTGACCTTCACCTGCGCGCCTGACTCCAGAACCAGGAAGCATTCGCCATTCGTGTGCGGCTTCACCTGCTTGACCAGATCGAGGTTGACGATCGTCGAGCGGTGGACGCGCTGGAAGCGGCGCGGATCGAGGCGTTTTTCCAGGAATTTCATCGTTTCGCGCAGGATCAGCGTGTTGTCGCCGGTGTAGATGCACATGTAATCGCCCGCCGCATCGATCCGCTCGATCGAATCGACGTCGACGCGGAAGATCTGGCCGCGATCCTTGATGTTGATGAGCTTTTCGTAGCGGTTGGACGCTGGGCCATCCGCCGTCGTGCCGTCGTCCATCGCCTCGGCCGCTTCCGGCGCATGCTCGACCAACGCTTCCTTCAACCGCCCGGCTTCCTCCGCCCCCTTACGCTCGGACAGGCGCTGGCGGACGCGATCCAGCGTATCGGCAAGCCGATCCTCCTCCACCGGCTTCATCAGATAATCCATCGCCTGCGCTTCAAACGCGCGGATCGCGTGATCCTGATACGCGGTGACGAAGACGAACAAGGGCGGCTCCACCTCCATCAGCCCGTTGATCACGGAAAAGCCGTCAAAGCCGGGCATCTGGATATCGAGGAAGACCAGATCGGGCTTGTGCGTCTTGATCGCGCGGATCGCCTCGCGACCGTTCAGGCAGGTGTCGATGATCTCGACATCCTCGTGCCGCTGCAGGCGCAGTTGCAGCCCCTGGATCGCCAGCGGCTCGTCGTCCACCAGGATCGTCCGTATCGTCATGCCAACTCCTTGGGCTCCGTCTCGTAAGGAACCTCTATTGTCACCGTATAGCCGCCATCTGCCCCGCGCTGCGCATCAAACCGCTGACGCGGACCATAAGCCTGCACCAGCCGATCCCGGATGTTGGCGAGGCCGACCCCTGTCGAGGTGGTGGCCCTCGGCTGCACATCGTTCAAGCCCGGCCCGGTATCGGTCACGCTGATCTGGACATGATCCCCGATCAGCCGAGCGGACACCGATATGTCCGCCCCCTGCTCCTGCGGCGTCACGGCATATTTGATCGCGTTCTCGACCAGGGGCTGGAGCAGCAGCGATGGGATGCGCGTTCCCTCCGCTGCCGTCTCGATGTCGAAATGGGTTCTCAGGCGCTCCTCGAAGCGCATCTTCTCGATCTCGAGATAGAGTTTCAGCGTCTCCACCTCCTGTGCGAGCGTTACCTGCGCGGTGGGTTCGTTGATCAGCGTATAGCGCAAAAAGCCCGAAAGGCGAGACAGCATGAAATTGGCGCGCTCGGTCTGCTTGAGGAGCACCAGCGTCGAAATCGAATTGAGCGTGTTAAACAGGAAATGCGGGTTGAGCTGGTAGCGCAGCATCGCCAGTTGCGCGGCCGAGGCCTGGCCTTCCAGGCGCTCGAGCTGATCGGTCTGCTGCTCGAGCTTCAGGAAGAAGTTGATGGCATAATACAGCGCACTCCAGGCGCCCAGCACGGCGAAATCGAGCAGGATCGCACCGAGGAACTGCGCACCTTCCGGCCGTGAGCCCGGCCGATAGAAGGTGGCGTGTGCCCAAACCTCGATTGTCGAAAATGCCGCGGACGAAAGCACCAGCAGCGCGATCGAGACCGTCCACGTCCAGACCGGCTTGGCGGCGATAAGGCGGCGGTAGGCGGCCCCCATCAGCAACGTCAGCGAATAGCCCGTCGCGGTCGCCAGTGCGGTCGGCACGATGAACAACAGGCCCATGTTATTGGCCACGCCGCCCAGCGAGCGCAGCAGGAAATAGCCGAGCCACCCGGCCGACTGGAGCAGCCAGAAGGCGCGGTTCTTGTCGTCGAAGAAGGGCCGCGGAGGGCGGCTCGGTCTCGCCATGAGCGGACTTCTAGCCGCAATGGCGCCAAGAATGAAGCGCGCACCGTGATGGTTCAGCCGGCCGCACCTCGGAAGCCTCGCGACGCTTATAGGTACCGCAACAGTTCGTGCTTAACCCTTTCTTTACCGTCAAAAGTCTCAGGCTCTTCACGTATCCGCGTCTATGCGCGACCACATGTGAAAGGGTGCGATGTCGCTGGTCTCGCCACAACTGGTGACGTTCACGGCCCTTCCGCTTGCCATCGCGGCGACGGGAGTGCTGGCGGTCGCGTCGATCCTGCTGTTCCTCTACAACAGCCGGACGCTCGCCGGCCTGAAGCGCGATGCGCGCTCGATCCTTGGTGGGCTTAGCGACGGCATCGTCATCCTGTCCGAAAAACCGGATCGCGCCTTCTGCAATCCGGCCGCTGCCACGATGCTGGGGTTGAGCCAGGAGCCGGACATGCCGGCAGGCTATTTCCGCATCCTCGGTTCCCGGCTGCTCGGCGAGGTGTGCGGTGGCGCCGTCCGCTCTCGACGCGGCGCCAGCCTCGAACCGATGGAGCTGGTCGATGCATCCGGGCGCTTCCGATCGTGGCACCAGTCGCTAATCCACGCGAGCGTCGCGGGCACCACAGTCGTCGGCGTCGTGCTGCAGGATCGCACAGAGGTCCATACGCTGTCCCACCTGCTGGAGGAGAGCCGGCGCCGCGATCCGCTGACCGGGGTCGCAACACCCGAGCTGCTCCACGATCGCACCGGCCAAGCGCTGGAGACGGCCGCGCGCACGATGATGGCGGTCGCCATGATCGTGATCGAGGTCGATCAGTTCGCCGAGATCTTCGAGGAGCGCGGCTGGGCGCCCGCATCCGAGCTGCTAATCGAGGCGGCGATGCACGTGTCCACGTCGGTCCGCGCGATGGACCTGATCGCCCGCGTCGGCCAGAACCGCTTCGCCGTAGTCGTGACGCTGGGTGACTCGGCCAGCCTGCCCGGCACCGCCGAACGCTTCCTCAACGCCATGCGGTTCGTCTTCGAGAGCCCTTCGGGTGCGCCGGTGCCGATCACCGGAACGATCGGCCTCGCCCGCGCCGGCCTCGACGGATCGACCTCGCTCCGCCTGCTGGAACGCGCCACCCAGGCGTGCGCGCGCGCGCGCAACGACGGCGGCGATCGTTGTCGGTTCTACGATCCCGAGTCAGACGTCGACGCTACACCTTCCGATCAGGGGCTTGTCGTAGAAATGCGCGGCGGCCTGGAGCAGGGTCGGTTCTCGATGCTGTACCAGCCGATCGTGACGCTGCGCACCCGCCAGATCGTCGGCTACGAGGCGCTGATGCGCTGGAACCATCCTCTGCGCGGGCCGGTGCCGCCGTCTGAATTCATTCCCGCCGCCGAGCGATCGGGCCTGATCCACGCGCTCGGCGATTTCGCGCTGATCCAGTCCTGCCTCGACGCAGCGACATGGTCGCCGACGCTGCAGGTGTCGATCAACATGTCGGTCGTGGAGCTGCTGGAGAGCGATGCGCCGCGGCGGATCATGGCGGCTCTCGCCGGCGCCGAGCTCGCGCCGCACCGCGTCCGCATCGAGATCACCGAGACGGCGCGGATACCCGATCTCGGCCGCCTTCGGACGGCGATCGACGAGATCCGCACGCTCGGCGTGACCGTAGCGCTCGATGATTTTGGGACGGGGCATTCAAGCCTCACTCATCTCCAGTCGCTGAGCTTCGACTGCCTCAAGATCGATCACCGCTTCGTCCGCGATCTTGCGACGCCGCGAACCGCCTCGATGATCAAGATGCTCGTCGCCTATGCACGCCAGATCGGCGTGATGGTGGTGGCGGAAGGTGTCGAGAGCGAAGCGCAGGCGACGCAGCTCGCCGCAATGGGCTGCACGCACGCGCAGGGCTGGTTGTTCGGGCGCCCGCAGGCGGCAGACGTGCTGCCGAACCGCCCGGCGATCGCCGGCTGATCCTTTCCGCTTCGGCCGGCACTAGCCGGATGCGTCAGCTACAGAGGACTCCGACAACCTGCTAGAGCGACGCGGCTGCTGCAACCGCGCGGCTGCCCAGCACGCTTTGCCCCGGAGCCGACGCTTGCCTCTTAGTACGGCGCGATACCCCAGTCTGAAGCAACGGATCGACCTTACCCAAACGCCAATCGGCCGGCGCAGTCCTGGAGAGACCGCGCCGGCTGATCGATACTGGCAGGTGCGTCTGCGCTGACGGCGTCAGCCGCCGAGCAGCTTCATCACGCCCTGCGGGGTCTGGTTCGCCTGCGCGAGCATGGCGGTCGCGGCCTGGCTCAGGATCTGGGCCTTGGCGAGGTTGGTCGTCTCGACAGAGAAATCCGCGTCCGCGATGCGCGAGCGGGCGTCGGTCAGGTTGGTGACGTTGGCGGTCAGGCTGTTGACCACCGAGTTCATCCGGCTTTCGGCGGCGCCGAGCTTGGCGCGCGAGGTGTTGATCACCTGGAGCTGCGCATCAACCGTGGTCATCGCGGCATTGGCACCGGCCACCGTGGCGACGGTCGTGTTCTTGGTCGTGTCCGCGACCGCGGAGAAGTCGAGGTCGATCGTGTCGCCCGAGTTTGCGCCGACCTGGATCTTCACCTTGCCGGTGCCGCCACCGGCGCTACCGTCGAACAGGTTCACCCCGTTGAAGGTCGAGTTCGTCAGCGAGCTGCCGATCTGCTGGGTCAGCAGACCGACTTCAGCCTGCATGTTGGTGCGATCGCTGTCCGAATAGGTGCCCGAGGCGGACTGGACAGCAAGCTCGCGGATGCGCTGCAGCATGCTCGTCACTTCGTCGAGCGCGCCGTCAGCGGTCTGCGCCATCGACACGCCGTCATTGGCGTTGCTGATCGCCTGGCCGATGCCGTTGATCTGCGAGGTCAT
This sequence comes from uncultured Sphingomonadaceae bacterium, assembly GCA_964242855.1. GTDB lineage: Bacteria > Pseudomonadota > Alphaproteobacteria > Sphingomonadales > Sphingomonadaceae > Solisphingomonas. Next base: position 8,065 of record CAXTBZ010000084.1, read on the forward strand.
CGAGTTCGAGATGGCAAGGCCCGCGGCGTCGTCCGACGCGTTGTTGATGCGCTTGCCCGAAGACAGACGGGCCATCGCCGTCTGCAGTTCCATGTTCGCTAGTCGCGTCCCGTTCTGGGCGCGCATCGCAGCCGAGTTGGAATTGATCACCGTCATTGGTCGTCTCCAGTACCGATCTTCAGCGATCGAGTTGTCCGATCCGCTGCAGGACTAAAGGGACTTGGTTATCCGATGGTTAATGCGCGCATTTTTTATTTAAGCTTTGCCGGAAGCTGCCGTTATCCCTTGCCGTCGCGACGGCCGGTCCCTCTTGAACCGGCTTGTCTCGGCGCCCAAGATCAGGTTCGGCCTAGCTCGTGCGATGGACGCCAAGCCGCTTCGCATTGGCGGTGACGCCCTTGTGATAGGGCGCCAGCATCTCGCCTGGGAGCGCGATCAGCGCCTCGCACACCGCCAGATTACGTTCGGCGACGCCCCACCAATCCATCGGGCTCATCCACCCGGTGCGGCCGAGCCGCTGAACCGCCGCCAGCTGCGCGTTAACCGCATTGTTCAGGCTTGCGCTCCGCGTCGCCACCGTCCGTGCCGTGCTGTCCAGCGCCTTGGCTTTTTCCGAGACCATCAGCGCCATTTCAGGCAGATCGGCAGTCCATGGCGAGGTGAATGCCTCCCAGATCATCGGCGTGCGCTTGGCGATCACCGCCTGCGCATCGACCACCGTCTCGGCATAGGCCCCCGCCGTCCTGGCGAGCTCAAGCGGCGCCATCAGGAGATCGAGCCAGGCGGTGGAAGAACGTGTCATCGGGCAAACTCCGGTTGTGCAACGCAGCAACGCATGTCGAGGCGAACGGTGTCATGCTGCCGATCTCATGTTCGGCGTAGCGACGTCGATCGTGCCGCGACGAAACTGCCAGTAGAGCATGATGCTGAGCGCAGCCGCGTAGAAGCACCAGACCGAGGCGAATGCATATCCGCGCACGATCTCCACGATCGTCAGCCCGATGACGTTGAGGATGCCGTACCACCGCACAACGCGATGGCCAGACAGCAGCAGCGCCCCGCAGGTGGCAACGATGTAGAGCAGCGATATGGCGAGATTACCGGTCATGTGGTTGCGGTATGCAATCGAGGCATGATCGACGAACACGCGGCTGGGCAGAGTAAACAGCCCGTACAGATCCCAGGCGCAGACAACCGCGCCTGCAGCAGTGAGCGTCCAGATCGCGCTGCAGCGCCAGCCGGGCGGCTCCATGAGCGCGACAGCGGCGGGCATCAGGAACGGCAATATGCCCTGCGCATAGAGCATGAAGCCAAAACCGGCGCGGCTCAGGCCGGCCGGGCCGATGCGGCCGTCCAGCCCCAGCCAGACCAGCCCTTCGGTGAACTGATGCAGCGCGAACAGCAGCGGCATGCCCGCGAACAGCAAGGTGCGCGGCTCCCGCACGTGGCGCAGGGTCGCCACCCCGATGGTGGCGAGCACGCCGCTCGAAATGAAGCTGGCAGTCGGCGAGAAGCACATGACGGATATCCAGCGGAAAAGGAGACCCTCCTGTGCGGTGTCCGCGCCGCTTTGGCCAGTGCGGAGCGTCAGACCGGTTGGCGAAGGATGCCAGGCAGATCGAGGCCTTTCTCGCGCGCGCAGTCGAGAGCGCTTTCGTAGCCGGCATCGGCATGGCGCATCACGCCGCTCGCCGGATCGTTCCACAGCACGCGCTCGAGCCGCCTGGCAGCCTCGGGTGTGCCGTCGGCGACGATCACCATTCCGGCGTGCTGCGAATAGCCCATGCCGACGCCGCCGCCATGGTGCAGCGACACCCAGGTGGCACCACTCGCCGTGTTGAGCAGCGCGTTGAGCAGCGGCCAGTCCGACACCGCATCGCTGCCGTCGCGCATCGCCTCGGTCTCGCGGTTGGGCGAGGCGACTGAGCCCGAATCGAGATGGTCCCGCCCAATCACCACCGGCGCCTTCAGCTCGCCGCTCGCTACCATCTCGTTGAAGGCCAGGCCCAGCCGGTGGCGATCACCGAGCCCAACCCAGCAGATTCGCGCAGGCAAACCTTGAAAGCGAATCTTCTCCCGCGCCATGTCGAGCCAGCGATGCAGCGCCGGATTGTCCGGCATCAGCTCTTTGACCTTGGCGTCGGTCTTGTAGATGTCCTCGGGATCGCCGGACAGCGCCGCCCAGCGGAACGGGCCGACGCCGCGGCAGAATAGCGGGCGGATGTAGGCGGGCACGAAGCCCGGGAACGAGAAGGCATCGGCGACGCCCTCGTCCCTGGCGACCTGACGAATGTTGTTGCCGTAATCGACCGTCGGTACGCCCGCCGCCTGGAAGTCCAGCATCGCCTGGACGTGCACCGCCATCGATGCCTTGGCCGCGTCGGCCACCGCTTGCGGATCACGCTCGCGCTTCTCGATCCATTCGGCGACCGACCAGCCGGCGGGAAGGTAGCCATTGATCGGATCGTGCGCGGAGGTCTGGTCCGTGAGCAGATCGGGGCGGATGCCGCGCGCGAACATCTCGGGCAGCAGCTCGGCGGCATTGCCGAGCAGTCCGATCGACACCGGCTTCCCCTCCTGTCTGGCCGCCTCCAGCATCGCCAGCGCCTCGTCGATCGTGGCGGCGGACTTGTCGAGATAGCCGGTGCGCAGCCGCATCTCGATCCGGCTCGGCTGGCATTCTATCGCGAGGCACGACGCGCCTGCCATCACCGCCGCCAGCGGCTGAGCGCCGCCCATGCCGCCGAGCCCCGCGGTGAGCAGCCAGCGGCCGGTCAGATCGCCGCCATAATGCTGGCGGCCCATCTCGACGAAGGTCTCGTAGGTGCCCTGCACGATGCCCTGCGTGCCGATGTAGATCCACGAGCCCG
>CAXTBZ010000085.1:0-10792 GCA_964242855.1 uncultured Sphingomonadaceae bacterium
CCTGCGCTCGATCATCGTCGAGCTGCTGTGGTTCCTGCGCGGCGACACCAACGTGGGTTGGCTGCAGGATCGCAAGGTCCGTATCTGGGACGAGTGGGCGGCCTCCGACGGCGAGCTCGGACCGGTCTACGGCAAGCAGTGGCGCCGCTGGGAAGGGCCGGGCGGTCAGGCGATCGACCAGATCGCCGCACTGGTCCGCGAGATCAGGGAGAAGCCCGCCTCGCGCCGCCAGATCGTCTCCGCCTGGAACCCGGCGGACCTGCCGCAGATGGCGCTGGCGCCCTGCCACTGCCTGTTCCAGACGCGGGTGGCGAACGGGCGGCTCGATCTCCAGCTCTACCAGCGCTCGGCCGACGTGTTCCTCGGCGTGCCGTTCAACATCGCGAGCTATGCGCTGCTCGTCCACATCCTGGCTCAACAATGCGATCTCGAGCCCGGCACCTTCGTATGGACCGGCGGCGACTGCCATCTCTATTCGAACCACCTCGACCAGGCGCGGCTGCAGCTGACGCGCGATCCCAAGCCGCTGCCGACGCTGGAGATCCTCCGCAAGGCCGACACGATCGACGGCTACGAGCCCGAGGATTTCGCGATCCACGGGTACGAGGCACATCCGCACATCAAGGCAGAGGTGGCGGTGTGAGCCTTACACCCGCCCAACCGTTCGTGCCGAGCAAAGTTGAGGTACGTGCCGCAAGCGCGGCACCCGCACGCCTTCCGGTCACCCTCCCCGTTCGCACTGAGCCTGTCGAAGTGCGTGCCACAGGCGATGTCGCTTGAAGCACGTCCTTCGACAGGCTCAGGACGAACGGGGCAGAAGAAAGCCTGACGGCGGCGGAAAACCCTAATGCCCGAGATCGTGTTCTACGTGGCGCGTGCCGATAACGGCGTGATCGGCAACGACGGTGGTCTGCCGTGGCACCTGCCCGAGGACCTCAAGCGCTTCAAGGCGATGACTACCGGCAAGCCGATGGTGATGGGCCGCAAGACGTTCGAGAGCTTCCCCAAGCTGCTCGTCGGCCGCCGACACATCGTGCTGACCCGCGATCCGGGTTGGTCGGCTCCCGGCGCCGAGGTGGCGCGCAGCGTGGACGAGGCGATCGCGCTGATCGGCGAGGCGGACGAGATCGCGGTGATCGGCGGCGCCGAGGTCTACCGCCTGTTCATGGACCGCGCGGATCGCATCGAACTCACCGAGGTGCACCGCGAGCCAGAAGGCGACACCAGGATGCCGCCGCTGGGCGATGGCTGGCGAGTTGCATCCCGCATCTTCGGCGGCCCGGATTTCGACTTCGTGACGCTGGTGCGGGGGTGATAAGCCCCTCCCTGCAAGGGAGGGGTTGGGGTGGGTGGAGACTGGGCAATACGGAAGCTTCGCGGCAATGCCGAGCTGTATCGCTGCGCAACCTACCCCCAACCCCTCCCTTCCAGGAAGGGTAGAAGGATAGGCTTTTAACGGCCTCCCCCTCTGCTATAGCCCGCCGCCATGGAACGGCTCCCCGGGGACCGCCCGGTCCCAACGCACTTGCGTGGCGGGATCGTGGCGCTCGGCAATTTCGATGGCTTTCACATCGGCCACCAGGCGGTGGTGGGCCGGGCGCTGGCGCTTGCCCGCGAGAGGGATGTGTCCGCGCTGGTCGCGACCTTCGATCCGCACCCCGCGCGCCTGTTCCGCCCCGATGCACCGCCCTTCCTGCTGACCAGCGTTGCCCAGCGGCTCGATCTGTTCGAGGCGTTCGGGATGGACGGTGCGATCGTACTGCCGTTCGATCATGAGGTGGCCTCCGTCAGCCCTGAAGGGTTCGTCGCCGATTGGCTCCACGATCGCATCGGCGCGAGCGCGGTGGTGACCGGGCACGACTTCACCTTCGGCAGGGATCGCGGCGGGGACGTGGCGGCGCTGGCAGCGTTCGGCCGCACCTACGGGCTCGACGCCGAAGCGATCGCGCCGGTCGAAGCCGAAGGCGGCATCGCATCCTCCACCCGTATCCGCGCGCATCTGCGCAATGGCGACATGGCAGCCGCCGAGCGGCTGCTCACCCGACCCTTCACCATCGCCGGCACCGTTCAGCATGGCGACAAGCTCGGCCGCACGATCGGCTACCCCACCGCCAACATCGCGCTCGGCGACTATCTACGCCCCGCCTACGGGATCTACGCGGTGCGCGGGCGGCTGGCGCCAGACTCTCCTTATGGGGCGCAGGTGCTCGATGGGGCCGCCAATCTCGGCATCCGCCCGCAATTCGATCCGCCCAAGGAGCTGCTCGAGCCCTATTTCTTCGATTTTTCGGGCGATCTCTACGGGCAGCCGCTCGACGTCGAACTGATTGCGCACATCCGCCCCGAAGCCAGGTTCGACAGTCTCGCCGCGCTGACCGTGCAGATGGAGGCGGATTGCATCGAGGCTAGGCGGATACTCGCGGCGCACTGACGCGTGCTCCCCTCCCTGAAAGGGAGGGGTCGGGGGTGGGTTCGCCTGGGGCAAGCGCTGCGCCGATCCGGAGACGAACCCACCCCTAACCCCTCCCTTTCAGGGAGGGGGATAGTAGGCTAGAGCGCCCGCGATATGGCCGATACTCCCGATACCGCGCGCGACTGGCGCGACACCGTCTTCCTGCCGAAGACCGACTTCCCGATGAAGGCCGGGCTCGCCGCCAAGGAACCCGCGATCCTGGCGAAATGGGAGGCGGACGACCTCTACGGCGAGTTGCGCGCCGCGCGCGTCGGTGCCGAGCGCTTCCTGCTCCACGACGGCCCGCCCTACGCCAATGGCGACATCCACATGGGCCATGCGATGAACAAGGTGCTCAAGGACATCATCGTCCGGAGCCAGTCGCTGATGGGCAAGGACGCGCCCTACGTGCCCGGCTGGGACTGCCACGGCTTGCCGATCGAGTGGAAGGTCGAGGAACAGTATCGCGCCAAGAAGCAGAATAAGGACGACGTGCCGGTCGCCCAGTTCCGCGCCGAATGCCGGGCCTATGCGCAAAAATGGGTCGACGTGCAGCGCGAGCAGTTCAAGCGGCTGGGCGTGATGGGCGACTGGGCCGATCCGTACCTCACGATGAAGTTCGAAGCCGAGGCGACGATCGTCGGCGAGCTTTTGAAGTTTGCCGAGACCGGCCAGCTCTATCGCGGCGCCAAGCCGGTGATGTGGAGCCCGGTCGAGAAGACCGCGCTCGCCGAGGCCGAGGTCGAATATGAGGACATCACCTCGACGCAGATCGACGTGGCGTTCGAGATCGTCGAGGCTCCGAACGCACCAGGTCTAGTCGGCGCTCACGCACTTATCTGGACGACCACACCTTGGACAATCCCGGTCAATCAAGCGTTGGCCTATGGGACCGACATCACTTACGTCTTGGCTCCCTACGATAACGGCGTGATGCTCGTTGCTGAGCCGCTATTCGCAGAGGTTCAGAAGCGGCTCGGTGTAGCTCTGCAAGAGATGGCACGTTACGACGGCTCGCAGCTCGCCGGCACCATCGCTCGCCACCCGATGCATGGCCTAGGCGGTTTCTTCGCCAGGCCCCGCCCTTTCCTGCCCGGCGACTTCGTCACCACCGATGCGGGCACCGGCCTCGTCCACATGGCGCCGGATCATGGCGAGGACGATTTCCTGCTCTGCAAGGCCAACGGCATCGATCCGGTGTTCGCGGTTGAGGATGACGGCAAGTACCGCGCCGACTGGGCATGGCTAGGCGGTCAGGGCAGCGTCATCGCGCCCAAGCTCAACGCGCCTGATGGCCCGATCTGCGCGGACCTGCGCGATGTCGGCGCGCTGCTCGCGGCGGGCGCGGACTACAAGCACAGCTATCCGCATTCGTGGCGCTCCAAGGCCAAGCTGATCTTCCGCTGCACCCCGCAATGGTTCATCGCGATGGATCGGTCGATCGCGGCCGAGATCGACCGGGAAGAAATTAGACCGTTCGTCCCGAGCGAAGTCGAGGGACGTGAGGCGGGCGATGCGCTTGGGGCACGTACCTCGACTTCGCTCGGCACGAACGGGGTGGGTGGTGCGAGCGTTGGCGGGAATGGGGCGACCCTCCGCGAACTCGCACTCGATGCGATCGCGCACACCCGCTTTGTGCCCGAGAAGGGTCGCAACCGGATCGGGACGATGGTCGCGGGGCGGCCCGACTGGGTGATCTCGCGCCAACGTGCCTGGGGCGTGCCGATCGCGATCTACGTCAACCCGAAGACCGGCGAGTATCTGAATGATCCGGCGGTCAACGCGCATGTAATTGCGGCCTTCAAGCAGGACGGCGCGGACGCGTGGTACGCAATGGACCATGCTACGCTGCTGGCGGAGCTCGGGCACGACGCCGCCGTCTGGCAGCCCGTCACCGACATCCTCGACGTGTGGTTCGACTCCGGATCGACCCACGCCTTCACGATCGAGGCGCGCTACGGCGAAGGCGTCCGCGCCGACCTGTATCTCGAAGGGTCCGACCAGCATCGCGGCTGGTTTCAGTCCTCGCTGCTGGAAAGCTGCGGGACGCGTGGGCGCGCGCCCTATGATGCGGTGCTGACCCACGGCTTCGCGCTCGACGGACAGGGCCGCAAGATGTCCAAGTCTCTCGGCAACGTCGTCGATCCTTTGAAGGTGATCGGCGAGAGTGGTGCCGACATCCTGCGGCTGTGGGTGGCCTCAACCGACTATTTCGAGGATGTGCGCATCGGCAAGGAGGTGCTGGCCGGCACGTCCGACACCTATCGCAAGCTGCGAAATAGCTTCCGCTACCTGCTCGGCGCGCTCGACGGGTTCGGCGAGGAGGAGCGCGTCGAGGTTTCCGAGATGCCTGAGCTGGAGCGCTACGTGCTCCATCTCCTCGCCAAGCTCGATGCGGAACTACGCGAGGCGACCGCTGCTTTCGAATTCAACCGTTACGCGCGGGCGCTGACTGACTTTGCCAATGCCGATCTCTCGGCCTTCTTCTTCGATATCCGCAAGGATTGCCTCTACTGCGACGCGCCGGACAGCCTGACGCGCCGCAGCTATCGCACCGCGTTGGACATCCTGTTCCACGCGCTGGTGCGGTACGCCGCGCCGATCCTCTGCTTCACCGCCGAGGAGGTGTGGGGCACGCGCTATCCGGATGCGAGTTCGGTCCACCTGCTCGAATGGCCCGAAGCCGAGGAATTGTGGCTCGATCCGACGCTGGAGGAGAACTGGCAGCAGCTGCGCGCGCTGCGCCTCGCAGTGTCGGCAGCGATCGAGCCGATGCGTAAGGCCAAGGAGCTGGGCTCGAGCCTCGAAGCGCGCGTCGCGATCGGGTCGCCCGAGCGCCCGGCCGCCACTCCGTCCGAACTGGCCGAGCTGTTCATCGTCTCCGACGTGCGGCTGGAGGTGACCGACCACACCAACGTCATCGTCCACGTCACCGACTGGCACAAATGCGGCCGTTGCTGGCGGCATTTGCCCGAGGTAGAGGACGACGGCGACCTGTGCGACCGCTGCACAGATGTCGTCGCGGAGGGCGCGGTGAATGGTTAAGCCCGATCTCGCGCTGACCCGCCGCCTCGGCTTTGCAGTTGCGCTGCTGGTCTTCGCGATCGACCAGTTCGTGAAGGCGATCATCATCCACGGCATCAACCTGCCGGTGCGCACCGTGATCGAGATCGTGCCGATCTTCCGCCTCTACTGGGTGGAGAATCACGGCATTTCGATGGGATTTCTCACTGCGGGCAGCACGTTTGAACGCTGGCTGCTGGTGCTCTTGACGGCGGCCATCGCCATTGCGGTGGTGTTCTGGCTGTGGCGCGAGCGCAACCGAATGGACGCCGCAGCGCTCGGGCTCGTGCTCGGCGGGGCGCTCGGCAACATCACCGACCGGGTCCGGCTGGGCTACGTCGCCGACTTCCTCGATCTGCATTTCGGCGACATGCATCCTTTCCTGGTGTTCAACGTCGCCGATGCCGCTATTACGATCGGTGTATTGCTGCTGGTGCTGCGCGCGCTCTTCGTCCGCACACCCGCTTCGGAGGATTCGCATGCGTAAGACGATCGGGCTCATCGGGACGGTAGCGGCGCTGGGTACGCTCGGCGGTTGCGCGGGCTCCAAGGCGACCGGCTTCGGCAATCGCAACGCGCCCAACGAGTTCGCGGTGACGCGCAACCCGCCGCTGGTGATTCCGCCCGATTTTGCATTGCGTCCGCCCCGCCCGGGTGAGCCTCGCCCGCAGGAGGCGAGCCCCTCTCAGCAGGCACTGTCAGCCATGTTCGGCGGCCAGGCGCAGCTGTCGCCGGGTCAGCAGAGCCTGATCACCGCCGCCGGCGGAGCACCAGATGCGGGCATTCGGTCGGGCGCCGGCTCACCCTCGACCAACGTCGTCGACAAGGGGACTGCAACCAAGGATATCATCGCCGCGCCCGCCGGGAACGGCGACAACACGACGGCGACGACGCCGCAGTAAGCACTCTCTCCCCGTCATCCCAGCGAAGGCTGGGATCTCATCGAGGCGGACGCGGCATATCACCTTCACGAGATCCCAGCCTTCGCTGGGATGACGAACGCAAAGGAAAAGGGCCGCGACCGATACCCGGTCGCGGCCCTTCTCACGTCGGGATCAGGCGATCAGAAGGCGACCGAGACGCCGCCGACGAAGCCGCCCTTGGAGATGTCGCGGTTCTTGCCGCCACCCAGCGGGTAGCTCGCGAAATCCTTGTTGGTGTCGACGTAAGCCGCCGAGAAGGTCAGCGCCTTCCAGGTGTAGGCGGCGGTCACGCTCCAGTCGGTGTATTTCTGCCCGAACGTGATGTAGTTGTGGACGAAGGAGCGGCCGAGATGGCCGGTGATCGCAAGCCCAGTGTTGGGCACCGCGAACGACAGCTCACCATAGCCGTAGAAAGCCGAGCGGCGCGCGTCGGTGCCGTCGGACAGGCCATGCTGCTTCCAGGCGAAATTGGTGCCAAGCTTCACGCCGAGCGGGCCGAAGCTGTGCGAGGCGTTGATATAGGGCTCGAAGAAGTCCGAGTTGATCCCGCCCGATCCCGGGTAGTAATAATACAGCACGCCGCTATCGATCGTGGTGCCCGAGATCGTCTTCTTGTAGCCGGCGTAGAGATCGATCTCCTGATCGCCGCCGTTGGCGACATAATCATCGATCGAGCTGCCCCATGTGCCGACGTAGAAGCCGGACTCATGGCTGACGCCGAGCGTGCCCTGGATCGCGAAGCGCTTATTGGTCTGCGACAGGCCGCGGAAGCGATAATCGCTGATGATCGTGGCACCGCCGGTGACGGTGAACGGGCTGGCCGGAGCAGCCGCGGCATCGTCGGCAAAGGCCGGAACGGCCGCCATCGCACCGAACGCGAACGCAATACAGGCTTTGGAAGAAGCGCGCATATTGGTGAATCCCTCTTCTCGTGAACTAAGGACATCCACCCGCGAGCATATCGATGCCGAGCTCTACTCCCCCTCGGGTAGTGGCTCGCCTCTCGAAACGCACCGCTTCCCTAGCAGCGGTGCCGCAGCGCACAATCATAAATCTGCAATGCAGGCGTCGATCTCGACAGACCGTTGCCGTTGCGCAACATTTACGGGAATATTATTTCAACGGTCTGTTTTTACATGCGGTGAAGCGAAGCAGACCGGCGTCGAGATTCTCGATCAGATCATCGGCATGCTCCAGGCCCACATGCAACCGAACTAGCAGACCGCCCGCGTGCCACGATGTCGCGGTGCGCAGCGATGCCGGATCGACCGGCAGCGCCAGGCTTTCGAACCCGCCCCAGCTGTAGCCGATCCCGAAATGCTTCAGCCCGTCGATCAGCGCCGCGCGTGCGACAGCGTCGCCGCCGTTCAGGACGAAGCTGAACAGCCCGGACGATCCCTTGAAGTCGCGTGCCCAGGCGGCATGGCCGGGGCACGAGGCGAGCGCGGGGTGTAGCACCGCTGCGACCTCATCCCGGCCATCCAACCAACGCGCGATGCGCAGCGCGCTCTCCTCGTGCGCCTTGAGGCGAACCGCGAGCGTGCGTAGCCCGCGGAGCGCCAGGAAGGCATCGTCGGGTGAGACATGCTGACCGAACAGCTGGGCGGTCCGGCGTAGCCTCGGATATAGCGCCGGTGTCGCTGTCACCGAGCCCAGCATCGCATCCGAATGGCCGACTATGTATTTGGTGCATGACAGTATGGCGAGATCGATCCCCGCCGCTATCGCTCGAAAGAACAGCGGCGTTGCCCAGGTATTGTCGAGCAGAGTGACGATCCCGCGCGCTTGCGCCGCTGCGACGATCGCAGGCACGTCCTGCACCTCGAAGGTCAGGCTGCCGGGGCTTTCCAGAAAGATTGCGGCGGTATGCTCACCGATCATGTCGGCTATACCCGCGCCGATCATCGGATCGTAGAAGCGCGTGGTGATGCCCATCGGCGCCAGCACGTTGCGGCAGAAGGCGCGGGTCGGCTCGTAGACGCTGTCGACCATCAGCAGCTCGTCGCCGCTCTTCAACACGCAGAGCAGCGCAACCGCGATCGCCGCCACGCCGGAGGGGAACAGCATGGTGCCCTCCGCGCCCGGCTCCAGCTCGGTCAGTGCCTCGGCCAGCGCCCATTGAGTCGGTGTGCCCCGCCGGCCGTAGTGGAACTCGCCATCGGCGTTGCGGCTGACGCCCGCCTTCAGCGCCGCGCAATCCTCGAACAGAATGGTGGACGCACGGTGAACCGGCGGGTTGACGATCGGGCCGGTCCATTCGGGCCGCCGTCCGCCGGAGACAAGCTTGGTCTCGTCGCGGATGCCGTCCTCGCTGCTCATGATACCGCCTTGGGCGTAGTCGCGTCGGCACCCCATTCGCTCCAAGATCCATCATAGAGCGCGGTATCTTCGCGGCCGAGCAGGTGCGCGGCGAAGAATAGTCCGGCCGCGGTGATGCCCGATCCGCAGGTGAACACCAACGGCCGCGCCGGATCGACGCCGGCCTGCTCGAATAGTTTGGCGAGCGCTACACCTTGCTTCCAGCGCCCGTCGGTATCGAACAGGTTGGTGTAAGGGAGATTGATCGAACCTGGGATGTGCCCGGGTGCGACACCCGGACGAGGATCGCCCTCCGCGCCCGAAAAGCGGGCGAAGCCGCGCGCATCGATCAGTTGTTCGCGCGGCGCAGCGAAGAGCGCGCGCACCTCCTCGAGATCGCGGATCAGCCCGTCGTTTCGCTCGGTGAAGCCGGTGCGCGCTTCGGTCAATGCCTCTATCCGGGGCTCGCCACGCTCGATCGGCAGGCCCGCCACCCGCCACGCCTGCGCGCCGCCATCGAGGATCGCCAGCCGGTCCGCGCCGAACAGCCGGAACAGCCACCAGGCCCGCGCGGCGGTACGGTGCGGTGAGTCGTCGTAGAGGATGATGCGATCGTCGCGCCGCACGCCGAGCGCTGCCATGCGGCTCCGGAACTGCTCGAGCGTCGGCGCCATCATCGGGCGGGGGTCGTCGCGATCGGCGAGGGTCTTCAGATCGAGAAAGCGTGCGCCCGGAATGTGCCCGGCGCAATTTTCGGCCGCCGCGTCGCGCTCGGGCTCGAACGGCAGATAGGTGGCATCGAGCACGACGGTACCGGGATCGTCCAGGCGGCCGGCAAGCCATTGAACCGTGACGAGATCGTCCATGCGCTCACTCCTTGGCAGCCCGCATAGCGCCGCGCCGAAGCATTGCGAAGGGGACGCGACGCCCTTACGTGCTCGCGCATGAGCCTCACCCATCTCGGCCAGCCGAGCAGCCTGCCCCAGCGCCCCGAGGATGCCGTCCTCGATTACGTCGCCAATCCGCGCATGGGTCGGCCGTATCTGGTGCGGTTCGCGGCGCCCGAGTTCACCTCGCTCTGCCCCGTCACCGGCCAGCCAGATTTCGCGCATCTGGTGATCGACTACGCGCCGGGCGAGACGATCGTCGAATCGAAGTCCTTGAAGCTGTTCCTCGGCAGCTTCCGCAACCACGCCGCCTTCCACGAGGATTGCACCGTCGGCATCGGCGAGCGCCTGTTCGCGGAGATGAAGCCACTATGGCTGCGCATCGGCGGCTACTGGTATCCCCGCGGCGGCATCCCGATCGATGTGTTCTGGTCCTCGGGCGAGCCACCCGCAGGGTTGTGGGTGCCCGATCAGGGCGTGCCGGGGTACCGCGGGAGAGGCTGAGGTTTCCGGCCCAGCATGATGTCGATTGAGATCAGTTGATCGTCCCACGCCTTGGTCCCCGGCGTGATCAGTTCGAAGTGGCCAGTGTTCGATATAATTCCCCACGATCCCCAGTCACCAGACTTCCACTTGCCGGCGTAGGCCTCCGAGAATCGCGGCGGCGAAACAGTATCTTCAGCGCCAGCCACCAGATTTTGCATTGTTCCAAGGCCGATCGGTAGCATCGCCGCCGGTGACGTATCCGCATAAACGTCCGGATGCGCCTTGGTGGACGGCCCTACAAGCTTGCCCACTGTGTCCACGCCACAAGCGCCAGCCGCTTCGACGTTGGCTTGCGCCAGATCTGGAAGCCCACCCGCGCTCAGCACTCCCGCGATCGGCAGCGGATGCGCGTTCCATAACACGCTCGTCCGTGCGATCTTCGGGCGTCCCGCCAGCCACAGCGCGAGGTGGCCGCCCGCCGAGTGCCCCAACGCGACCACATGCTTCGTGTCCAGCCCCAGCTTCGGACCTTCGCGCCCCAGCAGATCGGCCGCCGCCGCGACATCCTGGAAGGTGCCGGGGTAACCGCCGCCCGGCACATCGACGCCGCGATATTCGACGTTCCACACCGCGATGCCGCGCTTCATCAGATCGGCGGCGAGCATGTGCATGATGTCGGCCTT
>CAXTBZ010000086.1:0-10432 GCA_964242855.1 uncultured Sphingomonadaceae bacterium
CTCCATCTCCTTGCCGCCGAGATGGTCGTTGACGAGATCGATCTTGAGCCGCGCATCGGCGGCGTAGCGGGTATCGGGATAGCGGCGGACGAGTTCGCCCAGTGCGTCGAGCGCCTGCTGGGTGATCTTCTGGTCGCGCGTGACGTCGTTGATCTGCTCGTAATAATCCACTGCGATCAGGTAATAGGCATAAGGCGCGTCGCGATTGCCTGGGTGGATCGACAGGAAGCGCTGCGCCGACGAGATCGAGCTGTTGTAGTCGCGCCCGAGATAATAGCTGTACGCGCTCATCAGCTCGGCGCGGCGGGCCCAGATCGAATAGGGATGCTGGCGTTCGACCTCGTCAAACAGCTGCGCCGCCAGCTTGTACTGCTTGCGATCGAGGCGGTTCAACGCGAGGTTGTAGAGCGTGTCCACGTCGCGCGCGATGAAGGTGGTGTCCGCCTTCTTCTTGCCCTTGTTTGCACAGCCGGCGAGCGGGGCGAACATGGCGGCGACGAGCGCGGCGAGGAGGATCGGGCGGGAGGCGAAACGCTGCATGGCGACGATCCTTAGCGGCTCGATCCGGCTGTGGGAAGCGGCCCGAAAGAGCCTGTGGAACAGGGACGAGACATTTCGTTGTCGGACTGAATGCGCTCTTAACCGATCGGTGGCAGAAGGCGAGCCATGCTGCGCGTGCTGACCCTGTCGACGCTGTTTCCCGATGCGGCGCGCCCGACCTTCGGCGTGTTCGTCGAGCGGCAGACGCTGGAGCTGGCGGCGCTGGACGACGTCGAGGTCGAGGTGGTCTCGCCGATCGGCGTGCCGCGCTGGCCGCTTTCGATGATCGCCGGCAAGTCTTTGTCGAGCGCGATCCCCGAGGTGGAAACGTGGAAGGGCCTGCGCGTCCACCGGCCGCGCTTTCCGCTGGTGCCCGGTGTCGGCATACTCAATCCCGGGGCAATGGCACGCACGCTGCTGCCGCTGCTGCGCGACATCCGCACTCGCTTTCCGTTCGACATGATCGACGCGGAGTTCTTCTTCCCCGATGGACCCGCCGCGGTCCGGCTCGGCGCGGCGCTAGGCGTGCCGGTGTCGATCAAGGCGCGCGGCAACGACATCCATCATTTCGGGGGCGCGCGGGGGACGAAACGGCAAGTCCTCAAGGCGGGACGTGCGGCGGGCGGCATGCTGGCGGTGAGCGCGGCGTTGAAGGCGGACATGGTGGCGCTCAGGCTGCCGGCGGAGCGCATCCTCGGCCACTATACCGGCGTTGATCACGATCGCTTCACGCCGGTGGCGGATCGCGACGCGGCAAAGGCGGCGCTCGGCGTCTCCGGTCCCCTGTTGCTCTCGGTGGGCGCGCTGATCCCGCGCAAGGGCCATGATCTCGTCATCCGCGCGCTCGCCGACATTCCAGATGCGACGCTGATGATCGCCGGCCACGGTCCTGCGCGCGATGCGCTGGAGAGGCTGGCGGAACAAATCGGCGTGGCGAACCGCGTTCGCCTGCTGGGCTCGCAGCCGCATGAGGCGCTGCCGGCGCTCACCGCGGCAGCGGACGTCGGCGTCCTGATGTCCTCGTCAGAGGGGCTCGCCAATGCTTGGGTCGAGTCGCTGGCCTGCGGCACCCCGCTGGTGCTGAGCGACGTCGGCGGCGCGCGCGAACTCGTCAGCCGGCCGGAGGCGGGGCGCATCGTTGCAAGAGAGCCGGCGGCGATCGCTGCGGCGGTGCGCGATCTGCTGGCATCGCCACCAAACCCCGCCGCGGTACGCGCGACCGTGGAGCGCTTCACCTGGGAGGCGAATGCGAGGGCCTTACACGGGCATCTCGCCGAGATTGTCGCTCGGCGGCGGTAGATCGGGGATGAGGCGGATCAGCGCCGCTTCGAGCCGGTGGAGCCTTGCCGCGACGGAGGCTTGATAGGTGGCTCTCCGCCCCGAGATCGCGATGGCACGCGCCACAGGATCGGCGATCCCGGCCAGCACCTCGCGCTCGTCCTTGCCGTAGAGGCTGCCGTCGGGGCGCGGACCGAGCAGCAGCCAGCCGACCAGCCCGACACCGTCTGCTGCGAGCGGCACGTGCAAGGGGAACATCGCGTCTCTAGGATCGACCGCTAGATGATGATCAGCCGGCGGCGTCCATTCCTCGATCCAGACGCGGAGCGCCGCGGTGTCGATTCCGTAGCTGTCGACCAGAGCGTCGCCGACGATCACTGCGCCGCCGGTGGCGTGCAGGCTCCGGTCGCAGCGCTTCAGCACGGCCTCGGCAAGCTCGTGCACCGTCACCGTCTCGCGTAAGTCGCCCACCAGCAACGGCAGGTCGTCGCGCAGGTGAAGCAGTCCTTTGCGGAAGCGGCGCTCGGCCCAGCGATTGATCCGGCTGTGCAGCGGCGCGATCATCACTGCCGCTGCGGCTGCACCGAGCCCTCCGGCGAAGTCACCCAGGCTGCTGCCGAAATAATCCTGCCCCAGCGATTGCACCAGCTGTTCGGTGCAGGCAAAGACGCCGACGAGCATGATGGTCAGACCGGCATAGCCCGCCGATCGCGTTATCACCGTATCGGCATCGTAGAGACGGTAGCGCAGCAGCGAGATCAGGAGCCCGATCGGAAACGCCAGGCTCTTGACGTCGCCAAGCAGATCGGAGGCGAGATAGGTTGCCGCCAAACCTATCCTCGCGGAAACGGGCGGGCTTTCCATGACCGGATCGACAATCGCGGCGGCGATCATCGTCGCGGCACCCAACGCTGCCCATTTCAGCTGCTGACGTTCGGCGCTGGATGGCAGGTTGCGATAGCGCAGCAGCAGCGAGGTTGCGACGATGGCGAAGATCGGCACGTCGACCAGAACGCCTGCGAACTCGAATTGCTCGAGGTACCAGTTGGTCAGCATCCCGACGATCAGGTACGTCGTCGGCAGCAGCCGCGCGACGCGGGACCAGCGTGTGGCGAACCGACCGTCCGGGAAAGCGCATAGCCCGAACAGCATGCACCACCATCCAAGGATGTTGGCGGTATACTCCAGCCAGTCCCACGTCGCCGGATCGAGCCGGAAGCCGATCGTGATCAACCATGCGTCGTACCCGGGCGTCAGGCCGATCAGCAGGAAGCCGAACGCCAGCAGCATCGCCTCCGGATCGCGCGGACGTCTTTCGTAGAGCAGCAGCGAAAGAAGCGTGAAGCCGACGACGTACAGGAGGGCGTTAGCGAGCCGCACCCAGCGAAACACGCGCTGCGACAGTCCGCTAGTCGCGTAGACCCGGCTGGTCGCATCGACGATCCGGGACACGCGATGCCGCGTGACGTGCCCGCCGTCGTCGGCAAGATCGATGATTGCCACCGGCCCTGCCGACCGAAGCAGCCTCCCTACGGTGAATTGCGTACCGGCGGTGCCGATCGCCGTGCCATCGACCGCGACAATATGCGCGTCCTCCACGAACCCGGCTGCCGCTGCCTCGGGCCACACCTTGCCCACCATTGGTCGCCTGAGTTCGTCGCTGTAGATCGCGAAGCCGTAGCGCATGGCGGCAGGCTCGTCGTGGAAGCCGCCGACGGCGAACGACACCAGCCCGCCTGCCGAGATCAGCGAGACGAAGATTGCAAGCACCACATAGGCGGTGCGCACGATCGTGCCGCGGCGGCCGCGCAGCGATGGTAATCGTTCCAGTACCGCCATGCGCACCCTCGATCGGATCAGCCTATCGCGTCATACCCATCATGCAATCGGATAGAGCGCCGCGACGATCTCGCGGCCTTCGGCGCGGAGCACGCCCCAGGCGCGGGCGGCGGCGCGGCTGTCCATCAGTTCCATGCCAATGCCTTGTGCTTCCAGCGCGGCGGTGAAGGCGGAGGCCGGGCGGCGCAGCGTGGCGCCGGTGCCGAGCAGCAGGAACTCGGGACGCGGATCATGCCCGATCAGATCGGCGATCGCACTCGCCTCTAGCGCCTCGAGCGGAGGCGCCTGCCAGGGCTGCGCGGCCTGCGGGGTCAGCAGCGCGCCATCGGGATAGACCTCGCCGTCGATCCGGAAGCCACCGGCGGCCGTGATCGCATGGATTGCCGGGCCAGAAGCCACCTGATCGGGCGAGAACTTCGCCATTCAGGCGTGCGCGCCGATCACGGCGCGATCCGCTCGGCGCGGGCTCTCGCCGCCTTTTTCTTGTCGGTCGCCTCAGTCATTTGCCTGAAACGCGACTTGTCGAGGCCGAGCGTGATCAGCAGCGAGGAGGAGACGTAGATCGACGAATAGGTGCCGACCACGACGCCCAGCATCATCGCTGCGGTAAAGCCGCGCAGCACATGGCCGCCGAACAGCAGCAGCGATGCCAGCGCCATCAGGATGGTGAGCGAGGTCATCACGGTACGCGGCAGCGTCTCGTTGACCGAGAGATCGATCAGCTCGCCCAGCGGCATCTGGCGGTATTTGCGCAGGTTCTCGCGGATGCGATCATCGATCACGATCTTGTCGTTAATCGAATAGCCGATGATGGTGAGCACGGCGGCGACGATGTTGAGATCGAACTCCAGCCGGGTCAGCGCGAAGAAACCCAAGGTCATCAGCACGTCGTGGAAGATCGACACGAAGGTCGCGACGCCGAACTGCCATTCAAAGCGCACGATGCCGAATAGCGCGATGCAGAACACCGCCGCCACAACCGCCAGAGTGCCTTTCCAGATCAGCTCGTCGGAGACCTTGCCCGAAACCGTATCGACCTGGTTGAAGGGCAGGATCACGTGATCGGGGGCAAGCGCCGCCTGCACCTTGGCGACGATCGCGTTGGTGGCGCCTTCGTCGTGCGTGTTGGGCTGGGGCAGGCGGATCGAGATGGTCTGCGGATTGCCGGCGAGCTGGAGCTGCGCGTCGCCGATGCCCAGCCGGTCGATCCGGGTGCGGATGTCGTCGAGCGGGGCGGCACCCGGGAACTTGGCCTCGATCGAGACGCCGCCGGCGAAGTCGACGCCGAAATTCAGCCCGCGCACGCCGACCAGCACGGCCGCCGCGACGGTGAGCAGCGCGGTCAGCCCGAACGCCCAGCCGCGCAGGCGGACGAAGCCGATATTGGTGTTGTCGGGAACGATCTTGAGCAGGCGCATGGGTGTGGCGGCCTCAGATATGGATCGCTTGCGGGCGCTGGCGGCGAAGCCAGAGCGCAACCAGCATGCGCGTGAAGGTGACCGAGGTGAAGACCGAGGTGACGATGCCGAACAGCAGCACCACCGCAAAGCCCTTGACCGGGCCGGAGCCCAGGATGAGCATGATCAGCCCGGTGATGCCGTGGGTCATGTTGGCCTCGTAGATCGTGCGGCTCGCTTCCTTGTAGCCGAGCTCGACCGACTGGATCACGCCGCGTCCGCGCCGCCGCTCCTCGCGGATGCGCTCGTTGATCAGCACGTTGGCATCCACCGCGGTGCCGATCGTCAGCACAAAGCCGGCGATGCCGGGCAGCGTCAGCGTCGCGTTGAGCAGCGCCATCAGCCCCAGGATCACGAACACGTTGATGATCACGGCGCAGTTCGCATAGACGCCGAAACGCCCGTAAGTCACCAGCATGAACGCCACCACCGCGGCGACCGCGATTACCGAGGCGATGATGCCGGCGTGGATCGAATCGGCGCCGAGTCCTGGCCCGACGGTACGCTCTTCGACGGTCTTCAGCGCGATCGGCAGCGAGCCCGATTGCAGCGCGATGGCGAGGCTCTGGGCGGACTGCGCGGTGAAGCTGCCGTTGATGATCGCGCTGCCGCCGAGGATCGGCTCGTTGATGTTTGGCGCGGAGAGCACCTGCCCATCGAGGATGATCGCGAACGGCTTGCCGACATTGGCTTGCGTCGTCTCGGCAAACGCACGCGCGCCCTTGGTGTTGAAGCCGATCGAGACCGCCGGCTGGTTGTTCTGGTCGTAATCCTGCCGCGCAGTCTTGAGGTCCGCGCCGGTCAGGATTGCCTGGCGGAACACGGCGATTGGGCGGCCCTGATAGGGCAGCAGCTGGTCGCCGATCGGGGCCTGGCCGGTCGCAACCTTGGCGGGATCGGACTGGGTATCGACCAGCTTGAATTCCAGCTTGGCGGTCTTGCCGATCAGCGCCTTCAGCTGGGTCGGATCCTGCACGCCCGGCACCTCGACGAGGATGCGGTCGCTGCCTTGGCGCGCGATCGTCGGCTCCTTGGTACCGAGCGCATCGATGCGCTTCCGGACGATGTCGACCGCGCCGGTCATCGCCTGATCAACGAATTGCGCGATGCCGCCCTGCGTCTCGGTCATCACGATCCGGGTAGAATCGGCGACGGTCACGTTCCAGTCGCGCGTGCCGCTGGTGCCGACCGGCTGGGTCAGCGTGCGGACCTTGTCGACCGCGGCGTCGAGTTGCGCGGAATCGCGCACGAAGAAGGTCAGCGCGTTGCCGGTGGTCGAGATGTCGCCGATGTCGATCGGGGCGGGCGTGTTCTTGCGCATCTCGGCGCGGATCGTGTCCTGCATGTTCGACAGGCGCGTCTTGGCGACGTCGGCAGTGTCGGCTTCGAGCAGGATGTGGCTGCCGCCGGCGAGATCGAGGCCGAGATTGATGCGCGGCGCGAAGCCGAGGCCCAGGCTGCGCGCGGTCGCCTCGGGCATCAGGCTCGGCACGCTGAGCAGGATGCCGATCAGCAATACGCCGATGATCGATGCGATCTTCCAGCGCGGGAAATCGAGCATGCGAGCCTCAGGCGCGATCGTTGGCGATAGGCACGCCGCGCACGTCGGTGATCGTCGCGCGGATCACGCGGACGCGGACGTTGGGCGCGATCTCCACCTCGGCCTCGTCGCCATCCACCTTGATCACCTTGCCGATCGTGCCGCCCGCGGTGACGACGGTGTCGCCCTTCTTCAGCGCGTCGATCATCGCCTTGTGCTGCTTGGCCTTCTGCTGCTGCGGGCGGATGATCAGGAACCACATGATTGCGAAGATCGCGATGAAGGGCACGAACTGGATGAACCCGGAGATCGGGGAGGGCGCGCCGGGTGCGGAGGACGAGAACATGGGTGCGGTCTAGCCTGGCTCGGGCGCGCGTCGTGGCTGCCCTGGGATGAGAATTGATCGAAGGGCGCGCGCCTATCACGCTGCTTCCCCGCCATCAAGGGAACCCTGCGCGCTTGACCGCCAAGGCGCTTGCCAAGCGACCCCCCTTCTTCTAGGTGCCGCCGCCTAGGTCGGGGCGTGGCGCAGCCTGGTAGCGCATTAGACTGGGGGTCTAAGGGTCGCAGGTTCGAATCCTGTCGCCCCGACCAGAACTTCTCAACAGGATCGCCCGGGATGGGTGCTCAGCGCCAGAAGCGCTTGACGTCGAGCAGGGTGTCGAGCGCATCTTCGGCGCTTTCCAGCATCCGACGACGCTCCGCCTTGGACGGCACCGGCAGCGTTTCCTCGACACCCAGCGCGGCGAGCACCTCGGGCCCGGTAACCAGATCGTTCAGCTCGCCGAGCAGATCCTGCAGACCCTCGATCGCGCTGAGGAACGCCTCGCGCCGCCGCTGTGCCTTCCGGCGGGGATAGAGCGCACCGAAGAACTCGGCCGCATAGCGCAGCTTCTTGCCCTCGATGCGGACGCGGTGGCGGTGCTCGTCATCGGCCGCGGCAAGGTGCCGGCCGCCCTTCTTGATCCGCCGGCGCTGCTTGTCGAGGATGTCGGCGGCGAAGTCCGGCGCCGGCCGCTCGGCGAGCGCCGGATCGGCGGGCGTCACCCGCCAGGTGCCGAGCATCAGCCATTCGGCAAGGTCGATCATCAGCAGCCGCGTCCGCGCCGAGGCGAGCGTCGCCTGGACATGCTCCATGGCATGTGCGCGGGTCTCCACCAGCCGCCCGCGCACCGGCTCGGCCATGCGCGGGATCAGCACGTCGAGGTTGCGGACCTCGCCGAGTTCGGCCGCCAGCCACTTCAGTTCGAGGCGCAGCAGATTGGCACGATCATCGCCGGCGAACAGCGGCTTGCAGAGCGAAAAGGCGGAGCGCAGCCGGCGGAGTCCGACGCGCGCTTGGTGGAGCGGCGCCTCGGCTCCACTCGTCATCACCAGCGCTTCGTTGAGGCGGAACTGGCGGAGGCAGGATTGCGCGATCGCGGCGAAGGTCTCGCGTGCGTCGCCGGTGATATCGAGGTGCAGCGGCTCGGCTTTGCTCGCCTTGAACTTGCCACCGGCGGCCAGTGCGAACCCGCGCTCGGCCTTGGCGCGCACACCGAGGCGAAGCGGGACATGGTCGTCGAATGCACGGGCCAGATCGAACAGCGCGCGCGGCGGGCCGGATTTGAGCTCCAGCTCGATCTCGCACAGGTCGGCGCGTCGGCGCCCGGCGACGACTTTGCCAATATCGACTGCCAGCTCGATCTCCGCGCCTTCAACCGCCAGCAGATAGAGGGTGCGCGTCACCCGCGTCTCGAAGCGCGGCACCAGCGCCGCCAGCGTCTCGGGCAGGAACAACTCGGCGAGCGGGCCGCTGGACGCATCGAGCCGCGGGGTGTCGCCCTCGATGTCGCATTCCCATTCGGGCCGCACGAACAGCCCGGCAGCGGCCGCGCCTTCCGCCTTCACCGTCTGGATGCGCCGATCGCCCTTGTGGCGGACGCGAAGGACATAGCCCTTGCGGCGAAGCGCCTCGTCGGGCGTGTCGAAATACACCGAGACCAGTTCTGCGGTGTCCGCCTTCAGGCCCGCAAGTGCCGGTGCTGCGGCAATACGCGCAGCATCTTCGGGCGCCAGCTCCAGTTTCAGCTCGATCTCGAGCGGCTCGTTCATGACCGGCCCATGGGCATCGGATTTCCCTTCGTGCGTTCGGTCTTCAACTGGAGGACGCACCCTCTATATCCGGGCAGCGTCGGTTTGACGACGCCCGGCGGCTTTGCGCGCGCGGCGAGTGGCCTTATCTGGGGCATGTGCTGATTCTTCTTGCGTCCCTGCTGCAAGCGGTTGCCCCCGCGCCCGCCACCGTCGCCCCCGCCGCGGACGAGATCGTCGTCACCGCCAAGCGTGACAAATGCTTCGTCGCCTATGCCAACCACCAGGTGACCGACAGCCAGCTCGATGCGCTCAGCCGCAACTGGGCGGCGGGCACTCCGGTCAAGGTGATCGAGCCGCGCGGCGCCAGCATCCGCTGCGAGTTCCACATCATGCAATATCTGAACAAGCACGGCGTTCATATGGCGCAGTTCGTCTACCGCGTGGAGGACCAGGATGACGCGCCCGATGCACCTGCGACGGTGCAGACAACACCACCGCCGCCGGTTGCCGCCAGCCTGAGCACGCCGACGCCATCGCCTGCACCACCCGTGCCACCGCCCTCGCGCCGGGTGCTGCTGCGGTCGCGGACAGCGCAGGCGAGCGCTGGTCCAGGCGGTATCGTCACCCTGATTTGCACGATGAACGATCCCGGGCGGCCCTACACGCTCGACGTCGAGGTCAACGAGGCGAAGGGCACCGTCACGCCATCGCGGCCCGATACCGGCGGCGGATCGGAGATGAAGGCCCTGTTCATGCCCGAGGCGGTGCGCTTCGGCCCCTTTACGCTCAGCCGCACGACGCTTCGGATCGAGCGGATCAACGGCGGCACGCTTGCGCCCGGGGAGGCGGCGGCGGTCGAAGGCCAGTGCGCGATGGCGCGGCCGGCGCGGATGTTCTGAGCTGATCCGCGCCTTCCTCCTTGCGCTCGACGATCTGGGCGATCCCCGCATCTTGGGGCTGCTCGGGCGCTCGCTGCTGGTGACGCTGCTGATCTTCGCCGGGGTGGGCGTCGTACTCGCCTTTACGCTCAAGGGCTTCGATCCGTGTGCGCTTCTGTCTGACGAGGACAGCTGCCCGCTCGGCGCCTCGGGCAGTGGCTGGGGCGCCCTGCTGCTGACCGCGCTCAGCCTGTGGTTCCTGTTCCCCGCCGTCGCGATGGGGGTGGTCTCCGCCTATATGGACCAGATCGTCGCGGCGGTGGAGGCGCGGCGCTACCCGGAGGCGAGGGCGAGCGCCCGGCCGCTCGGCGTCGCACGCGGGGCGTGGCTTGGGGTGCGATCGAGCGGGCGCGTACTGCTCTACAACCTCATCGCGCTGCCCTTCTACCTGGTGCTGCTGGTCACCGGGATCGGCACGGTGATCCTGTTCGTCGCGGTGAACGGCGTGGCGTTCGGGCAGGATCTGGGCGAGATGGTCGCCGCCCGCCACCTCGACCGCGCCGCGACCAAAGCCTGGCTCCGCGCCACCCGCACCGAACGCGCGCTGATGGGGATGATGGTGACCGGCGTGTTCCTGCTGCCGATCGTCAACCTGCTCGCCCCGGTACTCGGCGCCGCGATGGCGACCGAGATGTTTCATGCTGGGCGAGGAAGTAGGCTCTCCCCTCCCCGAAAGGGAGGGGCCGGGGGTGGGTCGGTCTGAAGTGGGTGCTGCGGTTGCCGAGATGAACCCACCCCAACCCCTCCCTTTCAGGGAGGGGCTC
>CAXTBZ010000087.1:0-10386 GCA_964242855.1 uncultured Sphingomonadaceae bacterium
GCGCCGGGCGGCATGAACGTGCGCGTCGATAGCGGGCTCTACGCGGGCTACCGGGTGCCGCCCTACTATGATTCGATGATCGCCAAGCTGATCGTCTGGGGCCACACCCGCGAAGGCGCGCTCCGCCGCCTGCGCCGCTCGCTCGAGGAGTTCGTGATCGACGGCATCACGACCACGATCCCCCTCCACCAGGCGCTGCTCGATGATCCCGAGTTCCAGGAGGGCGATTACACGATCAAGTGGCTGGAAACGTGGCTGGCCAAGCAGGACGCGTGAAGGCGACGATCTGGCACAATCCGCGCTGTTCCAAGTCGCGCGAGACGCTGGCGCTGCTGGAGCAGGCGGGTGCCGATGTCACGATCGTGGAGTATCTGCAGGAGCCGCCCTCGCGCTATGAGCTTTCCCGCCTCTACGACCGGGCCGGCCTGAAACCGGGCGAGGGCCTCCGCGCATCCGAGACGAAGGCGGCGGCGCTGGAGCATGCTTCGGACAATGCGATCCTCGATGCGATGGCCGCCGACCCGATCTTGATCGAGCGGCCGCTGGTGGAGACCATGAAGGGCTGCCGGTTGTGTCGACCGCCGCAGCGGGTGCTGGAGATACTGTAGCGGCTTGCCAAGTCACCGCGGGGCAAAAGTCGCGAAACCAGCTTCTGCGTGATGAACCCGCTTGCCGCCGGAACGCGCTTGCGGCTTAATCATGGGCGTCATGGCTACAGTCGCAGTCTACAGCCTGAAGGGCGGTGTCGGGAAGACGACGCTGGCCGTGAGCCTGGCCTGGTGCGCAGCGGCGGCCGCACGGCGAACGCTGCTGTGGGACCTCGATCCGCAAGCGGCATCGTCCTGGCTGCTCGGCGCGACGGCGCCTGGCAAAGAGGACGCGCAGGCGGTGTTCACCCGCGAGGTCGAGCCAGCCGATCTCGTCCGAACGACCGGGATCAACAACCTCTCGATACTTCCGGCCGATCGATCGCTGCGCAGCCTCGATCGGCTGTTCCACGATCTCGACAAGCGCAAGCGGCTCGCCAAGCTCGCCGAGCGGCTCGGCAAGGGCTGGGATCGCATCCTGCTCGATTGCCCGCCAGGGCTCACCGACACCGCCGATCAGGCGTTGCGCGCCGCGACGCTGATCATCGTACCGGTCATCCCCTCGCCGCTTGCAAGGCGCGCCTTCGATGATGTCGTGGCGCATCTGCGCGAGACCCATGGCAAGGTCGCGCCGATCCTGCCGGTGCTCAACATGGTCGATCGCCGCCGTCTGCTCCATCGCGCCGCGCTAGCCGAGCTTCCCGATTGGCCGGTGATCCCGATGGCGAGCGCGCTTGAAAGCATGACCGCCGATGCGCCGCTCACCGGCCCCTTCCCCGCCGCATCAACCGCCGGCCCGGCGATCAGTCGGCTGTGGCGCGGCATCGAAAAGCGGCTGACCGCCTGATGGGCCGGCACTCGCCATGCTAGGCCGGGGACGCCGTGCCGCCGCGGAGCCGATCGATCCCGATCTCCTGCTGCGCGCCTATTCGGTCGGCGTCTTCCCGATGGCGGACAGCCGGGACGCCAGCGACATCTTCTGGGTCGAGCCCAAGCGGCGCGGCGTGCTCCCGCTCGACGGCTTCCACCTGTCGCGCTCGCTCGGCAAGACGCTGCGCTCGGACCGGTTCGCCGTCACGGCGGATCGTGACTTCGCCCGCGTCATGGCAAATTGCGCCGAGTCTACTAACGACCGCCCGGAAACGTGGATAAACGGCCAGATCGAACAGGCCTACACGATCCTCCACCGCAACGGCCACGCGCACTCGATCGAGGTATGGCGCGCCGGCGAGGTTGGCGGGGAGATGATCGGCGGACTCTACGGCGTGACGCTGGGCGGAGCGTTCTTCGGCGAGAGCATGTTCTCGCGCGCTACCGATGCTTCAAAGGTGGCGCTCGCCCACCTCGTGGCCCGGCTCCGGGTCGGCGACTTCAAGCTCCTCGATTGCCAGTTCATCACCGATCATCTCGCCTCGCTCGGCGCGATCGAGATCGGGCGGAGCGACTATCGCGTGATGTTGGATGCCGCGCTGGGCGCAGGCGTGGCGGCGGCGGCAGGCGGCGCGGCGCCACCATCTGGCGCCGGCGACTTCTTCGCGATCGAGCGCGGCTTGTCCCCCGCACCCACCGAAGAAGCCAGCACCGTGTCCGGCCCGATATCCGGATGCGTCATCGCGCAGCTCTTGGGCCACACATCGTAGATGGGGTGTTCGACCACGTTGAGCGACGGCGATTCCTTGTAGAGCCAGCCCGAGAAGACCCGCCGCCACCGCGTGTCGCGCCCCTTCGTGTCGACCTGAACGAAGGCGCCGGTGAGCGGCTCGGCTTCCCACGGCGCGGTCGTCTCGCAGGCGCGCAGCCGCACCACAACATCGCCGACACGAACCGCCTGGCCAGGCTTGAGCGTCAGATCGCGTTCCTCGCCATTGCGCTTGTTGAGCAGGCCGAGCACCGCGACCCGATCGGCCATCGGCGTCTCCACCTTCGCGAGTTCGTCGCCAGCCGGCTTTGCGCCCGGCTTGGGGGCAACCTTCTTCGCGGGCTTGGCCGCGCCCGTACCATCCGCCGCCGCCGTATCGTTACCAAGCGGCAGCGCCGGTTGTTGGTCGTTGGCCTGGATTGCCTCGACGCCCTGCCAGGCGGCGACACCGCCGATCAGCAGCACCGCCAATCCCACCGCGTACCGCCGCATCACGGGTTCGCGGGCGCCGCCGCCGGCGTGGCCGACGCAGGCGCAGCCTTGGCGCTGTCTCCACCCGATTTGTTGATGAACTGCCCCACCATGCTCATCAGATCGACCGAACCCTGGGTGTCGAGGATCATGTCGCCATTCTTGAACGGGGTGGACGATCCGCCGGGGATCAGGTTCATGTAGGTGCCGCCGAGGATGCCCTCGGACGTGATCGCGGCGCTGCTGTCATCGGGCAGCTTGCTGCCCGGATCGATCGCGAGCGTCACCTCCGCCTGGAACGACTTTGGGTCGAGCTTCACCGCCGCAACCTGGCCGATCTTGATGCCGGCCACGCGCACGTCGGTCCCCGCGTTGATCCCACTGGCATTCGGGAACAGCGCGCTCACCTGGATCGCGTTGGCGACGCGGCCGCCGCCGGTGCGCTGGAACGCGAACCAGCCGAACCACACCGCGACGAGGACGACGAGCAGGCCGATCAGCGCCTCGGCGCCATGCTCCCTGGCTAGACTACGCATGGGTCAGTTCGGGCTCCATGCCTCGTAGTCGCCGGTCGCGGCCGCACGCTTGCCGCCTGCCTCAAGCGAGCCGGCCGGGCGATAGGCCTCGTTGGTGCCGGTCATGTTGGGCTTGGCGGGCGCCTGCCACGGGCGCGGCGGGGGCAGCGCCTTGTCGGGGGTCTCGTGATGCGTGTTGTGGAGCCAGCCGTGCCATTCCGGCGTCACGCGGCTCGCATCGTTGGCGCCGGCGTAGATCACCCAACGGCGCGGATTGCCGTGAACGTCGATGCCGCCCTGAAAATAGACGTTGCCGAGTTCGTCAGTACCGACTTCACTGCCCTTGCGCGCCGAAAACAGGCGGGTGCCGATCGTCGCGCCGTTCCACCAGGTGAAGATGCTCGTGAGAAGACCCATGCAGGTGCGCTTAGCGTGACGCCTTGGCGGCGGCAAGCGCGGTGGTCACGATGCGGCGCTTACGATGCAGCGGCCGCAAGTCCCCGCCACACCACCGTGTCACCCTCGTGGATGCCGAGCGCCCGGGCACGCCCGGCGCCGAGTTCGAGAACGGCACTCACCGGTTCGCCCGACGCATCGATGCTCTCGTCCAGCGCCTTGGCCGTGGTGATCCGCGCAATCGTGCCGTTGGTGCGGATGAACACCATGTCGAGCGGGATGACCGTGTTCTTCATCCAGAAGGTCGCCTCACGCACCGGCGTCATCGGGAAGATCATTCCGCCGTGCGCGGGCACCGATGTGCGGAACATCAGCCCCGCCTCCTGCTGATCCCCGGTCCGCGCGACTTCGACAT
The DNA here is from genome assembly GCA_964242855.1 of uncultured Sphingomonadaceae bacterium. GTDB lineage: Bacteria > Pseudomonadota > Alphaproteobacteria > Sphingomonadales > Sphingomonadaceae > Solisphingomonas. The sequence continues at coordinate 4,024 of CAXTBZ010000087.1, forward strand.
GGAAGCGGATCGCGCGCCCGGTGGTGCGGATCGTCAGCGGCTCGATTGCGAGGTGCGGCTGGGCACGGGTGATGACGGATTGCGAGAGCGCCGGAAGCGGGGCAAGCGAAGCAACGGCCGCGAACATGGCGACCGAAAGAACAGTAAAGCGCATCTCAATTCTCCGGCGGAAGCAACACCACTGCAAGCGGGCCCTTGGAGCCTGCCGCGATCCGCGCCACCAGATGCTGCTCCGGGACAAGATCGACAAGCCCCGCGCGCCGCACCGTCTCCATATGGATGAAGATATCGGCGGTGTCGTGCTCACGCATCAGAAAGCCGTAGCCCTTCAGCCGGTTGAACCACTTCACCCGCACCACCTCGGGTTCGCCGGCATTGTCGAGCAACGGCATCGGATCGACATGGCTCGCGGCGCGGCGGGCGGCGGTCTCCAGATCGGGGCCGGTCGCGGTGGAGAGATCGAAGCTGACGAGCACGCGCGCCTGCAAGCCCCGGTCCCGCTGGGTCGCGACGCAGACGGCGCGCGCGCCTTCGGGGAGGCTGCGGCGGTTGAACGGCCGCAGCACCGAGAAATGGATAAGGACGTCGCCCTCGCCATTGTCGCCGACCAGGAAGCCGAAGCCGCGCGTGGCATCGAACCACTTGACCGCGCCCGATACTTCAACCTCGTCAATGCCAGCGTCAGTATCGACAACAAACGATGGGGAAGTGAGGGCACTACGGCCACTATCGTCCAGCGCAACACGATGGATGAGCCCGAGCGGCTTGCCGCGCTCTGCTCCACCGCCGCCCCCGTCTTCGTACGCAAAGACACCCTCTTGCATGACGAACATACCCCCTGAGCAACACTTTAGCATGATTATTATCGAAATCGACGCCGAATCTATGCCACTTCTGTCAAAATCGTTACGGTCAGTCCTCATTCGGAACGTCGCCCGGAGCGAGTTTCAGGATTTTTCTAATGTGTTCCGTCGCATGGCCGGCACGTGCCATCGCGCCGAATGCCCGCTGCCGGTCCCGCTCGTCGGGCAGCCGCGTCGCATAAGGACCTAGGCGTTTGCGTTCGGCGAAGCGCAGCGCCGTCTGCCAGGCGCTTTCGGACGCTACCGACATGGCGCCCGCCGCGTCCTGCTCCTCGATGCCGAGCACGCCGAGCGCCTGCCCGATCCGCCGCACGCCATAGCCACGCGTGGTCAATACCCGCCCCCGCGCCTCCGCCACCGCCTGATCATCGACATACCCAAGCTCGGCGAACCGCTCGACCACCGCATCGATCGGCGGGGTACCCTCCCCGCCCCAGCCACGCTCGCGAAGCTTGCGGCGAAGATAATCGCGCAGCTTGGCGCGGCTGGTGGCGTAGCGGCCGGCATAACCTAGCGCCAGCCGCTCCAGAGCGGCCGCATCGAGGGGCGGAACAGGGCGCGAGGGATTTCTGGGTCTCACCTGCCATGTTTGTGCCACAGTCGAGCCGGATTTTGAACGCCGATGACCATCACACGACAAAGATGGATTCATGCCGCTCGTCCGTTTATCAGGCCGGGTTGTTGTTGTTGAGGAGAGGCCGTCGGTGCGTCGCGAGGTTGAGAGCACTGCCAGCACTGCGTACACGAAGTTGATATCGGACGGGTCGCTGATCCCCACGCCGACCGACGACGTACTGCCGCGCCGCATGGCGGATTTCGCCACGATGGGCGAGGCTCTCGACTATGCCGCTCGGAGCACCCGCGGGCTGAACTTCCACGATGCGCGCGGCACATTGGTGCAACCTTATCCGTACGCCGAACTGCGCTCCGATGCGCTGGCAAATGCGCACCGCCTGACCGCGGCGGGCGTCCGTCCGGGCGATCGCATCGCGTTGGTGGCCGAGACCGGTGCAGCCTTCGCGGCGATGTTCTTCGGCGCCATCTATGCCGGCGCCTGGCCCGTGCCGCTGCCGCTGCCGACGAGCTTTGGCGGACGTGAGTCCTACATCGATCAGCTCGCCGTCCAGCTCAAGAGCTCGGATCCCAAGATGCTGTTCTACCCGGCCGAGCTCGCATCGATGGCCGATGCTGCGGCGGAAGCGGGCAAGATCGAAGGCGTCACCTACGAGGCCTTTGCGACACGTGCCGCGCCTGCCGGGCCGCTCCCCCAGGCCTCGACCGACGACATCGCCTATCTGCAATATTCGAGCGGCTCTACGCGCTTCCCGCATGGCGTCGTCATCACGCACCGCCAGCTGCTCGAGAACCTGGCGGCGCATGGCCACGGCATGCTGGTGGACGATGGCGATCGCTGCGTCTCGTGGTTGCCCTGGTACCACGACATGGGGCTTGTCGGCTGCCTGCTGTCGCCGGTCGCCAACCAGGTCTCGACCGATTATCTGAAGACCGAGGATTTCGCGCGCCGGCCTTTGGCGTGGCTCGATCTCATCAGCCGCAACCAGGGCACGACGCTGAGCTACTCGCCCACCTTCGGCTACGATATCTGCGCGCGCCGCATCGGCTCGCAGTCGGACGTCACCGGGCGGTTCGATCTTTCGCGCTGGCGCCTCGCCGGAAACGGCGCCGACATGATCCGCCCCGACGTAATGCAGGCCTTTGTCGACGCGTTTGCGCCCGCAGGCTTCGACGCGCTCGCCTTCACGCCGAGCTATGGCCTGGCGGAGGCGACGCTCGCGGTGTCGATCATGCCGCCGGGCGAGGGCATCGTCGTCGAACTGGTCGAGGAAACGCAACTGTCGGGCGGCGATCTCCACGCACACCGCCCACAGCGCTACCGGTCGATCGTCAACTGCGGCAAGGCGGTGCGCGGCATGAAGATCGAGATTCGGGAGGAGGACGGTACGCCGCTCCCCGAAAAGGCGATCGGCAAGGTCTGGTGCGCGGGCGGTTCGGTGATGGTCGGCTACTTCCGCGACGAGGAGGCGACCGGCGCCTGCATGACCGACGGCTGGCTCGACACCGGCGACATGGGATATCTGAGCGATGGCTACATCTACATCGTGGGCCGCGCCAAGGACATGATCATCGTCAACGGCCGCAACCACTGGCCGCAGGACATCGAGTGGGCGGTCGAGCAGCTGCCCGGCTTCAAGGCGGGCGACATCGCCGCCTTCGCGATCACCACGCCGGGCGGCGAGGAAACGCCGGCGGTGCTGGTCCAATGCCGCACGTCGGATCAGGAGGAACGCACCCGCCTTCGCGATCTGATCCGCGAGAAAGTCCGCGCGATCACCGGCATGAACTGCGTCGTCGAACTGGTGCCGCCACGTACGCTGCCGCGCACCTCGTCGGGCAAGCTCAGCCGCGTCAAGGCGCGCACGCTCTATCTTTCAGGCGAAATCCAGCCCTACGACATCGCCGCCTGAGGCCACTTGCAGTAGCAACCGTTGTGCACATCTGAGCGTCGGCAAAAGTTCCACCGAAACGGACTTATCCCCAGCAGGTGCGGCGCGCGCTTACCCCCCGGTAAGGTATCGCGGCTAAGCCTCTTCGGGTGTCGAGTTCGTACCCCTCATCCTCGGAGCGGATCACCCCCTCCTGGTTCTACACGCTTGGCCTGATCAAGGGCCGGGGCGACGCCTTTCCCGCGCTTGCCGAGGCGCGCGCTGCAGCGATGCAGACCCGGCGCCCGATCTGGCTCGCCGCACAGCTCTTCGCTGCCGCGATCGTGGTCGTGCTCCGCGTCCAGATGCTTGGCTGGACCACGCTGCTGCCCTGGGCCGCCGCGATTTTCGGCATCGAAGCGCTGATCGTCCTGCGGGCACGCACCGCGCCGGTGATCCGCCCGGCCTGGAGCGACCCGGATGTGGTCGGCAGCCTTTTCCTCGGCATCGGCTGGGGCGTGGCCATGGCCCTTTTCACCGGGCCGGCCGGCACGCTCTACGCGTTCGCGTTGCTGACCATCGGCGGCGCGCTTGCGGTCGCGGCGACGGCGCTGATGGTCGCCGCGCCGCTCGGTGCCCTCATCTTCATCGTCATCGTCGGAACGGCGGCAATCGCGGACACTGCCATCGATGGCAGGCCGGTGCTCGCCGGCATGATCTTTATGTTCACGCTGACGATCGCGGCGAGCTTCACCGCCAACGCCCGCCAGTTCGTCAAGCGGATCACTGCAGAGCAGGCGCTGTCCGGCCGTGAGGATGTCATCAGCCTGCTGCTGCGCGAGTTCGAGGACACCAGTGCCGACTGGTTGTGGCGCACCGATGCCGGCAAGTGCCTGATCGACGTGAACCCGCGCCTCGCCCGCTTGTTCGGCCTCAAGCGCGAGCAAGTCGAAGGCCAGTCGCTGCTGGCGATGCTGGCAGGCGAAGGCTGGGATCGCGGAGAGGTAGCGCCGGGCATTCGGATGCTCGCCGAGAAGCTGCGGCTGCGCGAAAGCTTCCGTGACCTCGTGGTGCCGGTGATGATCGCGGGCGAACGCCGCTGGTGGTCGCTCTCGGCTGCTCCGCGGCGCGATGAGCGCGGCACGCTTATCGGTTTCTGGGGGGTCGGCACCGATGTCACCGAACGGCACCGGTCGGCCGAGAAGATCGATCGCATGGCGCGCTTCGACGGGCTGACCGGGCTCGCCAACCGCTCGCACGTCATCGACAAGCTCGGCGCGGCATTGCGCGATGGTCACCATGAGGGCCGCCGATCGACGCTCATGCTGATCGATCTCGATCGCTTCAAGCAGGTCAACGATACGCTCGGCCATCCAATCGGCGACAAGCTGCTGATCGAGGTCGCCAATCGGATCTCGGGCCTGCTCTCCGCCGGCGATCTGTGCGGCCGGTTGGGCGGCGATGAGTTCGCTGTCGTCATCCCGGATGCAAGCGATCGCGATCGCATCGATGTCCTCGCCGAGCGCATCGTCCATGTCCTCTCGGCTCCCTTCGAAGTCGAGGACCATCAGCTGCACATTGGCGGCAGCGTCGGCTCGGCGACCGCTCCCAAGGATGGCCGGGTGGTGGAGACCCTGCTGCGCAACGCCGATCTCGCACTGTACCGCGCCAAGGATGACGGCCGTGGCGTCCACCGCCGCTACGAGCCAACCCTCCACGCCAACGCCGAACATCGCCGCCGGATCGAGATCGCGCTGCGTGACGCGCTGGAGCGGGGCGAGCTAAGCCTCGTCTACCAGCCGATCGTGGAAGCCAGGAACGGCGGACTGACCGGCTTCGAGGCCTTCCTGCGCTGGACCCATCCCGAACTCGGCAACGTATCGCCCGAGGTCTTCATCCCGGTGGCTGAGGAGGCTCGGCTGATCGGGCGGATCGGCGATTGGGTGATGCACTCGGCCTGTCGCGATGCCGCGACTTGGCCAGATCATGTCCGCGTCTCGGTCAACATGGCGGCGGCCCAGCTCAAGGATGCGCAGCTGCCCGCCACGATCATCTCGGCGCTGTCCCACTCCGGCCTCGCGCCCGAGCGGCTCGAGCTCGAGATCGCCGAGGAGGTATTCGTCCGCGACGGTCGCCTTACTGAAGTGGTAGACAAGATCCTGGCGCTCGGTGTGCGCATCACGCTGGACGATTTCGGCACCGGCCGCTCCAGCCTTGCGTATCTGCGCAAGGCCCGCTTCTCGAGCATCAAGATCGATCGCAGCTTCGTGCGCGGCGCCACCGGTAACGGAGCGGAGAGCATCGCCATCGTCAAGGCGATCGTCGCCATGGCGGAGTCGCTCGGCATGACCACGATCGCCGAAGGGGCCGAGACGCGCAGCGAATATGATCGCATGCGCAGCCTTGGCTGCCGGCAGGTGCAGGGCTGGCTCGTCGGCCAGCCGGTCGATCCACGCGAAGCCGCCGAAATGGCGCATACGCGCGCCGAGCAACGGGTCGCCCGCGTCTATTGAGGCGCTTGCACGCGCACCCCTCCCCCGCTATGGACCGCATCCGCTTCCCGACCTGGAGGAGCGTAGCTCAGTTGGTAGAGCATCGGTCTCCAAAACCGAGGGCCGTGGGTTCGAGTCCCTCCGCTCCTGCCATCGCATGATGGTGAGCCGAAGGGTCGGGAAGAGTGGAATGATCGAGGCCAGGGCGCCGCCACCATGGTGGAACAGGCGCCTGAGGCCTCTTGTGTCGTTGATGAAAGGTCGGCTGTGGCGAAGGCAAGCGAGAAGGATGGCGGGATCGGCGGCTTCTTCCGCACCGCTCCCGAGTTCGTCAACCAGGTGAAGGCGGAGACCGCCAAGGTATCCTGGCCCACCCGCAAGGAAACCACGATGACCGCCGTGATGGTGGTGATAATGACCACCGTGCTGGCGCTGTTCTTCTTCGGCGTCGACAACGCATTCAACGGGCTCGCGCAGCTCCTGCTCAAGCTCGTCGGCTAAGGAACAACCATGTCGCGCTGGTACATCATCCACGCCTATTCGGGCTTCGAGAACAAGGTGAAG
>CAXTBZ010000088.1:0-10234 GCA_964242855.1 uncultured Sphingomonadaceae bacterium
GAACAACAGCGTGGCCAGCATCGAGACGTTGCGCGACGGCTGGCTGCGTACTGGCGACGTCGGCAAACTTGATGAGGATGGCTATGTCTATCTGGTCGATCGCAAGAAGGACATGATAGTCTCGGGGGGCGAGAACATCTATTCGCGCGAGGTAGAAGAAGCACTGTATCAGCACGGGGCCGTAGCGAACGCCGCCGTGATCGCTGTGCCGGACGAAAAATGGGGCGAGGCCGTGCGCGGCGTCGTCGAGCTACGGCGCGACGCGCAGGTGTCGGGGCCCGAGCTGGTGGCGCACTGCCGCACGCTGATCGCGGGATACAAATGCCCCAAAAGCATCGTCTTCGTGGACGAACTGCCCAAATTGGCGAGCGGCAAGATCAACAAACTCGAGATCCGCAAACTGCACGGCAGCGCGGGCTGAGAAACAGGCAGAGGAGCCACATCATGGCAGAAGATTATATTTTCCCACGCGAAGAGGTTGCCGCCGCATTCGCGCACTACCGGGCGATCGTCGAAGGTGCGCACGGCAGCACGGGCAAGGACTATTCGGCCTATTCGAGCATCTTCACCGAAGACTTGCGCTACATCGAACATTGCATGGGGAATCCCATGGGATGCCCGGGCAGCCCCTTGCTGGCGACGAACCGGCGCCAGATCGACGAATGGATGGCGTTCATGATGACGCGCGATTTGCCGCCGATGACCTTTCCGCTGGAGTGGAGCATGATCGACGGCAACCGCGTGACGTTCAAGGCGCTCAACCGGCTTCCCGATCCGCAGGACGGCAGCGGCCCCTATGAGATCGCGAGCATGACCGTCATGGTCTATGCCGGCGATGGCAAATTCAGCTCCAAGGAAGACATCTACAATGCCAAACTATGGGATAATGTGCTGAACTCATGGATGGCGGCCATGGGCCGGTCCGATCGCGTCGCCGATCTCGGTCACGGGCGGGTCTGGGCCTGAGCGAGCGGGCCCGGGACGACAGCGAAGACTTGCATCCTACAAGTGAATCGAGCAACCGTTAGGCAGAAAAAGGCGACCAACCTCTGGAGGGTTGGCTTCGCAGTAGCAGAGGGCTTCAGCGTCATGGCCGATATCCATCCGGAACGCGATTTCCACGCCTTTCTCGGCGAAGGTCGCTTCATGATCCAGCGCAGCCGATCGAGCGGCCGCCACGTCTTCTATCCGCGGCTGGTCGAGCCGCTCACCGGAGCAGACGACCTCGAATGGGTTGAAGCGTCCGGCAAGGGTGTGGTCTATTCAGCGACGGTGGTACGGCCGCGGCCGCCCGCGGTCCCCTATAATGTCGTGCTGGTGGATCTTGCCGAAGGGCCGCGCATCATGTCGCGGGTGGATGGGACCGCCGCCGCGGAGGTGCACATCGGCATGGCCGTTACAGCCCGCATCATCGAAGAAGAGGACAAGCCGCTGATCGTCTTCGTCGCCGATGCCTGACGCCGCGATCCCGCCGACCGACGATCTCGATACGCTGAGGACCGACCTTCGCACGTTCCTCGCGCGTCGTCTGGCGTCCTATCCGGCCGAGCAGCGCGCGCGGTCCTGGCTGTCGGTCGATCCCGATTTCAGCCGCGATGTCGGCGCGCACGGGTGGATCGGCATGACCTGGCCGAAGCGCTATGGCGGGCATGAGCGATCCGCGATGGCGCGCTACACAATACTCGAGGAGCTGCTCGCGGCGGGCGCGCCGGTGGGGGCGCACTGGACCGCCGACCGCCAGAGCGGCCCGCTGTTGCTGCGCTTTGGTACGGAGGAGCAGCGCCAGCGCTTCCTGCCCGGCATGGCGCGCGGCGAACTGTATTTCTGCATCGGCATGAGCGAGCCGCAGGCCGGGTCCGATCTTGCCGCGGTCAAGACGCGCGCGGTCCGCGACGGCACCGGCTGGCGGGTGAACGGCTCAAAGCTGTGGACCACCAACGCAGCCACTGCGCATAGGATGATCGCGCTGGTCCGCACCGGCGAGGCCGGGCAACGGCATGAGGGGTTGAGCCAGCTTATCATCGATCTGGCATCGCCGGGGGTAACGGTCCGGCCGATCCATGATCTGGCCGGCGACAGCCACTTCACCGAAGTCTTTCTCGACGATGTGTTCGTTCCCGATACCGATCTTGTCGGTCGGGAAGGCGGCGGGTGGCAGCAGGTGATGTCCGAGCTGGCGCTCGAACGCTCCGGCCCGGAGCGCTATCTGAGCAGCATCCAGGCGCTGATCGCGTTCCTGCGGGTTCTGGGGCCGCAGCCGGACGAGCCGATGTGCGGGCTGGTCGGGCAGCTCACCGCGCGGCTGTGGACGCTAAGGCAGATGTCCCGGCAGGTGGCATCGCGGATTGAGGCGGGAGAGGATGCCGGGCTAGACGCGGCGATCGTGAAGAACCTCGGTGCAGACCTCGAACAGGATATGCCGCGCGCCATTCAGCGGCTGAGCGCTGGTGACGATGGTGAGCTGACCGCGGTTCTCACGCTGCTTCAAAAATTGGCGCCCAGTTTTTCGCTGCGGGGTGGCACGCGCGAGATCCTGAAGGGCATCGTCGCGCGCGGGATCGGCTTACGATGAACGAACAGCAGCTTATGCTCACCGATATGGTCGATCGCCTGTTCGGCGCGATTGCGGCGTCGCGTCCCGAGCATGACGATGGGGCCGGTGATTTCGCCGGCCGCTGGACGCCGTTCGAGACGTCGGGACTTCAGGAGCTGCTGACGCCGGAGGCCGCCGGAGGCTTCGGCGGCGGCGGTATCGAGAGTTGGCTGGTGTGCCATGCTGCCGGGCGACACGCGATCGACCTCCCGGTGATCGAGGCCATCGTCGGCACGGGATTGCTGGCGGCGGCCGGCCTCGCGGTGCCGGCGGGGGTGCTGTCGATCGCTGCACGGACCGACGGCGAAGTGGTCGAGTCCGCTGAGGGCATGACGTTTACGGGCATCGCGCGCGGTATCCCGTGGGGGCGTCATGCCGATCATGTCGTCGGGCTGATCGAGATGGCCTGCGGCCGCCAGGTTATCTGCCTCGAAACCACCGGCGCCACGATTGACGCGCACGTAAACGCTGCGGGTGAGCCCCGGGACGAAATCCGCTTCGTACGGGCTAAGGCGACGTCCGCGCCCCATGCCGGCGGCGATATGATCTCCCATGGCGCTCTCGCCAGGGCGGCGCAGATCGCCGGGGCAAGCCGCGGCGCGCTCGATCTGGCGATCACGCACGTCACCGATCGCAGCCAGTTCGGCAAGACGCTCGCCAAGTTCCAGGCGGTGCAGCACAGCCTTGCGACCCTTGCCGAACAGGTGAGCGCCACCGAAGCGGCATCACGCGCCGCTTATGCATCGGGCGCGGGCCTTTTGGAGACGGCCTCGGCGAAAATCGTCGCGAATCTGGCCAGCGAGGCGGCGGTGGCGATCGCCCACCAGATGCACGGCGCGATGGGCTTCACCTGGGAATATGCGCTGCATCACCGCACCCGGCGGCTGATCGCGTGGGGCGCTGAGTTCGGGACGATTCGCCATTGGGAAAGCGCGCTGGGCGCCCTCGCTGCCGAGCAGGGCGCTGACGCCTATTGGGCATTTCTGGTCTCTGGAACCGGCGCCGGGCGCTAAATGGGTTGCCGAAGCGCGGCGGCGACACCGCCGTCGATCAGCAGATCGGTGCCGCTGATGTAGGACGCGTTCGGCGAGCATAGGAATTCGACCGCCTGGGCGACCTCCACCATGCTGCCCTGCCGGCCGAGCGGCACGCGTTCGAGCAACCCGCGTTTGCGCGGCTCGTCGGCGAATTCGCGCACGCCCATCGGCGAATCGATCAGGCCGGGAGACAGCGAGTTGATCCGCACCCCGTGCGCGCCCCATTCCGGCGCGAGACGAACGCACATCCGCATCAGCGCGATCTTGGACCAGGCATAGGCGGTCGAGGGAGTCAGCGCGTCCCCCGCGGCCTTCGCCACCCGATCGGGGAAATCCGGCGCCGTCGGATCATCGAGCGCCGCCAGCAGATCAGGCGCGGCAGGCACGATATGGCCGCCAAGCGACGAGATGAAGACGGCGGCGCCCTGATCGTCGAACAGTGGCAAAGCGGCATCGGCGACCGCCGCCGCGCCGCTGGCATTGACCCGCAGGATCGCCCGCCAATCGCCACTCGACGGTGCCAGCCCAACGACATGCGCAAGCGTGCGGAGCGGGCCGTGCTCCGCTACCGCAGTCGCAAGCGTTTTCACCGCGCCGGGATCAGCGACGTCGCACGCTACGCCCATCGCCGCCATTCCTTCGGTGCGGAGCATCTCCGCCGCCATGGCCGCGACGGCACCGTCGAGGTCGGCCAGGATCAGGCGGTTCTTGTAGCCAAGCCGCCGAGCACAGGTCATCGCGAGACCGCCGCAGCCGATCACGAGCGCGAGCGGCAGGTGAGGGGCGTGCGACGGTAGGGTCACGCCGCCGGAGCGATCTCGGCGATGCCGTGATTGAGCACGGTGACATCGCGGGCCGGAACCCGCGCGCGGATGGCGATCTCGCTGTCGCCGCGCCGCCAGAACTCGAATGCCAAAGTCTCGCCGGGAAAGACCGGCGCGGTGAAGCGCACCGCAAGACGGCGCAGGCGTGACGGATCATGATCGAGATAGGCGCCGAGCAGCGCGCGCGCCGCCATGCCATAACTACAAAGGCCATGAAGGATAGGCCGATCGAACCCCGCGGTCCGCGCGGTAGCGGGATCGGCATGAAGCGGATTGAAATCGCCGCTAAGCCGGTAGATCAGCGCCGCCTGCCGCAGCGTCGCAAATTCGACGATGCAATCGGGTGGCCCGAAAACGTCGTCGATCTGCGGCAGCGGTGTGGGGGGCGGATCGCTCTTCCCGTTGTACGAGCTATAGCCGCCGTTGCCGCGCAGGAAGACCACCTGCCGGACCTCTGCGATTTTCTTGCCGCTCTCCTCTTCGAACAGGTCGCGGACTATCTGAGCGACAGCGCCCTTGCCCGGGCCCTTGTCGGTCAGTGCCGCGACGCGATTGCGCGCCATGACGGTCGCGGCCGACGGCAACGTGCCGAACCAGCGGATATCCTGCTCGCCATGGACGATGCGGACCCAATCGACGCCGAGCGCCGGATCCTGCCAAAAGAAGCCGGGCGTGCCGAGAACGGCGACTTGCGTTGGTACGGCCTTGAGCTCGGGTTCGATGACGAAGCGCAATTCATCCTCGTCGAGCGGATCGACACCATAGCCCAATCCGAGCGCATACAGGATTGTTTCGTGCGCCGCGTAGCGCTGCACAATATCGGGGAATGCTCGGGCACGGATGGCGGAATAATCGAGCACTGGACCTGCCTGAATGAATCGATCGCTCATCAAGCACTAGCGTGTCGTGTCCTCCCTATTCAAGCTATCGTTTGTTTGAAAGCAGAGGTAAGCACGATGGCAAAGGTGAGGAACTGTCATGGTCGAAGCGCGTCTGCCCCTATCCGGTATCAAGGTGCTCGATCTGAGCCGGGTGCTGGCCGGTCCATGGTGCGCGATGACGCTGGCCGATCTGGGTGCTGATGTCATCAAAGTCGAGCATCCGGTGCGCGGCGACGACACCCGAGGCTGGGCGCCGTTCAAGTCTGGCCAGTCTGCCTATTATCTGTTCCTCAACCGCAACAAGCGCAGCGTCGCGCTGGATATCACCGACTCGCAAGTGCAGGACATGCTGCATGCCTATATCGCCCATGCCGATGTCGTCATCGAGAATTATCGGATCGGCACGCTGGCAAAATACCGGCTCGATTATGATACGCTGCGCGCGATCAACCCGCGCCTCATCTATTGCTCGGTGACGGGCTATGGTCATTCCTCGCCAATGGCGGATCGGCCCGGCTATGATTTCGTGGCGCAGGCGGAAGGCGGCCTGATGGCGGCGACCGGCGAGATCGAGGGCGCGCCAATGAAGGTCGGCGTCGCGGTCGCCGATCTATACGGCGGCATGAACGCGACCCAATCGGTGCTGGCAGCGCTGATCGCGCGCGATCGCTACGGGATCGGGCAGCATATCGATATTGCGCTGTTGGACGGGCAGGTACAGGCGATGCTGAACGTCTCCAGCGAATATCTGGTCACAGGGGTGCCGCCGGCGCGCTTCGGCAACGCACATCCGGCAGTGGTGCCGTATGAAGCGTTCCAGGCGCAGGACGGGTCTTTCGTCTTAGCGGTCGGCAACGATCTCCAGTTCGGCGTTCTGTGTCGCAAGGTCATCAACCAGCCCGATTGGGCTGTGGACGAACGGTTCGTGACCAATGCCGCGCGGGTGACGAACCGACACGTGCTGACAGAAGGCCTGACCGCGATCTTCACGACGAGGCCGACTGCCGAATGGCTAGAACTGCTGACCGAATGCGGGGTCCCCAACGGGAAAATCCGCGCGATCGACGAGGTGCTTAACGCGCCCGAGGTGATCGCCCGCGACATGGTGTGGTCGGTCGAGCATCCTGTGATCGGCACACTCCGGATGGTCGGGTCTCCGCTGAAGCTGTCCGAGACGCCGGTGCGCCGGCCAAGCGCACCGCCGCTGCTGGGCGAGCATACTGATGAAGTGCTGGGCGAAGTGTTCGGCGTCGGCGCGGCGGCGCTGAGCGCGATGAAAGCGCGTGGCGTGGCCGGGCCGCGCCAGGCCTAGCCCGGCCGGCCCGGCCATCGCAGCTAGCGCTTGCCGAAGCTCGGCCGGCGCTTGGCCTTGAACGCCGATACCGCCTCGCCGTGATCGGCCGTGGCGTTCGACAGGCCCTCATGCGCCATGCCGGCATCCATCATCGAATGCGCGAGTTGCTTGAGGCCGATGTTCATTGTTGCCTTCGAGGTGCGGATCGCGGTCGTCGCACCGTTGGCGAGTTTCTGCGCGATCGCATCGACCTTGGCATCGAGCTCGTCAGCGGGAACGGCGAAGGCGATCAGGCCGATCTCGGCGGCAGTCTTGGCGTCCAGCATCTCGCCTGTCAGAACATAATATTTGGCGCGGGCATAACCGACCAGCTGCGGCCACAACACCGAGCCACCGTCGCCGGCGGTGAGACCGACACGGACGTGCGGATCGGCGAAGCGCGCATTCTCCTCCGCGACGACGATGTCGCATAGCAGTGCCAGCGTCGTGCCCAGGCCGATCGCATCGCCCTGTATCTTGCAGATCACCGGCTTGTCGCAATCGAGCAGGTTGAAGACCACACGCTTGGCTTCGCGAACGGTCGCGCTGAACTCGCCGGGCTCGGCGTGGAGCGTCTCCATATAGCCGATGTCGCCGCCTGCGCTGAACACACGGCCTTCGGATTCGAGGATGATGACCTCGCTCTCCAGATCAGCCGCAACATCGTAAAATACATGGGACAACTCATCGTGAAGCTCGCCGTGAACGAGGTTCATTTCGCCCTGCGCGATGATGACGCGCAGGATCACGCCTTCCCGTTTGAACTTGATGTGCTTGTAATGGTCCAATCGCCTGTTGCTCATCGTCCTGCTCCTTTATTTCGATCATAATGTCGCATCGGTGCCGAGGATCAGCGTCGCCTGGCTCGATAACGTGCCGCCGTTGCCGTGCGCGAGTGCAAGCTCGGCATCGGCGATCTGGCGCGCGCCAGCGTTCCGCGTCAGTTGCGCGACCGCCTCGACGATCGTGAACAGGCCGTACATGCCGGGGTGGCAGCACGAGAGGCCGCCGCCGTTGGTGTTCACCGGCAGGCTGCCGCCCGGTGCGATCGCTCCGCTCGACACGAAGCGGCCGCCTTCGCCCTTGGGACAGAAACCGAGATCCTCGAGGAATAAGATCGTATTGATCGTGAAGGCGTCGTAAAGTTCGACCACGTCGATGTCGGCAGGCGACACACCTGCATGGGCAAAAGCCCGCCGGCCCGATTCTTCGGCCGCCGTCACCGTCAAGTCGGGCATGTTGACGATCGTGTTGTGCCACGTCGCCGCGGCGCCGCCGAGCAGGTAGACGGGTTGATTGGGTAAATCCCGCGCGCGATCGGCGCGGGTCATCACGATCGCCGCCGCGCCGTCGGTGACGAGGCAGCAATCGCGCACGCTAAGCGGATCGGAGACGAGTCGCGAGCCCAGGCAATCCTCTACCGTGAGGTCGCCTTTCGCAAAAGCCTCGGGATTAAGGTTCCCCCACTGCCGGGCGGCGACGGCGACATGGGCAAGATCCTCGCGCGTGGTGCCGTATTGGTGCATGTGGCGTGCCGCGGCGAGGGCATAGAGCGAGATCGGGTTGATCGGCTTATAGGCATATTCATAGCCGGCGTTTACGCGCGGGGTGACCAGCTTGCCGGCGCCACTGCGCTGGTTGCTGCCGTACATGATGAGCACAGTGTCGCAATATCCGGCTTCCAGAGCCAGCGCGGCCATGACAGCGTGCGTCATAAAGGCGGAGCCGCCGGTTCGGTTATTGTCGGTCACCTTGGGTTTGATCCCGAGGTATTCGGACGCTGTGAGGCCTGAGAAGATATCCTCGGGCAGGCATATAAAGAGGCCGTCGACGTCGCGGAGCGACAAGCCCGCCGAGCTCAGCGCCTTGAGCGCGGCGCGCGATGCGAGCTCGAGCGCGGTATAGCCAGGTGCCTCGCCGATGCCGAACGTAGCGCTGCCGACGATCGCGGCTTTCCCGCGCGGAAATTGCTCCAACCCCGTGGCTCCTCACCTCGCCCTTGTGTCGGGCCCGACTTACCCTCGACCAAATAACGCCATTTCAGATTATGTCTATCGATTGATAGAAAAGTGGTGCCGACAAACTAGCTGTCGACCCGACCGCGGAGACGGCGGCTGCAATTTCGATCCAAGCTTACGGCAAGGCGCAGCATGGTATGTCGATATCAACCGAGCCGCAGACGCCCTTCCCACCGCCATCTAACGCGGTTAGAAAGTCCGTCTCAACAGGGGAATGCCGTGGCCAGCAAAAAAAGCGAAGTTACGCGTGATCGCGTGCTTTCTGTCAGTGCCGAGCTGTTTCAGCGCAATGGCTATCTCGCGACCTCAATGCGAGACATCGCGGCCGCAGCCGGCATGAAATCGGGCAGTCTCTACTATTATTACGAGTCGAAGGAGATGCTGCTCGCGGCGATCCTCAATCAAAATATCGACGAAGTCCTATGCAAACTGGAGGCGACGGTGGCCGCGCTGCCCAACGGGGCCAGTGTCCGTGGGAAGTTTCGAGCGGCGGCAGGGGTAAATGTGAAGGTCATCATCGAGGCGGGCGATATGGCGATTGCTTCGGGCCGGACACTGTCGCTGTTGCCTGAGCCCGAATACTCGGAGCAAGTCAAGCACAGACAGGCCTATAATAAGTTTTGGCGCAAACTGTTAACCGAGGGCAAAAAGAATGGGGAGTTGAAGCCCGGACTTTCGGACGCCTTCGTATCGATGTTCGTCATCGGCGCGATGTCGTTCATACCCGAGTGGTACGATCCGGCCCGCAGCACGACCGACGACATTGCCGAATATTATACAAAAATCCTATTCGACGGCATTTCGGCGACCAAGCGCGCCTCGAAGGTGGAGGAGGCCAGCGATAGCCGGCCACGTCCACGCTGACGTAACCCCTTTCCCCATCGATTCCCGCTCGCGATATGGTCCGACAGCACCAGAGCGGGCAGCCCTAGCCGAGCAAAACCTTCGATCATTTCTGACGACCCTCGCCGCATTACGCAGCGCGGGGTAGCGCAATGGCAGCAAATTCACCTTGCTTATTTTCGGCCAAGCGATAGGTTGAATCGTAAGGCAGGAGAGTAAGTATGATCGGCCTAGAAGGCAAAAATGTCGTCGTCACGGGCGCGGCGCAAGGTATTGGCCTCGCAATTGCGAAGCTGGTTATCGAGCTTGGTGGCAATGCGACGATCATCGATCGCAATGATGAACAGCTTGGCGCCGCAGCAATGGAGCTCGGTTCGAATGCGCTTCCGCTGACCGGTAACGTCGCAGATCCGAGCTTCGTGGACCACGCGATCGGGAAATCGATCGCACGCTTCGGTGCAATAGACGGACTGGTCAATAACGCCGGTATCACACGGCCGGCGATGATAGCCAAGATGACGCTCGACGAGTGGAGTCAGGTGATCGAAATCAATCTGACCGCGCCGTTCCTGTGGCTGCAGGCGGTCGGCCGCCACATGATCGATCGTGCCAAGGCGGGTGAAGCAGTGCCGGGCGCGATCGTCAACATCTCGTCCGACGTCGGCAAATCGGGCACGATCGCCCAGATCAATTATGCCGCATCGA
>CAXTBZ010000089.1:0-9999 GCA_964242855.1 uncultured Sphingomonadaceae bacterium
CCTCCGCCTCCAGCACCTCGGTGCGCTGCAAGTGGCGGACCTCGATCGCGAGCCGCTCGATCGAGGACGCGACGACGCCCAGCACCGCGAAGAACATGGCATGCCGATCGCGCGGGATCACCTGGGTCGAGACCGGCTCCGGGGTCAGGCCAAGCTTCTCGGCGACATACTCCTCCACCTGGGGATCGATGTTGGCGAAGGTGCCGACCGCGCCCGAGATGGCGCATGTCGCGATCTCGGCGCGCGCATCGACCAGCCGCTTGCGGCAGCGCTGGAACTCGACATGCGCCTGCGCCAACTTCAGCCCGAAGGTCACGGGTTCGGCATGGATGCCGTGGCTGCGACCGATCGTGGGGGTGAGCTTGTGCTCGAAGGCGCGGCGTTCCAGCACCTCCAGCAGCTTGTCGACATCGGCGATCAGGATGTCGGCGGCGCGGGCGAGCTGCACCGCGAGACAGGTGTCGAGCACGTCCGACGAGGTCATGCCCTGGTGCATGAAGCGAGCGTCGTCGCCGACCTGCTCGGCCACCCACGTCAGGAAGGCGATGACGTCGTGCTTGGTCACCGCCTCAATGGCATCGATCGCGGCGACGTCGATCACCGGGTTCGTCGCCCACCAGTTCCACAGCGATTTGGCTGCCGACGCTGGAACCACGCCCAGCTCGCCCAGCTTCTCGGTGGCGTGCGCCTCGATCTCGAACCAGATCGCCAAGCGGCTCTCGGGCGTCCAGATCGCGACCATCTCGGGGCGCGAATAGCGGGGGATCATAGCAGGTCCTCAAGGTGGTCGGGAACGCCCGGCGCCTAACAGACGCCTTCATAGGCGGCAACAAAGCGGGATGCCTAGATCAGCCCGAGCGCCCGGAAGCTCGCATGCCCTTTGCTGCCGATGATGACATGATCGTGGACGGCGAGGCCGAGCGGCTGGCCGGCGTCGATGATCTGCCTGGTCAGCGCGATGTCCTGCCGGCTTGGCGCGGGATCGCCGCTCGGATGGTTGTGGACGAGGATGATCGCCGCCGACCCCAGCTCCATCGCACGCGTGATCACCGCCCGCACATGCACCGCGGACTGGTCGATGGTGCCTTCCGAGATCGTCTCGTCGCGGATCAGCATGTTCTTGGTGTTGAGGTGGAGCACGCGCACGCGCTCGATGCCGATGTGCGCCATGTCGGCCTGGAGGTAATCGAGCAGCGCCTGCCATCCGGACAGCACCGGCTGGTCTGCCGCCTGGGTGCGGAGCAAGCGCACGGCGGATGCACCGGCGATGCGAATCGCAGCGATCGCGCCTTCACCCATGCCCTTCACCCGCATCAACTGATCGGGACCGGCGGAAAGCAAGGGTCCAAGCCCGCGGAACTCGCGCAACAGCGCCTTGGCGAGCGGCTTGGTGTCGCGCCGCGGGATGGCGAGCGCGAGCAGATACTCGATGATCTCGTAATCCTGCAGCGAATCGGGCGCGTCGAGCAGCCGCTTGCGCAGGCGTGCGCGATGTCCGGCAGCATCGGGCGGGGGCTCGCTCATCGCCGACCTTGCTAAAGCAAGCGCGGCAATCCGCGCAACTCGCTGTTCATGGCTGGGCAAGCGGGGGGCGGTTTGCCTATGCAGGGAACGGGTTCGGGTGGGAGCAGGCGTGGAGCAGGACGAGGTCGCAGGTCCCACGCGCATGCGCCGCCGTATCGGTGTCGCGGGGCTTCTGGCCGGTGGAGTCGCCGCGATCGGGCTGCTCGCCGGCTGGATTGAGCGCAAGCCGATCGTCGCGCACTTTGTCGATCGCAAGTTGGCCGAGGCGCATGTGCCGGGGTCCTACCGGCTGACCGCGATCGGGCCGTTCGTGCAGCAGCTGAATGATGTCCGCATCGGCGATCCCGCCACGCCAGATCTGATCGCCAAGCATGTCACACTGGTGCTGGGCTATGGCTGGGGCGGGCCGTATCTAAATTCCGTGACGGCGGACGGCGTGCGACTTACCGCGCGCATCGTAGGTGGCAAGGTCTCGCTCGGCGCGATCGATCGATTGCTGCCCGCGACATCGAGCGGTCAGCCACTGGCATTGCCCGACATGGCGGTCGATCTCACCGACACACGCGTCGCGCTCGACACGCCGGCAGGCGCTATCAGCGCTGCGATCGGGGGCAACGGCAATCTCCAAGGCGGCTTCCACGGCCGGCTTATCGCACGCGCGCCGCTCCTGACGAATGGCGGCTGCGCGCTGCGCTCGCTCGCTGCGGATGTCGACGTCCAAATCGAGCAGAAGCGCCCGACCCTGACGGGGCCGCTCGATCTGGTCGCACTGGAATGCAGCAAGGCGGGCCTGCGGCTCGGCGCAGGGCGCGCGGTGATCAACGCGCGGCTCGCGCCTTTGCTAGATCGCGGCGAAGGCGGGGTGTCGCTGGCAGGCTTTGGCGGTGCTGTGGGACAGGCGCGATTCGATGCGATCTCCGGGCTCATCACCGCTTCGGGCGATGCGCAGCGGCTCGATGGAGCGACCGGCGTATCGCTTGCAGGCTTGAGCGTACCCGATGGCCACGCCGCCAGGACGGCACTGGATGGGCGCTTCCGCTTCCTGCCGGGCGCGGCGGGACTGGTGTTCTCGGGCACCGCCTCGCTGACCGATGCGGCGATCTCTGCGGCCCGTCGGAAAGCGTTAGCGGCTACCGTTGTCTCGCTCGACGGATCACCGGCCGGACCGCTCGCGCGCAAGTTCGGCGCTGCCGCGGACCGCCTGCTGTCGGACGCGAACGCTGTAGCTCACGTTGCCCTGACATTCGGCGGACCCGCCGGTACCGCGCTCAGCATCCAGACGCTTGCGCTCGGCGGTCGCGGCGGCAGCTTCGTGCGGGTAGCGGACGGCGATGGCTTCGGCTGGCAGGCGCGCAACCAGGCGTGGCGGGTGGACGGCCACATCACCACCGGCGGCGGCGGCCTGCCTGCGCTCGATGTCCGGCTGCGCCAGTCGGTGGCGGGGGCGCCTGTCCAGGGGGTGGCGACGCTGCAGCCCTACGCCGCGGGTTCCGCGCGACTGGCGCTGACCCCGGTGCGCTTCGGCGTCTCGGGCACGGGCACGACCTTCGCCACGCAGGTGACGTTCGACGGGCCGCTGCCCTCGGGGCAGGTGACTGGGCTCACCATGCCGCTCGCCGGGCATGTCGATGCGCGCGGCGGCTTCGCGATCGGCGAAGGGTGCGTACCGATCGCGTTCAAGGCGCTGCGCACCGGGGGCGTCAGCCTCGACCCCGCGCGGGTGCGGCTTTGCGGCATCGGCGGCGGCGCGCTGGCCGCGAAGTCAGCCGAGGGCGCGCTGCGCTACGGTGCGGTCGGCACCGACGTGCGTCTCACCGGCCGTTCCGGAGCTGCACCGCTGTCGGCGGCGGCCGGAAGCCTCTCGATCTCCGCCACCGGCCTGGCGGTGCATGCGCTCGCTGTGCGGCTGTGCGAGGGCGACGGGCTGACCCGGCTCGACCTTGAGACGCTCGACGGCCGCTACAAGGCCGGTGTCCTGAGCGGGCCATTTGAAGGCGCCTCCGCGCAGATCGGCCACGTCCCACTGCTGCTCGACAAGATGGCGGGCGCCTGGTCGTTCAAACATGGCGCGCTGGAGCTGACCGGCGGCATCACCATCTCCGATGCAGCCGCCGTACATCGCTTCGAGCCGCTGATCGCGCACGATGCGACCCTGCGCTTCGCCGACGGGCGGATCGATGCGCTGGCCAAGCTGCGTGAGCCCAAGAGCGATGCCCTGATCAGCGATGTGGCCGTGCACCATGATCTCACCGGCGGCGGGGGCTACGCCACGCTTGCGGTGCCAGGCATCGCCTTTGTTCCCAAGGGGCTTCAGCCCGAGGCGCTCACTCCGCTGACGCTCGGCGTCATTGCCAATGTGGCCGGCACGATTACCGGAGACGGGCGCATCGACTGGGATGCCAAGGGAGTCACCAGCACAGGCGACTTCCACACCGATGGCACCGATCTGGCGGCCGCGTTCGGCCCGGTCAGCAAGATCGCTGGCACCATCCACTTTTCGGATCTGCTCGGCCTGGTGACGCCGCCCGGCCAGACCGCGACGATCGCCGAGGTGAACCCCGGTGTGGCGGTGTCGAACGGCGTCGTCCACTACCAGCTGCTACCCGAACAGCGCGTGCAGGTGGAAGGGGCCCATTGGCCGTTCGCGGGCGGCACGCTCGATCTGGCGCCGACCTTACTCAGCTTCGAACAATCGGCGCAGCGGCATTTGACGTTCAAGGTCGACAGCCTCGATGCCGCAACCTTCGTCCAGCAGCTCGATTTCCCGAACATCTCGGCGACCGGCACCTTCGACGGGGTGCTGCCGATGATCTTCGATCAGCAGGGCGGGCGGATCGAGAGCGGCTTCCTGAAGGCACGACAGGGTGGGGGCGAGCTGGCTTATGTGGGCGATCTCACGACCGCGCAGATCGGCACAATGGGCAAGCTCGCCTTCGATGCGCTCAAGAAGATCCGCTATCAGTCACTGTCAATCACACTCGACGGCCGCCTCGATGGCGAGATCGTCAGCGGCGTGAAGTTCGACGGCGTGCGCCAAGCCACCGGCGAGAAGACGATGGTCGCGCGGATGATCGCCAACCTGCCGTTCCGCTTCAACATCCGGATCACCGCGCCCTTCCGCGGCCTGATGGGATCGGCTCGCGCCTTCGTCGATCCATCCGTCCTGCTCCAGAACGGCGTACCCGTAGCGCCACCTCCCGAAACCATCGGAGGCGCGTCAGCCCCCGCAGCCATTCAGCCTCTCGAAAGCGAGCCCGTGCGATGAACGCTATCAGATTGACGATGAGCTGTTGGAGTGTCAGCCCTCTCGAGATGGCGAGATCGGTTCTTTCCCTGGCGGTCTGCAGCACGTTGCTGGCAGGTTGCATATCGGTGAAGGCGCCGGACAAGCCGATCGAGATAAACCTCAACATCAACGTTAAGCAGGAGGTCGTCGTCAGCCTGAAGCAGGATGCCGCCGATCTCATCACCAACAACCCGGAGTTGTTCCCGAAATGACGCGCATGTCAAACCTCAGCATCGCCTTCATCGGCCTCGCGATCGCGCTCGGCCGAACGACGGCGGCGGTCGCACAGATGGACGACGAGGTCACCGCCGCGATGTCGGCCGGCAGCGTCGGTGAGCAGGCGGATGGCTATCTTGGCTTCGCCAAGGCGCCGGGCGGAACGCTCAAGGCCAAGGTCGATGCGATCAACATCAAGCGGCGCGAGGCGTACACCAAGGTCGCCCAGACCAAGAACGTCCCGATCGAGGCATTTGCCGCGTCGATCGGATGCAACACGCTCGGCAGCCTCAAGTCGGGCCGTGTCTACAGCGTCGCCAAGGGCGTGTGGGCGACCAAGGGTGCGGCACCGATCGCGCTCCCTCAGCAGTGCGGCGGCTGACCTTCTAGCACGGCATTCCTCCAAGTTGACTTGGCTTTGCCCCCTCCCTAAGGGGAGCGCGCCTAGGGGGCTCGCCCGCGGCATGGGCTCCCGGCAAGAGGAGAGTCCATGTCTGAGGATGAACCCCGGCAAGTCCCGGATGGTGGGGCTGGGGGAGTGTCGGCATCGCTCGAGGAGCGGCTGAAGGCAGCCCGAACCGCCGAGATCGCACGGACGACCAAGGCCTCTGCGAAGCCCCAAGCGGGCTACAAGCAGGGGATCCGGGTTCTGACCGAGTTGATCGCCGGGCCTGCAGGCGGTGCCATCGTCGGTTGGGTTCTCCAACATTGGCTTGGTGGTGCGCCCTGGCTCCTTTTGGGGATGATGACGCTGGGTGTCGTCGTCGCCTTCAGGAACATCTATCGGATTTCGAACGAGCGCCCGGAGTGATCTGGGCGCTTCGAGCATAAGAGGGTCTCAAATTGGCGGCTGAAAGCGCAGGCGCGATCGATCCGATGAGCCAGTTCCGGGTCAATCCGGTAGCCGGCGAGCATTGGATGCTGGGTGGGCACAACATCGCCTTCACCAACAGCGCGGCCTTCATGGTGATCATCCTGGGACTGCTCTGGGTGTTCATGCTGGGCGGCATGAAGCGCCAGCTCGTGCCTGGTCGCTGGCAGGCGGCGGTCGAGACAATGACCGACTTTGTTGCCAACATGATCGAGAGCAACATCGGGCCGAAGGGGCGGAATTTCACGCCCTATGTCTTCTCGCTGTTCATGTTCATCCTGATCGCCAACCTGATCGGTCTGTTCCCGCTGGCTGTGATCCCGGGTCTGCACGCGTTCACGGTAACCAGCCACATCACGGTCACCGGCGTCCTGGCGATCATGAGCTTCTCGATTGTGCTGATCGTCGGCTTCGCCAAGCACGGGCTGCACTTCTTCTCGCTCTTCATCCCGCACGGCACGCCGATGCTGCTGGTGCCGCTGATCTTCCTGATCGAGCTGGTATCCTTTTTGGTTCGCCCCTTCTCGCTTGGCTTGCGACTGTTCGTGGCGATGACTGCCGGGCACATCCTGCTCGACGTGTTCGCCAGCTTCGTGATCCAGGGGCTGAACTCCGGCACCGCGATCGGCCCGGTGGTGTCTCTCCTGAGCTTCGTCATGATCGTCGGCATCTCAGCGTTGGAGATCCTCGTCGCTGCGATTCAGGCCTATGTCTTCGCGCTGTTGACCTCGCTCTACCTGAACGACGCGATCAACCTGCACTGAGCTCCCGTTCACACCAACTGACTTCACAAAGGAAAACACAATGGACCACCTCTCAGCCGCTTACATCGGTGCCGGCCTCGCAGCGATCGGCGTTGGCCTCGCCGCGCTCGGCGTGGGCAATGTCTTCGGCTCGTTCCTCGAGAGCGCGCTGCGCAATCCGTCAGCTGCCGACAGCCAGCAGGGTCGCCTGTTCATCGGCTTCGCCGCCGCCGAGTTGCTCGGCCTGATCGCGTTCGTCGTCGCGATCCTCATCCTCTTCGTCGTCAAGTAAGCACGCGCGCGGGGCCGGCTCGCCGGCTCCGCACCAGCGTGGAGGATTGAATGCCCCAGATCGATCAAATCGCCACGATCTACGCATCCCAGCTCGTCTGGCTGCTGATCGTGTTCGCGATCATCTACGTCGTCATCGGGCGCGGCATGCTGCCTCGGATCGAGGGCACCATCCACGCGCGCAACGACAAGATCACCAGCGATCTTACCGCGGCCGAACAAGCTCGCGATCAGGCGGCGAAGACGCAGCAGGGCTATACGTCCGAAATGGATGCCGCGCATCATGGCGCATCCGAGGCGGTTCAGGCTGCAAAGGATGCCGCTATCCACGACGCCGAGATCAAGCTCAAGGCGGCGCATGACGAGGTGGCGGAGCAAGTTTCCCATGCCGAGATCGCGCTTGCCGAAGCGCGTGGCCGCGCGCTCGCCGAGATCGAGAACGTCGCGGCAGATGCGGTGCGCGACATCGTCGATCGTCTGACCGGCATCAAGGTGGAGGAGGGCGAGGCGCTCTCCGCCGTCCGCGCTAGCCTGGCTGCTTGAGGAACCTGCCATGACCGCTCCTTCGTCGATAGCCACCACCGCACATACCGCATCGACCGCGCAGGCGCAGGTCGAGCATGAGATGAACTTCCACGGCTTCACGGCGCCCGGCTTCGTGGCCCTGTCGATGATCGTGGTGCTGCTGATTATCTGGCGGGCGGGCGGCTTCGCGTCGCTCGGCAAGGGTCTCGACAGCAAGATCGCGACGATCCGCACGCAACTGGATCAGGCCGCGGCGTTGCGGGCCGAGGCCGAGGCGTTGCGCGCCGACGCACAGGCCAAGGCGGATGCCGCGCACAAGGATGCCGAGACGATCCTCGCCCATGCCAAGGTCGAGGCCGATCAGCTGGTCGCGCAAGCCAAGCTCGATGCCGAGGAACTCATTGTTCGCCGCGGCAGGATGGCTGAGGACAAGATCGCAGCAGCCGAGCGTTCCGCGATCGCAGAGGTGCGCGCCAAGGCGGCGTCGGCTGCTGCGGCTGCTGCTGCCGGCATTATCGCGCAGAGGCATGATGCCGGTTCGGATCGGGCGTTGATCAACCGGACTATTGCCGGCCTGAACTGATTTGCCGTCCTACCGCCGCAATCACGCGCGCGATCTAGCTCAGGAAAGCTACCAACGCGTGCGGATGGATCGGTAATTGGGCGAAGCCCGCTACCACGAACAGGATGCCGAGCGCCGCGGCTCCCCATGCCACGCGTAGCACTCCCAAGCTCTCGACCAGCGCCGCGATCGCCGAGAAAGCGATCGCGATCGACAGGAACCCGTCCGACAGGTCGAACTGGTCATCGCGGTGGCCCTGGACGTCATAGTCCGCGGCAGCTGCCTTCGCCTGCGTCTTGAGGCCATCGGCTTCGCCTTCATAGCGGGCCGCTTCCTTGTTGGCTTGAGCCGCGTCACCGCCGCCCTCTGGGGCCCGAGCGAGCAGCAGCGCGGCGATCTGCTGGTCATGCGCCTTGATCTGGGTCGACTGATACTCGCCCCACAGGTCGATCTTGTCCGCCTGATCGGCCCGCATCGCCTGGCAGATATTGTCGTCCTTGATCTTGCCTACCGCCATGATGACGCTGAGCGCCACGACGGTGGTCGCCACCAGCCGGTTCAGCCGGCGGTCGGTCGCTTCAGGAATTTCGATGCTGTCGCTCATGGCGCCATCTAACGCAGCACCGTGGCGGACGGTTGTGAAATCCTCGTCATCTTGCAGCGGTCACGTTCATGCAGCGCAGCGCCCGAAGGGCTTCCGTCCCGCCGTTCGGCCGCCTACATCGCACCCGTGACCGACACGAAGACTGATCGCTTCAACGAGGAGAAAGCCGCCTACACCGTGCGCGGATCGGATCAGCCCGATCTGGAGACGGGCATCGCCGCGATCCGCAACGTGGTGAAGACGTTGCCCGTCCGTCCCGGCGTCTACCGTATGCAGGACGCCAAGGGCGACGTGCTTTACGTCGGCAAGGCGCGCGCGCTGCGAAACCGGGTTACCAACTACACTCAGGTCGCGCGGATGCCCAAGCGGCTGCTGCGCATGGTCTCGCAGACCCGATCGATGACGATCGTGACGACCAACACCGAAGCGGAGGCGCTGCTGCTCGAGGCGCAGCTGATCAAGCGCTTCAGGCCGCCCTACAATGTGCTGCTTCGCGACGACAAGTCGTTCCCGTTCATCCTGCTGCGCGAGGATCACGCCTTTCCCCGCGTGCAGAAGCATCGCGGGGCGCGCCGGGCAAAGGGCCAATATTACGGGCCTTTCGCGAGCGCCGGATCGGTGACGCGGACGCTGAATGCGCTGCAGAAGCTGTTCCTGCTGCGCTCCTGCACCGACAGCTTCTTCCAGAATCGATCGCGGCCGTGCCTGCTGTTCCAGATCAAGCGCTGCTCGGCGCCGTGTGTCGATCGGATCTCGCGCGAGGAGTACGCCGAACTGGTTGAGGACTCGAAGGCGTTCCTCGCCGGCAAGTCTACGCAGGTACAGAAGAAGCTTGCCGACCAGATGGCTGCGGCGGCCGAGGGCATGGACTTCGAACTTGCCGCGGTGCTGCGCGATCGGCTGCGTGCGTTGACCTTTATCCAGGGTAGCCAGGCGATCAACGCGGAAGGCGTATCCGACGCCGACGTCTGGGCGATCCACGCCAAGGGCGCGACTGCCTGCATCCAGGCCTTCTTCATCCGCGGTGGGCAAAATTGGGGTCATCGCAGCTTCTTCCCGGCGCACACCACTGATGTGCCGGAGGAGGAAGTGCTGCAGAGCTTCTTGGCCCAATTCTACGAGGAGGTGCCCCCGGCGCGCGTGGTGCTGATCGATCGCGATCTGGAAGAGCAGTCGCTGCTCGCCGACGCGCTCGGCGAGCGAGCGGGCCGCAAGGTGGAGCTCAAGCGCCCCCAGCGTGGCGAGCAGCGACGCCTACTCGATCAGGCCAGCCGCAATGCCGAGGAGGCGCTCGACCGTCATCTCGCCGAGTCGACCACGCAGGGGCGGCTGCTGCGCGAAATGGCTGAGTTGTTCGAGCTCGACGGCCCGCCCGGC
>CAXTBZ010000090.1:0-9887 GCA_964242855.1 uncultured Sphingomonadaceae bacterium
ACCACACGCTTCCGGTCAGCGACATGCTCCCTTCGGGCCGCGCAGCAGCGGAGGCTCGGCTGGCGCGGCTGATGGCCGATGTGCTGCCCGGCTACGCGTCATCCAGGAACGACGCCACTCGGTCGGAGGGCGCCAGCGGTTTGTCGCCGTACCTGCACTTCGGTGTGCTCGGCCCGCGCGAGGTGATGGCGCAGGTTGCGGCCGCTTCCGCGGGCAAGCAGCACAAGGCCAAGTTTGCGGACGAACTGCTCGGCTGGCGCGAGTGGTTCCACTACCAGGCGCGCGATCTGGCCGCGCCCGAGCACTATGACCGCGTCGCAGGCTGGGCGAAAGCGACGTTGGCCGATCACGCAAGCGATCCGAGGCCGCACGTGGAGACGTTGGCCGCCTTGCTGCGCGGCGAGACGCAGGACGAGACGTGGAACGCATGCCAGCGCCAGTTCCTGATCGACGGCTGGATGCACAACAATCTGCGCATGTACTGGTGCAAGCGGATCATCGCGATGACGCCGAGCCCGGAGGCCGCTTGGGCGACTGCCTGCTATCTGAACGATCGGCTGAGCCTCGATGGCCGCGATCCAAGCACCTACGGCAACATCGCAGCCATGTTCGGCGGCTCACCCGCGGACGGTGAGCGACCGATTTACGGACGCGTGGCGTCACGCGGCGACGGCTCCACGCGCCGCAGGGATGGTGGGAACGCCTGGCTTGCGGCCGCAGCGTCCAGGCCAGTTCCGCAGGTGTCCATTCCAGGCGAAGTGCCGGTCGATCCATATCTTACCGTCGACCTGCCGATTTGAGCTGCCGTAGCAACAGGTAACGCCGGAATATTTCAATACTTGGGTCAAGGCACCGAATGAACCTGCCGGGTCAGCAGGTTGGAGTTGGTAAGCCGCTTCCGTCTGCGGGCTGGGAGTGGATCGCATAAGGTTAGCTGGCTCGATCTCCAGGTCCTCGGGTCTGGGCCTGCTTCAGCGTTCATCGCTCAACAAACCACCAGGATGCTGGCCTGCACCTCAGAGCGAGAGGCCATTGAACGCCCCGGCAACGTCGGGGTCGGAGCTCAGAGCGGCCTGGCGATCTGTTCGCGCCTTGTCCGCGTCGCCGAGCCGCGCCTCGACTAGTGCTCGCCCGAAAAGCGATCCGGCCAACCCCGGCATCTGTCCAAGGGCTTTGTCGTACGCCGCCGCAGCCTCGTGCAGGTGGCCGAGACGGAGCTCGACAAGCCCAAGGCTCTCAAGAAAGTCAGGCCTGAGTGAAGCTGGAGCCA
This sequence comes from uncultured Sphingomonadaceae bacterium, assembly GCA_964242855.1. Taxonomy (GTDB): domain Bacteria; phylum Pseudomonadota; class Alphaproteobacteria; order Sphingomonadales; family Sphingomonadaceae; genus Solisphingomonas. Next base: position 1,271 of record CAXTBZ010000090.1, read on the forward strand.
ACGCGGTTTCGCATTCGGCGAGAGCTCGATCCAGATCGACACCGGCGTTGCCCTTTTCCCGGCAGAGGATAGCGAGCACCGGTAGATCGTGCGCGGCCGCATGTGCCGCTGTGAAATCCTTGGTGGCAAGATCGAGCTTCCCGACCTCTTGTTCGTCAATGCCGCGACGGACAAGGGCGTAGGGATCTTCAGCGCTTTGCCCAAGCGACGCCGTCCATGTGACGATCGCATCGGCATAGGCTTTGCGATCTTCCTGGAGAACGGCCTGGGCGGCGAAGAGCTCTGCTGAATGTGGTTCGAGCTTCGCTGCCGCATCCAGATCGATTTGGCGACCCGCAAAGTCGCTGGTCTGTCTCGCCTCGCTTCGATTTATGTAGGTATCGGCTTCCGGTCTGATCTTCAGCGCGGCGTCGAAAGCCCGCGAGGCTTCGTCCCATTGCCCAAGCTTCGCAAAGATGCGGGCGGCGGCCACTTGGGCGAACACGTCGCCGGGGTTCGCGGCGACGAGCAGTGAGGCCTGCTCGATCGCCTCGGCTTTTCTTCCTTCGACGCGATAGGCATTGGCGCGCAGCAAATACAGGTTGGACCATTTCGGCTCCAGCCGCAGAGCAGCGTCGGCATCGGCAAGCGCATGCGTCTCGTCGCCCATGAACCGGTAATCGTTCGCCCGACATGCCAGCGCGAAGGCTGATCCGGAGTCGATCTCCAGCGACCGCGAATACGCCGCTATTCCCTCGGCAATCGCGCCACGGCGATCGGCAAGCATGCCACGGCCTCGAAAGATCGGGGCGATATTGGGATCGATCCGTTCGGCAGCATCGAAGTCACGAGAGGCGAGCTCCGGCTTGTTCTGCCACGTGTACGCGATGCCTCTGTCTGCGAGCGCCCAGCCGTTCTTGGGATCGAGTGCGATGGCGCTGGTGAAATCGGCCACCGCCTCATCGTATCGATATCTGTCCATCAGGTAGTTGCCGCGTTCGACAAAGGCCTGAGCGGTGCTGGGCGGAGTTTTCATGATCGCGCCCAGTTCCCGGTCGGTCGGCCGATAATTCTGGGGCTTGCCGAGGAAGACGTCCCTGTCCGCCAGAGCACGAAGTTGCACCTGTGCCGCATCCGCCGCTGTTGCCGGGAATTCCCGCTCAACCCCCCGCTCGTCCTGTTCTACGGTGAAGCGGCTGCCTACCAGTGTCGCAGTCCGTCGATAGGCGATCCCGGCCACCGTATCGTTCACGGGCTCGCCATGATCGAGCTTGAAGTCGCCCGGTGGCAGCAGGATCGTCTCGCTCGTGCGCGCATCATAAGGATAAGCGACGGCAAATGGCGCATCACGGTTTGGACCGGGATCACGCGTGAAGTCGGCCTTGTAGCCCACCCCGATGCCGTCCGCTTCATACCATCCGTTGTTCCAATCCATTTTCGCATCGCCGTCCATCGCGAGCTTCTCCTCCCGCTTTGCAGGATCGAAGCTGGCAGACGTCGATTTCACGGTAACAAAATCATACTTGTTCCGCCAAAAGTCGCGGAGCCCACGATCGAGAACATCGGGAGCGAGGTTGGAGAGCTGCTGGTTCATCAGAACTGCAGCATCGTCCCGCAAGACAAGTTCGACATGAGTAGGCGCCGCCAGCGTGATACCGGCCGACGCGTCGATCCTGATGGTTGTGTCCGTCAGAGGCTGCGTCGGCACCGGTGCATCCATGTGCACCAAGGCAGCGCCGGGCGTGAGAGGCAATCCCCAGCGGAAATCCGGCGTGCGTATCTGGTCTAGGGCGGTGTCGCCGGTCCGCGTGCCGTCCAGCCAGTAAGTCTGCCCAGCGGCTGTTGCGCGAACAAGGACATGATTGAACAATCCGATCATCGGCAGGCGCTCGTCGAGCCCGTCGCCTCCGCCAAAGCTTACCAGCGTCGGCTCGGCTTCGATGCCGAGCCCGTGCAGGAGGGCAAGCAGGAGGACCGTCTTGCCCTTGCAATCGCCAAACCTGCGCTGCCATGTCGTCTCCGCATCGGCGGGCACGAGGCCACCATCGTTCATGCCAAGGAAGACGTAGCGGACCCGGTCCTGAACCAGCGCCAGCGCGGCGGCGGCCCGCGCCTTCGGATCGGCGGAACTCGCCGCGATAGTAGCGATCTCTTTGCGTAAAGCGCCGTCTGAGGGCAGCGCCTCGGCTTTCTGGTAGAGCGGCGCCATTAGCCGGACGAGATCTGCCCAGGATGTGAAGTCGCTCATCTCAGCGATGCGCATGAGAGCATATCGTGGCGGCGCGCCCTTCGGGATCGGCAGCGGGGAGAGGTTGTCGAGCGACACTTCGACGCTGGACATGCTCCCCTTGCGGTCGACCTTGAGCGCAGGCAGCCCCGTCGTGCTACGCACCTGCATCTTCACGGCTGCAGGCCAGCGTACCCACAGATGCGCCCGATCGATCGGTGCCATGTTCCAACCGCCGCCGATGTTCTCGACATGGTTCTGTAGAGCAGGGTCGCTTTCGGTAATCGACATTGCGAGATCAACGACATCGCCGACCTGCAGCCCCTCCGGCTGGATGGTCGCCGTAAGCACTCCGTCGAGTACAGCATTCTCGAGATTGCTCTCGCGGCGTACGACGGTGAACGTCTGGTTGGCCATCGCGTCGATCACCTTGTCGCCACGCCGGATGACCAGGCGGTGCACGCTCGGCGACTGCGTATCGGGGTTCCACGCGAAGGCAACGGTCCCACCCGACAATCCCTGCGGAGTCTGTATCCGCACGACACTTTCATTATACCGCGTGACATGACCGGGTTGCAGATCGACCTGCTGATCTTGGAAGAGCACGTGGACGGCCGCCTGATCGCGGATCGGCGGCGATACTCCTGGATCTACCTGCTTGACCCATGCGGGCATCGGGGCGACCGCCACCGTCGTCGATGCCTTTGCGCCGGCGGAAGCGACGCAGATGATCGCCCATGCCCAAGCCGTTCTGATCATGAGCCCCCGCTGCGTATCCCAATTCGAGCTTAACGATTTAGCGGATAACATCAATCAGGGTGAACGATCGGCAGGGTGGTGCTCTGGCGCTGTCGATGGCGACAGCATAAGGTCGTACAACGTTCGGGAGGCTTGTGTGACACGCCATAGATACATCATGTGCCCGGCGCTCCTCATGCTGTCGTGGGCACCCGCCTTGGGCGCCACCCCGACGTCGGCAAAGCCGGCGGGTAATCCAGGTGACTGGATCACGTCTGACGATTATCCGCCGGCGGCGCTGCGTGACTCCGAAAAGGGCGTGACGGCCTTCCGGATGAACATCGACGCCAGTGGCCACGTCGCCGGCTGCAGCATCACCAAGTCCAGCGGGCACGCCTTGCTGGATGAGACCACTTGCACCCTGCTTAAGGCCCGAGCGGCTTTTGTTGCTGCCACCGACAAGCGCGGTCAGTCTATCGCCGGAACCTATTTGAGTGCGGTTCGCTGGGAGATCCCGGCAGGTGAGGGAGGCTCAAAGATCAGCATGATCAGCTGCGCGATGGGTGAACCTGAGGAGATCCGAGTGACAACGCCACAAGGGTGCGCTCGCTAATCTCAACGCCTTGCGCCTTGCATCATCCGCCCACCCGATAATGTACCGACTGCGTTTCTCCACTGCAGCCGACCGCCTGGTTGCCGATCTTGGGCGGCAGGTATTGAAAGGATCGGGCGACGTCTTCGGTGCCTTTGGCGAGAACAAATGGTGGGTACGCTATGATCGTGCGAATGTTGGCGACGTGACCATCGTGAACTGCGGGGTCCGCATTGTCCGAAACCTTATGCGGTATCGCGGCCGATCTGCTCTTGCTTGGTAAGCCCGGTCAGCTTCAGCTCTCGGCGCGACGAGCGCGGGCATCCCCTTGATTGGTCTGGTCAGGCGCGCGATCGCGCCCATATCGGATGCATGACCAAGCTCATAGTCTGGCACGACGGCGGCTGCCCGCTGTGTCGTCGAGAGATCGCGCTGATGCGGCGGCTTGATGTTCGCGGCGCGATCCAGTTCTTCGACGTCGCCGATGCGGGTACTACATGCCCTGTTGATCGGCGCCAGCTATTGGAGCGCTTCCATGTGAGCGAGGATGGCGTGCTGCTCTCGGGGGCTGCGGCTTTTGCGGCAATGTGGCGTGCCGTCCCGCTGCTTCGGCCACTCGGGCTAATTGCCAGATCGCCTATGGTCCTGGCCTTGCTCGAGCGCGTTTATCGAGGCTTCCTGAAGGTTCGTCCCGGTCTGCAGCGTCTCGCCGGTGGAAGAGCTTCGGCATGAGGCCGCGTCCGGATCCGGCCGGCCCAGGCCAAGAGAGCGTGTGGGACTACCCGCGTCCGGCTGTTGCCCAGCCGACCATTGCGCGTATCGTCATCGAACATCGCGGTGTGATCGTTGCCGATACGATCCGTGCCGTCCGTACCCTCGAGACGAGCCATCCACCGAGCTACTACATTCCGCCCGACGACATCGCGCCGAACATCCTGCGCCGGGCAGGCGGCGGCTCTTTCTGCGAGTGGAAGGGATCGGGGACATATTGGGACGTGATCGTCAGTGGCGTTACGCTGCCACGGGTCGGCTGGAGCTATGCAAGCCCGACCTCGTCCTTCGTGACGCTACGCGATCACGTCGCCTTCTACGCCGCGCCGTTCGATCGTTGCACCGTCGACGGCGAAATGGTGACGCCGCAGCCCGGCAGCTTCTACGGCGGCTGGATCACCGCCGATCTCACCGGCCCGTTCAAGGGCGTACCCGGCAGCATGGGCTGGTGAAGTGGTGAGAGGGTACTCGCTTGACCGTGCCGACGTGGGTCACTCGGGAGCGTTGTAGCTGTGCTAAGCCTAATCGGTGCGCCTGGGCCTTTACGCGGAACTTACGTTTCTGACCCGAACCACGCATCGCAAGCTGATGCCGCAGGCGCCTAGACGAGAAGCCTGAAGCGGCCCGACGATCCCTGTCGCGCAGTTGCTTCGCGAGGACGGCATCCATGCAGGACATTCTCTGGGTTGCGGCCATGATGGGGCTGCTGGCGGCGACGCTTGCCTATGTCCGCCTCTGCGACAAGGCTTGAGGCAACCATGACCATCGATCTCTGGCTCGCCGCCATCACCGCGCTCGGTCTTCTGGTCTATCTTGTCGCGGTGCTGCTGCGCCCCGAACGCTTCTGATCGGAGGGCCCGAGCCATGACCCTGTCCGGATGGATGCTGATCCTCGCCTTCTTCGCCGTGCTGCTGGCGCTGACCAAGCCGATGGGGCTATGGCTTCACGCGCTCTACGATGGCCGCCGCACGCCGCTGCACCCTGTGCTCGGCTCGATCGAGCGGGGCTTTTATCGCCTCTCGGGCATCGACCCTACCGAGGAGCAGAGTTGGAAGCGCTACGCCGTCCACATGCTGATGTTCAACGCCGTGCTGGCGCTGTTCACCTACGCCATCCTGCGCCTGCAGGCGGTGCTGCCGCTGAACGCTGGCGGGCTACCCGGCTTGCCCCAGCATCTCGCCGCCAACACCGCGGTGAGCTTCACCACCAACACCAACTGGCAGAGCTATGCTGGCGAGTCGACGATGTCGAACCTCAGCCAGATGCTGGGCCTGACGATCCACAACTTTACCAGCGCCGCCACCGGTATCGCGCTCGCCTTTGCCCTGTTTCGCGGTTTCGCTCGGCGGGAGAGCAAGACCGTCGGCAACTTCTGGGCGGATTGCACCCGCATCACGCTGTACCTGCTGCTGCCGATCAGCATCGTCTACGCGTTCTATCTCGTCGCCAGTGGCGTGCCGCAGACGCTCGCCGCCTCGGTTGACGTGACCACGCTGGAGGGGGCTAAGCAGACGCTCTCGATTGGTCCTGTTGCGTCTCAGGAAGCGATAAAGATGCTTGGCACCAACGGCGGCGGGTTCTTCAACGCCAACTCCGCGCATCCCTTCGAAAATCCGAGCGCCACGACCAACTTCGTCCAGATGCTGTCGATCTTTCTGATCGGCTTCGGGCTGACCTGGACGTTCGGCAAGGCAGTGGGCAACACGAAGCAGGGCTGGGCGATCCTCTCCGCGATGATCCTGATCGTGCTGGCCGGCGTGCTCGTCACCTACAGCCAGGAGGCGGCGGGCAATCCGATCGTTCACCATCTCGGCATCGTGGGCGCCAATATGGAGGGCAAGGAAGTCCGCTTCGGCCCTGCTGCGTCCGCCTTGTTCGCGGTGGTGACGACGGCAGCATCGTGCGGCGCAGTCAACGCCATGCACGACAGCTTCACCGCGCTCGGCGGCATGATCCCGCTATTCAACATCCAATTGGGCGAGGTCGTCGTCGGTGGCGTCGGATCGGGGATCTACGGCTTCCTGCTGTTCGCTATCCTCGCGGTGTTCGTCGCCGGCCTGATGGTCGGCCGCACGCCCGAATATGTCGGCAAGAAGATCGAGGGGCGCGAGGTCAAGCTCGCTGTGCTGGCGATCGCGGTGCTGCCGCTTGTCATCCTCGGCATGAGCGCGATCAGTTCCGTGGTGGCGCCGGGCCTGGCGGGTCCACTTAACAAGGGGCCGCACGGCTTTTCGGAAATCCTCTACGCGTTTACCAGCGCGGTCGGCAACAATGGCTCGGCCTTCGCCGGGCTCACCGCCAGCACGCCTTACTATGACGGCATGCTGATGGTCGCAATGTGGCTCGGCCGCTTCTTCGTGATCGTGCCGATGCTGGCGATCGCAGGCTCGCTCGCTGCCAAGAAGTACACGCCCGCGACCGCCGGGTCCTTCCCGACGACCGGGCCGCTCTGGATTGGGCTGCTCGTGGGCATCGTGCTGATCCTGGGCGGCCTCACCTTCCTGCCGAGCCTCGCGCTCGGCCCCTTCGCCGATCATCTCGCGATGATCCACGGCCAGCTTTTCTAAGGGACCCGACATGGCCCGTTCAGCGACCCTCTTCACGCCCGAGCTGATCCTGCCGGCGGTGGGCGACAGCCTCCGCAAGCTCGATCCCCGCCAGCTTATCCGCAATCCGGTCATGTTCGTGACCGCCTGCGTAGCGGCGCTGCTAACCGTATTGCTGGTGGTCGGCCATGACATGCTCGGCACCGGCTTCAAGCTGCAGTTGGTCATCTGGCTCTGGCTGACGGTGCTGTTCGGCACCTTCGCCGAGGCGCTGGCGGAAGGGCGCGGCAAGGCGCAGGCTGCCTCGCTGCGCGCCACCAAGGCCGAGCTTACCGCCAAGCGCATCAAGGGCGACCGCACCGAAGACGTGTCCGCCAGCGCGCTGCGCATGGGCGACATCGTGCTGGTCGACACCGGCGATCTGATCCCGTCCGACGGTGACGTGGTGGAAGGCGTCGCCTCGGTCAACGAGGCCGCGATCACGGGTGAAAGCGCGCCAGTGATCCGGGAGGCCGGCGGCGATCGATCGGCAGTGACTGCAGGCACCCGCGTCATCTCGGACCGGATCAAGGTGCGCGTCACAGTGAATCCCGGCCAGGGTTTCCTCGATCGCATGATCGCGCTGGTCGAAGGCGCCGAGCGGCAGAAGACGCCCAACGAGATTGCCCTGACAATCCTGCTCGTCGGGCTCACCATCATCTTCCTGATAGCGGTCGGCACGATCCCCGGCTTCACCAGCTACGCCGGCGGGAGCGTGCCGGTGGCGATCCTCGCGGCGCTGCTGATCACGCTGATCCCGACGACGATCGCGGCACTGCTGTCGGCGATCGGAATCGCGGGCATGGACCGGCTGGTGCGCTTCAACGTACTCGCCAAGTCCGGTCGCGCAGTGGAGGCGGCGGGCGACATCGACGTGCTGCTGCTCGACAAGACCGGCACGATCACGATCGGTGACCGTGCGGCGACCGAGTTCCGCCCCGTGCCCGGCGTGACCCCGGCCGAATTGGCCGAGGCCGCGCTGCTCGCCAGCCTCGCCGACGAAACGCCCGAGGGCCGATCGATCGTTCTGCTCGCCCGCGAAAAGTTTGGCATCGTGACGCGCGAACTGCCGGATGGCGCCGAGATCATCCCGTTCACCGCGCAGACCCGAATCTCCGGCGTAAAGATCGAAAGATCGACGATCATCAAGGGCGCAGTGGACTCAGTCCTGAAAGCTCTTTCGCCGTTCGTATCGGGCGAAGTCGAGACACGCGCGGCAAGCGATGTGGCCCGGGGCACGTCCCTCAACGTCGCTTGGGACGAACGGGTCGTCGCGGAATTGAGGCGCGCTACCGAAGACATCGCGCGTGCCGGCATGACACCGCTGGCGGTCGCCAAGGACGGGCGCCTGCTCGGCTCGATTGCGCTGAAGGATATCGTCAAGGCGGGCATCAAGGAGCGGTTCGGCGAGCTTCGCCGGATGGGCATCCGCACCGTGATGATCACCGGCGACAACCCGCTCACCGCGGCCGCGATCGCAGCCGAGGCCGGCGTCGACGATTTCCTCGCTCAGGCCACACCCGAGGACAAGCTGGCGCTGATCCGGGCCGAACAGCAGGGTGGCAGGCTCGTCGCGATGTGCGGGGACGGCACCAACGACGCCCCGGCACTTGCCCAAGCGGATGTCGGCGTCGCGATGAACACCGGCACTCAGGCGGCGCGCGAGGCCGGCAACATGGTCGATCTCGACAGCGATCCGACCAAGCTGATCGAGATCGTGGGGC
>CAXTBZ010000091.1:0-9863 GCA_964242855.1 uncultured Sphingomonadaceae bacterium
CGCTCAACTTCTTCATGGCCGACATGCAGGCGGGGATCGGACCGTTCCTCGGCGTGTTCCTGCAGCAGCGCGGCTGGACGTCGGGGCCGATCGGCACGGTGATGACCGCAGGCGGCGTTGCGGGCATGATCATGACCGCGCCTGCCGGGGCGTTCATCGATCATACCCGCAAGAAGCGCCTCGTCGTCATCGTCACCGGCATCTGCACCGTGCTGGCATCCTTCCTGATCCTGCTCTCGCAATCGGGGTGGGTGGTGACGGTCAGCCAGGTCGCCACCGCGATCGCCGGCGCCGCGATCGGCCCGGCTGTGACCGGCATGACGCTCGGCATCGTCCGCCAGAAGGGCTTCAACGCCCAGAACGGCCGCAACCAGGCCTGGAACCATGCCGGAAACATGATCGGCGCGGGGCTGTCGGGCTGGCTCGGCTGGCGCTTTGGCATGCCGGCGATCTTCTATCTGGCGGCGGCGTTCGGCGTCTTGGCGATCGCTTCGGTGCTGGCGATCCCGGAGCGCAGCATCGATCATCGCGCCGCACGAGGCCTCGAAGGCAAGGACGGCGACGATGCCGACGATGACGGCGGCAAGGCCGAGGGGTTCAGGACCCTGCTGCGCAACAAGCCGATGCTGATCCTCGCCGCCGCGCTCGCCTGCTTCCATCTCGGCAATGGCGCGATGCTGCCGCTCTACGGGCTCGCCGTCGTCGGCGCGGGCAAGGGCAACCCCGCCTTGTTCGTCGCCGAGACGGTGGTCGTCGCGCAGGCGGTGATGATCGTCACCTCGCTGCTGGCGATGAGAATAGCGGCGGGCAAGGGCTATTGGCTGGTGATGCTGATCTCGTTCGCCGCGCTGCCGCTGCGCGGCTTCCTTGCCGGCACCTTCATCGAACATTGGGGCGTGTGGCCGGTCCAGGCGCTCGACGGCATCGGCGCCGGCTTGCAGAGCGTGGCGGTGCCGGGCCTCGTCGCCTGCCTGCTCAACGGCACCGGGCGCGTCAATGTGGGCCAGGGCGCGGTGATGACCGTGCAGGGCGTCGGCGCCTCGCTCAGCCCGGCGATCGGCGGATGGCTCGCGCAGGCGCTGGGCTACCATATCGCCTTCTACACGCTCGGCAGTTTCGCCTTGGCAAGCCTGGCCTTGTGGCTCGGCTTCGCCGGCACGCTGCGCCCGGCCTGCGCCGAAGGGAATGCTGCGCCTTGATCACCCTGGCTCTCGGCGCGACGTGGGGGATCTGCGCCGTCGCCACCGCCGCGGTGATCGCGCGGCCGTTCCGCTGGCCGGAGGCGATCTGGGCGGTGCTCGGCGCGTTGCTGCTGCTCGTCCTCGGACTGGTGCCGCTCTCGGCCGCGGCGGGTGCAGTCGCCAAGGGGATGGACGTCTACCTGTTCCTGATCGGCATGATGCTGCTGAGCGAAACTGCGCGCGAACAGGGCCTGTTCGACTGGGTGGCGGCGACGGCCGCCAACCATGCGAAGGGATCGACCGCGCGGCTGTTCCTGCTCGTCTACGTCACCGGCATCGTCGTCACGACCTTCCTGTCCAACGATGCGACCGCGGTGGTGCTGACGCCTGCGGTCTACGCCGCGGCGCGCAAGAGCAAGGCCGAGCCGCTGCCGCTGCTGTTCGCCTGCGCGCTGATCGCCAACGCGGCGAGCTTCGTTCTGCCGATCTCGAACCCGGCCAACCTTGTGCTCTACGGCGGCAAGATGCCGCCGCTGGGGGCATGGTTCGGCTCGTTCGCCTTGCCTTCCCTCGCTGCGATCGTGGTGACCTACGCGATGCTGCGCTGGGCCGAGCGCAAGCGCCTGACCGGCCCATGCGAATGCGATGTCGAACGCGCGCCGCTGTCCACCGGCGGCAAGGCGTCGTTCGGCGGCATTGCGGGCACCGCCCTGCTGTTGATCGCGATGTCGGCCTTCGATCTGCCGCTCGGCCTGCCGACCTGCCTCGCCGGTCTGGCGACGGCGCTCGGCGTCTGCGCACTGGCGGGGCGTTCGCCGGTGGCGCTGGCAACGTCGATGTCCTGGAGCGTGCTGCCGCTGGTCGCCGGATTGTTCGTGCTGGTCGAGGCGCTCGATCGCACCGGCGTGATCCGCCATGTCGCCGCGGCGCTGAAGGCTTCGGCATCCGATCCGCTCCAGGGTGCGGCGGCCGCGGGCACGATCCTCGCCTTCGCGTCGAACCTGATGAACAACCTGCCCGCAGGCCTTGTCGCCAGCACCGCCGTGGCGCAGGCGCACCCGCCGCGCCTGATCGTCGACGCACTGCTGATCGGCGTCGATCTCGGCCCCAATCTGTCGATCACCGGCTCCCTCGCCACCATCCTGTGGCTGCAGGCGATCCGCCGCGAGGGCGAGGACGTCGGCTTCTGGCGCTTCCTCAAAGTCGGCCCCGTCACGATGATCCCGGCGCTCGCCGCGACGCTGGGCGCACGCCTGCTGATCGGATAATCAGCCGGACGGCAGCAGCAGCGATCCGTCGCCGTAGGAGTAGAAACGGTAGCCGTTTTCGATCGCATGGGCGTAGGCGGCGCGCATCGTCTCGATACCCATCAGTGCCGATACCAGCATGAACAGGGTTGATTTCGGCAGGTGAAAGTTGGTGATCAGCCCGTCGACGGCGCGGAAGCGGTAGCCGGGCGTGATGAAGATCACGGTGTCGCCCTCGAATGGCGCGATCGTGCCATCCTCGTGCGCCGCGCTCTCGAGCAGGCGCAGGCTGGTGGTGCCCGCCGCGATCAGCCGGCCGCCACGTGCCTTCACGGCGTTGAGGCGTTCGGCGACGGCAGCGTCGATCCGGCCCCATTCGGCGTGCATGCGGTGATCGTCGGTGTCGTCCGCCTTCACCGGCAGGAAGGTGCCCGCGCCGACATGCAGCGTGAGCGTCTCGTGGCCGACGCCGGCGCGCACGAGCCGCTCCATCAGCCGCGGCGTGAAGTGGAGCGATGCGGTCGGCGCCGCGACCGCGCCGGGCTGCGCCGCGAACATCGTCTGGTAATCGTCGGCATCGCGCGCATCGGTCGGTCGCTTGCCGGCGATGTAGGGGGGCAGCGGCATGCGGCCGGCGCGTTCCAGCAGCAGCTCGACAGGCTCGTCGCCATCGAATGCGAGCAGCCAGCTGCCATCCTCCTCGCGCCCGCTGGCGGTGGCCGAGACGCCGACGCCGAAATCGATCGCGTCGCCCTCGCGCAGCCGCTTCGCGTTGCGGATGAAGGCCCGCCAGGCACGCGGCCCTTCACGCTTGTGGAGCGTCGCGCCGATCCTTGCCTCGCCGCGCCGACCTTCGAGCTGAGCGGGAATCACGCGGGTGTCGTTGAAGATGAGGCAGTCGCCGGAGCGCAGTTCGTCCGCCAGATCGAGCATCGTGCGATCCGCAAGGCGGAGCCCCCGCGCCACCAGCATCCGCGCTGAGTCACGCGGGCTTGCCGGGCGCAACGCGATCCGCTCGGCCGGCAGATCAAAGTCGAACAGGTCGACGCGCATGCGGCTGGTGTCGCCGCTTACTGCGGCTGGGGCGTACCCGTAGCGGGCGGGCTCGACGGATCGGCAGCGGGCGGCGTCGTGCCCTGATCGCCCGATGGCAGCGACGCCGGCGCCTGCACCGCTGGCCTTGCCGGCGGCAGCGGCGGCGGCAGGCTGTTCGCATTGAGGTCATCCGCCAGGATCGCGCGCACGATCCGCGTCGGCGTGGCTGGCGGCTCACCCTTCTGAATCGCATCGACATATTGCATGCCGGACACGACGCGCCCGAACACCGTATAGTGACTGTCGAGCTTCAGATTGGGCATGAACATGATGTAGAACTGGCTGTTCGCGCTGTTCTCCTCGGCCGCACGCGCAGCCGCCACCGCGCCGCGGACGTGGGGCAGATCGTTGAACTCGGCAGGCACGTCAGGCAGCGTCGATCCGCCCTCGCCGGTGCCCTTGGGGTCGCCACCCTGCGCCATGAAGCCGCTGATCACGCGGTGGAAATCAAGCCCGTTGTAGAAGCCCTGCGCGGTCAGGGTCTTGATCCGCTGGACCATCTGCGGCGCCTTGTCGGGCCGCAATTGGATCACCACGCGGCCGCCATCGTCGAGATCGAGATCCCAGGTGTTCGCAGGCGTGAGCGGCGGCGGCAGATATTCGGTTATGTTAGTAGTGGCAGCCTGATCGGCGGCCTGCAGCTTGACCTTCTTGTGCTTGGCGGCGTCGGCCGGCGCCGCGATCAGCAGCGCAGTGGTGACGATGAGGGCAGCAGCAAGTCTCATGGGATGGCCGGGCTCCGGTATGCGGCGGGCGTGGATCATGTTGGCGATGGCCCTAGCTGAAGCCGCGCTGCTTTCCTATCACTGAACGCGTGACCCGGGATCGCCCCTGACGCCAAGCGCCGCGACCCGGCCGCCGACCTCTGCCACGACGGCATCCGGCACGAACGGCGCGATGTCGCCGCCATAGATCGCGATCTCCTTGACGAGGCGCGAGGCGATCGGCTGGAGCGCCACGTCCGCCATCAGGAACACCGTTTCGATCTTGCGATCGAGCTGCTGGTTCATGCCGGCCATCTGATACTCGTACTCGAAATCGGCCACAGCGCGCAGGCCGCGAACAATCATGGCAGCATTGCAGTCGCGCGCGAAGTGGATCAGCAGGCTGTCGAACGCGACGACCTCGATCTCGGCACGGCCGAGCATGGCGGTCTCGCGCCGGACCATCGCGAGGCGCTCGTCGAGCGAGAACATCGGCGACTTGGAGGGATTGGTGGTGACCCCGATCACCAGTCGATCGACCAATGCGGTGGCGCGCCGGATGATATCCATGTGGCCAAGCGTCACCGGATCGAAGGTGCCCGGATAGACGCCGATGCGCTCGCCCCCGATGCGCTCCTCCATATCCTACCCCTTAATGGTCCCGTTCGACGATGTAGTGCGCGATCGCGCGCAGCAGATCGGCCTCGGCGCCGAACGCCGACAGATGCGAGATCGCCTGATCGACCAGCATCGCCGCCTGGGTCCGCGCGCGCTCGATGCCGAGCAGCGACACGAAGGTCGCCTTGCCCGCGCCGGCATCCTTGCCCGTCGCCTTGCCGACGATCGCCGCGTCGCCCTCGACATCGAGCAGATCGTCGGCGATCTGAAAGGCGAGGCCGATGTCGCGCGCATAGGCGCGCAGCGATCGACGCCCCTCCGGCGGCACATGGCCGAGGATCGCGCCTGCCTCCAGGCAGAAGCTGATCAGCGCGCCGGTCTTCAGCTGCTGTAGCCGCGTGGTGGTCGGCAGATCGAAGATCGCTTCCTCGGCGGCGAGGTCCATCATCTGGCCGCCCGCCATGCCGGCCGGGCCGCTGGCACGCGCCAGCTCGAACGACAGCTCGGCGCGCACGAACGGATCGGGGTGGGTCGCCACATCGGTCACGACCTCGAAGGCCAACGCGTGGAGCGAATCTCCCGCCAGCACCGCTATCGCCTCGTTCCACTTGCGGTGGACGGTGGGCTTGCCGCGCCTCGTATCATCGTCGTCCATACACGGCAGATCGTCATGGACGAGGCTGTAGACATGCAGCGCCTCGATCGCGAGGCCGACCCGCAGGGCGCGCTCCCGCGCGACGTTGAACAGGGTGGCGGACGCGAACACCAGCAGCGGACGCAGGCGCTTGCCGCCGCCGATCGCGGCATGGCGCATCGCCTCGTACAGCACCCCGCGCGGATCGGCGGGCACGCTCAGCATGCTATCGAACATGCGGTCGATCTCGTCGGCGACTGACTGCATCGTGTCCGAAAGGCTCAAGGCTGCCGTGCTTGTCATCGTGTCACTCGGCATCGAACGCCCGAACTCCTGTCGGTGTGCCGTCCCCGCCGAGCTGGATCTGATCGATCTTGGCCTGCGCGCTCTTCAGGCGCTGCTCGCACTGGGTACGCAGCTTGTCCCCCTCCTGGTACAGGCTGATCGACTGTTCGAGGGCGACATCGCCGCTTTCGAGTTGGCGGACGATCTCCTCGAGCCGCTTCAGCGCGGCTTCGAAACTGAGTTCAGCGATGGGATCGTCTGCCATGGGCTACTTTTGACGGTGGGGGGAGAAAGGGTCGGCTCAGCGCTTGAACGGGTCGATCATGCCGTTCGGCATCTGGTAGCTTGGGCGCGGCGCGTCGCCGGTCGCCTCGCTGCCTTCAACCGGCAGGCGATGCGCGGCCTCGCGCTGGGCGCGCAGCTCCTCGATCAGCGCGGCACGATCACCCTCGACCCGATCGTCCACCGGCGCCTCGATCCCGGCGGCCTTCGCTGCCTTGGCGATCGCCGCATCCAGTTCGCGCTGCGAACAAAGGCCGAGCGTCACCGGATCCTTGGGCGTGATGTTGGCCATGTTCCAATGGCTGCGATCCCGGATCGCGCCGATCGTGGTCCGCGTCGTGCCGATCAGCTTGCCGATCGCGCCGTCGGTCACTTCCGGATGGTTGCGGACGATCCAGTTGATGCCGTCGGGCTTGTCCTGGCGCTTGGAGACCGGCGTATAGCGCGGACCCTTGGTGCGGCGCACCTGCTCCGGCCCCTTGGACATGACGAGCGCATATTTCGGATCGGCCTGGCCCTTGTCGATCTCGGCCTGGGTGAGTTCGTGCGCACGGACGGGATCGCGGCCGGTCAGCTTGGTGCCGGCGGTATCGTCCGCGATCGCCTGGATCTCGAGGATGTGCAGCCCGCAGAACTCGGCGATCTGCGGGAAGCTCAGCGATGTGTTGTCGATCAGCCAGGACGCTGTCGCATGGGGCATGAGGGGCTGAGCCACTTGGTCACTCTCCGAGCAGATAAAGAAACGGCCGCCCCGACGCGGGAGCGGCCTGTGCATGGCACCGATGTAATGCGGCGCGCGGCGCGGAGCAAGCCGTTCCGCATGACGCTCCAGGAAGGTGCCTTTGCGCAGGGACTCAGGTATCCATGGCGATGTGGTTCGGCAGTGCTTTAACCCGCGCGATCCACGCCAGCACGGCGGGGCGTGCGGCGAGGTCGAAGCCGCCTTCTTCGGCGACGTGGGTGTAGGCGAACAGGGCGATATCGGCGAGGGTGAGGCGGTCTCCGACGAAGAAGTCACGCGTCGAGAGGTGCGTCTCCATCAGATCGAGCGCCGCATCGCCCGCCGCTCGCTTGGCCGGCAGCAGCGCCGCTTGTGATGCTATGAGATTGGCCTCGCCGATATAGGCCAGCCAGAAGCGCAACGTCGCAACATTGGGCTCGTGGTTATATTGTTCGAAGAACATCCAGCGCAGCATGTCGGCGCGATCGAAGCGATCGTCCGGGATCAGCGCCGAGCTGTCGGCGAGATAGAAGCAGGCGGCGCTGCTTTCGGGCAGGAAGCGATCGCCGATCTGCAGCACCGGGATCCGGCCATTGGCGTTGACGGTGGCGAGAAACTCCGGCGTCCGCGTGTCGCCGCGCCGGATGTCGTAGAACCGCCGCTCGATCGGCAGCCCGAGATGCGCCGCGACGAGGCGGATCTTGTAGCAATTGCCCGAGACCGGGTCCTCGTGGAGGATGAGGGTGTCCATCGCTGCTGCTGCCCTCAATCGCCCATCGTCAGCACGATCTTGCCGACATGATCCCCCGCATCCATCCGCGCATGGGCCTTGGCGGCGTCGGCGAGCGGAAAGGTCGTGTCGATCACCGGCTTCAGCCGGCCGTCGACGACATGCGGCCATACCGTGTCGGCGATCTCCTCGCCCACCAGCGACTTGAACGCCACGTCGCGCGCGCGGAGCATCGATCCGGTCACTGTCAGGCGGCGGCGCATGATGTCGACGAGGCTCACGCTCGCCATCAGTCCGCCCTGCACCGCGATGGTGACATGGCGGCCATCGTCGCCCAGGCATTGCAGGTTGCGCGGCACATAGTCGCCGCCGACCATGTCGAGCACCGCCTGGCAGCCTTTGCCGCCGGTGATCCGCTTCACCTCCTCGACGAAGTCCTGGCTGCGATAGTTGATGGCGTGCGCCGCGCCGATCTCGATCGCACGCCCACACTTCGCGTCCGATCCGCAGGTGACGATCACGGTGAGGTCGAACAGCTTGCCAAGCAGGATCGCCATCGTGCCGATGCCCGACGTGCCGCCGTGGACGAGCACCGTGTCTCCGGGGCAGGCATAAGCCCGCTCGAACAGGTTGCTCCACACCGTGAACAAGGTCTCGGGGATCGCCGCCGCCTCGATCATCGAAAGCGTCGGCGGTACGGGCAGGCACTGGCCGGCGGGCGCCGCGCAATATTCGGCATAGCCCCCGCCCCATACCAGCGCGCAGACCTTTCGGCCGAGCATCGTCGCATCCGCGCCCTCTCCCGTCGCCACCACGGTGCCGGCGATCTCGAGCCCCGGGATCGTCGGCGCGCCCTTGGGCGGCGGGTACATGCCCTTGCGCTGCATGACGTCGGGGCGGTTCACGCCTGCCGCTGCCACCTTGATCAGATATTCTCCCGGTCCGGCGACGGGCAGCGGCCGCTCGACCGGCACCAGCACCTCGGGGCCGCCCGCCGCTTCCGGGTCGATCGCGATCATCCGTTCAGGCAAGTCCGCCACAATGTCCCCCTATGCGACCTCGTACGCGGCCGCCCAGTGCACGCGGTTATTGACAGCGCCCCGACGAGCGTCAACGATCATCCCCATGGAACCCGACGATTTCCTGCCCAAGCGCGCCGACGATCCCGTCGCTGTGCTGGCGCGCCAGGATCTCGATCCGCTGTCGGTGGCCGAACTCCACGCCCGCGTCGCCGCGCTCGAAGCGGAACTGCAACGCGTCCGCCACAAGATTGAAGGCGCTGTTAACCATCGCGCAACCGCGGATGGTCTATTCAAGCGATGAGGACAGCCCGCTCCCCGAGCGGCGATCGCATCGACCCCTCTTCGGGCCAATGTGCTGCGGGAACGGGCATCCTTGATGAAACGGCGTCGCCTCCCGACATAGCGGGTACGGTGGCCCGCTTCGTCGAGACGCCGCCGAGGAGTTGATCTGATATGCCGTCTTTCGCCCGCGAGCTGGAAACCACCCTGCACAATGCGCTGGCCGCCGCCAGCACGCGCAAGCACGAATATGCCACCCTGGAGCACCTGCTGATCGCGCTGATCGGTGACGAGAACGCCGCCGAGGTCATGTCCGGCTGCGGCGTCGAACTGGGCGAACTCAAGGATGCGGTGACCCACTATCTCGACACCGAGCTCGACGCGCTCAAGACCGAGGCCGAGACCGATCCTTCGCCGACGAGCGGCTTCCAGCGCGTGATCCAGCGCGCCATCCTTCACGTCCAGTCCTCGGGCCGCGAGGAGGTGACCGGCGCCAACGTGCTGGTTGCGCTCTTCAGCGAGCGCGAGAGCTATGCGGTATATTTCCTGCAGCAGCAGGACATGACGCGCCTCGATGCGGTGAGCTTCATCAGCCACGGCGTCGGCAAGGGCACCCAGCCAACGGAGGCACGTGACGTGAAGGGCGCAGAGGACGACAAGCCGCAAAAGGCCGAGCCGAAGGCGAAGGGCGACAGCGCGCTCAAGCAGTTCACCGTCAACCTGAACGACAAGGCCAAAGACGGCCGGGTCGATCCGCTGATCGGCCGCCATGCCGAGGTGGATCGCACGATCCAGATCCTCTGCCGCCGCTCGAAGAACAACCCGCTCTATGTGGGCGATCCCGGCGTCGGCAAGACCGCCATCGCCGAGGGGCTGGCGCGCAAGATCATCGAGGGCGCGGTGCCCGAGGTGCTCAAGCCCGCCGTGATCTACTCGCTCGACATGGGCGCGCTGCTCGCCGGCACGCGCTACCGCGGCGACTTCGAGGAGCGGCTGAAGCAGGTCGTCAACGAGCTCGAGAAGCTGCCGCACGCGGTGCTGTTCATCGACGAGATCCACACGGTG
>CAXTBZ010000092.1:0-9754 GCA_964242855.1 uncultured Sphingomonadaceae bacterium
GCGCGGCTTTATCATGGGCACCTTCGTGTCGATGGGGATCATCGTCGGCGCGGTCGGCGTCGCCTTCACCGGACTGCTCGCGGCGACGGTGCTGGGGTGGCTGGAGACGGTCTTGGATGGGCTCGGCCCGTTGGCGCTGTTCGTCATCAAGCTTGGCACCTGGCTGGTCGCGGCGGTGCTCGCCAGCCTCGCGATCGGCGGCGCTTACCGCTTCGGGCCGAACCGCGCGCCGACCGGCTGGCAGTGGATCAGCATAGGGTCCGGCATCGCCACCATGTTGTGGCTGGCCGCAACGATCGGGCTCGGCCTCTACGTGTCGAGCTTCGGCAATTACAACGGCACCTACGGCTCGCTCAGCGCCGTGGTCGTCCTGCTGATGTGGTTCTATGTGTCGGCTTACGCGATCCTGCTCGGCGCGACGATCAATGCCGTGCTTTGGCCGCAGAAGCATGAGCGGAAGCTAGCCACGGAGACTACGGCGCAATAGCTGCGTCGGCGAGCCGACCGACCGCCTATTCCGCGCCTCCCGATCCGTCGCCCGAAGCCGCCAGCGCGGTCATGTTGACGATGCCTCGCGCGGTGGCGCTGGCAGTCAGAATATGGACCGGCTTCGCCATGCCGAGCAGCATCGGCCCGACCGGCAACGCATTGGTCGCCGCGGCAAGCAGAGTGAAGGCGATGTTGGCGGCGTCGAGATTCGGCATCACCAGCAGGTTCGCGCCACCCTCGAGGCTGCTCTCGGTGACGAGGATCTCGCGTAGCGATGGCAGCAGCGCGGCGTCGGCGTGCATCTCGCCATCGATCTCAAGCTCCGGCGCATCCTCGCGTACCAGCCGCAAGGCATGGCGCATCTTCTTGGCCGACGGAGAGTTCGACGCGCCAAAATTGCTGTGGCTGAGCAATGCCGCCCGCGGCGTGATGCCGAAGCCGCGCACGGCCTCGGCCGCCAGCAGCGTCATCTCGGCGACCTCCTGCGCGGTCGGATCGACGTTCATGTGCGTATCGCAGAAGAATAACGTCTGATCGCCGACGATCAGCGCCGACAAGGCATAGACACGCTTCAGGCCGGCCAAGCGCGGAATGATCGGCAGGATGTCGCCGGTCTGGATCCACCAATCCGCCGTCCCACCGCACAGCGCAGCATCGACAAACCCCTGCCGCAGCAGCATCGCAGCGGTGATCGCCGGGCGGCGGCGAATACGATAGCGGCCGGCGCCGGGCGTCACACCGCGCCGATCGACCAGCTTGCTATAGGCTATCTCTAGCTGCGGAATGATCGTCTCGTCGGCGAGCGGATCGATCAACTCATAATCATCCCCCTCGGTCATGCGCAGGCCGAGCGCGGCGATACGCTTCGCCACCATATCGCGCCTGGCGATCAGCACCGGCCGCGCCAGACCTTCGTCGATCACCACCTGCGCCGCACGCAGCACACGCTCGTCCTCGCCCTCGGCATAGGCGACCCGTTTCAGCGTCCGCCGCGCGCGCTCGAACACCGGATGCATGAGTTGCCCGGAGCGATAGGCGAAACGCTGGAGCCGGTTGGCATAGGCGACGAAGTCGTCGATCGGATGCTTCGCGATGCCGCTCGCCATCGCAGCGCGTGCAACCGCCGGCGCGACGAGCAATGCCAGGCGCGGATCGAAGGGCTTGGGAATGATGTATTCGCGCCCGAACAGCATCTGCGTACCGCCATAGGCGCGGGCAACCGTCTCGTCCGGCTCGATCCGGGCGAGTTCGGCGATCGCCTCAACCGCGGCGAGTTCCATCTCGGCGTTGATCTCGGTTGCGCCGCAATCCAATGCGCCGCGGAAGATGAACGGGAAGCACAGCACGTTGTTGACCTGGTTCGGGTAATCCGACCGCCCCGTCGCGACAATCGCATCGGGGCGGACGCGCAGGACGATCTCGGGCAGCACTTCGGGCTCGGGATTGGCGAGCGCCAGGATCAGCGGCTTATCGGCGAACAGCGGCAGCCACTCCTCCTTCAGCACGCCGGGCGCGGAGAGGCCGAGGAACAGGTCGGCTCCGCTCAGCACATCGCCCAGCGTCCGCGCATCAGTGTGGCGCGCGAAGGGTTCGAGCTCCGGGGTCAGACCTTCGCGCCCGGCGTGGACGACGCCCTTGATGTCGGTCAGCGTCACATTGTCCTGCGGCAGGCCCATCTTGATCAGCAGGCGAACACACGTCAGTGCCGCGGCACCCGCCCCCGACGTGACCAGCTTCACATCGGCGAGTTTCTTGCCCTGCAGCAGCAATCCGTTGCGCACCGCCGCTGCGCAGACGATCGCGGTGCCGTGCTGATCGTCGTGGAAGACCGGGATGTTCATTCGTTCGCGCAGCTTCGCCTCGATCTCGAAGCATTCAGGTGCCTTGATGTCTTCGAGGTTGATCGCGCCGAACGTCGGCTCGAGCGCCGCCACGACGTCGACGAAGCGGTCAATATCGGTCTCGGCGACCTCGATGTCGAAAACGTCGATGCCTGCGAACTTCTTGAAGAGCACGGCCTTGCCTTCCATCACCGGCTTGGATGCCAGCGCGCCGATGTTGCCAAGGCCGAGCACGGCCGTGCCGTTCGAGATTACTGCGACCAGGTTGCCACGCGCGGTATAGTCGCGCGCCTTGTCAGGGTCGGCGGCGATCTCGAGGCAGGGCGCGGCGACGCCCGGGGAATAGGCCAGCGCAAGATCGCGCTGCGTCTCCATCCGTTTGGTCGCTTCGATCGAAAGCTTACCCGGTCGCGGCTCGCGGTGGTAGCTCAGCGCGGATAAGCGGAGCGTCTCGTCCATCATCGTCCCCTGCCGGTTGACTGGGGCTGGCATAGCGGCACCGTCGCGTGCGGTGAACCGCTTATCCGAAAGCTCCATCGTTGGGCTGGCGGATGCGCATGCTCTTCCCCATGTGGCCGCCAGCGAAGCATTTCGGGAGCGATCGGATGATCGATCTATACTACTGGACCACGCCCAACGGCCACAAGGTGACGCTCCTCCTCGAAGAGGCGGGTCTGCCCTACAAGATCCATCTCGTGAACATCGGCAAGGGCGAGCAGTTCGCAGCCGAGTTCCTGTCGATCGCGCCCAACAACCGCATTCCTGCGATCATCGACAAGGAACCTGAGGGCGGCGGCGCGCCAGTCGCGCTGTTCGAAAGTGGAGCGATCCTGCTCTACCTTGCCGACAAGATCGATCGCTTCATCCCGGGCGACGTCCACGGTCGCGCCGAGGTGCTCCAGTGGCTGTTCTGGCAGATGAGCGGGCTTGGCCCGATGGCGGGCCAGAACCACCATTTCAGCGGCTATGCACCCGAGAAGATCCCGTATGCGATCGACCGCTACGTGCGCGAGACGGCGCGGCTCTACGGCGTGATGGACAAGCGGCTGGCCGATCGCCCGTTCCTGGCGGGCGACACCTATTCGATCGCCGATATGGCGAGCTACCCTTGGATCGTACCACACGAGCGGCAGGGCCAGGACCTGCGCGATTTTCCCAATCTCGCGCGCTGGTTCGAGACGATCGCCGAACGACCGGCGACGCGGCGGGCTTACGCGCTTGCCGAGACGATCAACCCCCAACCTGCCCCGATGTCGGACGACGAAAAGAAGATCCTGTTCGGCCAGGGCGCGCGCTAACCCATCTCCACCACAGTCGCAGCGAGGCGATCGACCTCGCTGCGGTCGTGGCTGACGTAGAGGATCGGCAGGCGGAGTTCGTCACGGACACGCTCGATCAGGCCGGTGATCTCCTCGCGGCGAGCACGATCAAGAGAGGCGAGCGGCTCGTCCATCAGCAGGAAACGCGGGCCGGAAAGCAATGCGCGGCCGATCGCGACCCGTTGCGCCTCCCCGCCGGACAGGGTGCGTGGACGCCGATCGAGCAAGTGTCCGATGCCGAGGAAGGCGACGACTTCATCAAGGCCCATGCCCTTTCCGCCTGCGCGGCGGGCGCCGTAGAGCAGGTTGCCGCGCACGCGGTAGTGCGGGAACAGCCTTGCGTCCTGAAATACATAGCCTGCCGCGCGGCGTTCGGCGGCTATGTCGATAGTGCCATCGAACAGCGTCTCGCCATTGACCCGGATGTGACCCGCGTCAGGCTTCAGCAGACCCGCCACCATCGCCAGCACGCTCGTCTTGCCAACGCCGGAAGGCCCGAACAGCGCGGTCAACCCCGGGCCGCTGGTGAAGCGCGCGACCACCTCGGCGTCCGGTCCCATCCGGCGGCGAACGTCGATGTCAAAGGACATGGCTGCCCCGTCCGGCACCGGCGCGCCGCGACAGCGCCTCCGATGCGACCAGCGCGCTCACTGACAGCACTACCGACATGATCGCCAGCCGCGTCACCTCGGCGTTGCCGTCGGGTAGCTGCAACGCCGAATAGATCGCGATCGGCAGCGTCCGCGTCTCGCCCGGGATGTTGGAGACGAAGGTGATCGTGGCGCCGAATTCGCCGATCGATCGCGCGAAGCCGAGCACCGCGCCAGCGACGATGCCGGGCAAGGCGAGCGGCACCGTGATGGTGCAAAACACGCGCCACTTCGACGCGCCGAGGGTCCGTGCTGCGCCCTCCAGGCGGCGATCGACCGCTTCGATCGAAAGCCGCATCGCGCGCACCATCAGCGGCAACGCCATGATCGCGGCGGCGAGCGCGGCACCGGTCCACCGGAAGATGAGGGTCAGGCCGAACCAGTCGTGCAGGAAAGCGCCGAAAGGTCCGCGCAGCCCGAAGCCGATCAGCAGCAGCCACCCAGTCACAACCGGCGGCAAGACCAGCGGCAGATGTACGATCGCGTCGAGGAGGATCTTGCCGGGGAACCGCGCGCGCGCCAGTAGATAGGCAAGCGCGAACGCCACCGGCATCGTCAACGCCACCGCAACGATCGACACCTTCAGCGAAAGAACGACGATCTCCCACTCGTCGGGTGAAAGCAGCACTGTGTCAGTTGGCTGACGGAAAGGACGCCAGGAAACCGTACTTCCGGAAGATCGCGCGGCCTCGTGCCGAGATCACGAACAAGCGGAATTGCTCGGCATCGCGGCTGGTGGACGCGCTCAGCCGCGCGATTGGGTAAGTGATCGGCGGGTGGCTCGCATCCGGGAATATCCCGACCACGCGCACCGCTTTGGACGCCAGCGCATCTGTGGCATAGACGATGCCGTACGGCGCCTCGCCGCGTTCGACAAACGCCATGGCCGAACGCACGCTATCGCCGCTCACCACCTTGTCCTTGACTGCGGGCCAGACGCCGAGTGCAGTGAGCGAGGCCTTGCCGTACCTGCCGGCGGGCACCGCACCGGGGTCGGCCATCGCCAGCTTGCCCTCACCGAGCGCCTTCGCCAGCGGGAAGCCTGGCTTGATCGTGATGGTGCCCTTGCTGGTCGCCGGTGCGATCAGCACCAGCTTGTTGGCGAGGAAAGATACGCGCGTGCCGGGCGCGACCAGCCCGTTCTTCTGGACATCGTTCATCCACGGCTCGTCGGCCGAAATGAAGATGTCTGCCGGCGCTCCGGCGTCGATCTGCTTGGCGAGCGCGGAGGAAGCGGCGAACGAGATCACCGGCCGCTCGTGATGCTTGGCCGCCCATGCATCGGCGACGGCGGACAGCGACTCCTGCAGGCTTGCGGCGGCGAGCACCAGCGGCGGCTTGGCGGGTGCCAACGAAGCGAGAGAAAAGGTGGCGAGGGCGGAGAGAAGCAGACGGATCGGTGCGCGCATGACGGGGCTCCGGGAGGGGTTCGCGTCATGCATGGCGGGATATGGCGGTCGGCGCAACGATCGAGATCAGCGTCCTGACGGGAGCGGGTGTGAGCGCAGCGATCCGGACAATGTGATGTCTCGAACACGGGATGCGTCCGCGATCGCGGCTTCCAGAGCCCGATATTCGGCAAGGACGGCCCGCCCCGCACTGGTCAAGCGCGTCCCGCCGCCGTTTGCGCCGCCCGCCGCCGTCTCGACAAGCGGTTCAGACCAGCAACGGTTCATCGCATCGACCAGCAGCCAGGCGCGACGATAGCTCATCCCCATCGCCTTTCCCGCCGCCGTGATCGATCCCTCACGCGCGATCGCATCCAGCAACGTGGCCTTGCCCGGTCCCATCGCGATCTCGTCCCCGCACAGGATCTGCGCCTTCAGCTTGAGCATGATCGCCGCGCCTGATCGATCATTTCTGAGCCTGCTTCACCAAGTTCGCTCGCCCCGCCTCCGCCCCATTGGTGAGATTGATCTGCTGCCAGCCGCCGCCGAGCGCCTGGACGAGCGCTACCGCCGCATTCTGGCGGTCAAGCTGCCCCTGGATCAGCGCACGCCGATCCGCCAGTGCGGTGGCCTGAGCAGACACGACATCGGTGTATACGATGGTACCGGCCTTGTATTGCTCGAGGAGCGAGGCTTCGGTCTTGTCGGCGGCGGTTGAGGCGACGCGCAGCAGCGCCTCCTGACGCGCGAGGATGCGGGCGGCGACGAGATCGTCCTGCACGTCCTGGAAGGCGGTGAGGGTCACCTGACGATAGTTGGCGACCTGGGCATCGTAAGCGGCGCGCGCCTCCCGCACCCGCGCCGATCGCGCGCCAAAATCGAGCAGTGTCTCGGCGACCTGGGCCCCCAGCGACCAGAGCGTGGCGCCGGACGCGAACAGGCCGGATAATGCATCATTCTCGAACCCACCGCTGCCGCTCAGCGACACCGTAGGGAAGAACGCGGCACGCTCGACGCCAATTTGCGCGTTCGCCGACGCGACCGCCCGCTCTGCCGACGCAACATCGGGCCGCCGCTCGACCAGCGTGGAGGGCAGCGCCAGCGGCACGTCCGGCGTCACCGGCTGCCAGCCCGCGCCGATCGCAGGCAGGATGAACGCCGCCGGGTTCTCGCCAACCAGCACCGCGATCGCATCCTCATACTGTGCGCGGGTCCGCACCTCGCCTTCAAGGTCGGACTGCGCGGACGCGAGTTGCGACTGCGCCTGATAGACGTCGGTATGCGCGGCAATGCCCACATTATAGCGATTGGTCGCGATCTGGAGCGCGCGTTGATAGGCCTGCGCGGTCGCGCTCAGCGTCGCGATCTGCGCATCGGCGCCCCGCAGCGACAAATAGTCGGTGACCAGCTCGCCCTGAAGCGCGAGCCGCGCATTGGCGAGGTCGGCGAGCCGCGCCTGCTCGGTGAAGTGCGCGCCGCGCACGGTGTTGAGCGTCCCGCCGAACAGATCGGGTTGCCAGCTCGCCTCCAGTTCGAGCCGATAGTTGGTCGAGCTGCTGCCGCTGCTGATCGTGCCGGTGCCGGTGGTGGTCCCGCCGGTGGTCGTTCCGCCGGTAGTCGTGCCGGTCCCGGTTCCCGAGGTCGTGCCGGTGGTGATCGTATCGCCGTTGATCACCCGCCCCGACCCCGAGTGGCTGTGCGTCACCGAGCCATTGGCGCTGACCGTCGGGAACAGGCTCGCCCGGGCCTCGCGCGTGGTGGCGACGGCCTGGCGATAGGTCGCTGCCGCTTGCGCGAGGGTCTGGTTGTGGGCGTCGGCACGAGCGACGAGATCATCGAGCGTCGCGTCGCCGAAGGCGGTCCACCAGTCGGCACGTGGAAGATCGTCCGAGGGAATGGCCGGCTGCCAGCCCTCCACCGGCTTCCATTGCGCCGGCGTAGCAAGCGCCGGGCGATTGTAGCGCGGCGCGAGCGAGCAGCCGGCGAGCAGCGCCAGCGCGAAGAGGGGAAGCGGCTTCATAATCATGCGGGTTGCTCTTGCAGGCGGACGGGCGAGCGGCGCGCGCGGCGACTCGTGAGGCGATCGAGGCAGACATAGACGACGGGCGTGGTGATGAGGGTCAGCAGCTGGCTGGCGATCAGCCCGCCGACGATGGCGATGCCAAGCGGGCGGCGCAGCTCGGCACCCTCGCCAAAGCCGATCGCCAGCGGCAGCGCGCCGAGCGCCGCCGCCAGGGTGGTCATCAGAATTGGGCGGAAGCGCAACAGCGACGCCTCGCGGGCGGCCTGCTCGGCGGTAAACCCGCGGCTGCGCTGCGCCTCCAGCGCAAAATCGATGATCAGAATTGCATTTTTCTTGACGATACCAAGCAGCAAGAAAACGCCGATCAGCGCGATGATCGAGAAATCCATGCCGAACAGCATCAGCGCCAGCACCGCGCCGACGCCTGCCGCCGGCAGGGTCGACAGCACGGTCAGCGGATGGATCAGGCTCTCGTAGAGGATGCCGAGCACGATGTAGATCGTCACCAGCGCCGCCAGGATCAGCAGCGGCTGCGATCCCTGGCTCTGCTGGAAGGCCTGCGCGGTGCCGGCAAAGGTACCGTGTATGTTGTTGGGCAGTCCTATACTGGCCTCCGCTCCAGCGATTTCGGTCTGTGCATCGGAGAGCGCCTTGCCGGGCTGCAGATCGAAGGAGATCGTCGCGGCGACCTCGGTGCCCTCATGGTTGACGCTCGCCGCAGTCGGTGCCTGGCTGAAGTTGGCGATGCTCGGCAATGGGACCATCTGGTGTGCGGTTGTGGAGAGGGCGGAGCCGGTCGAGGGATCGCGCAGCGCCGGGTTGGTGGGGATGGCGGCGACGCTGGCGCTGCCCTGACCCGAGCTGCTGGTCTGGGTGGCAGACGAAGAGGCGCCTGATACGGTGCCTGTAGCACTGGCCGTGCCGGCGCCTTCGCCCGCGCCCTGGGTCGCTAGCGGACTAACTACGCCGCTCGCGCTACCGGAGGCGCTGGTATTCGCGGCTTGCGCCGCCGCGTCGGCCGCAACCGCGTTTGCCGGCACCCGGACGTCGGGCAGTGCCTGCGGCCCCGTGGTGGCCTCCTGCCGCCAGCCGAGGATGACGCTGTACTGGTTGATGTCCTCGTAGATCGTCGCCGCGCTGCGCTGCCCGAAGGCGTCGTACAGCGCGTTGTCCACGTCACGAGGCGAAATGCCAACGCGGGCAGCCGCATCCTTGTCGATGGTGACGAAGCTCTCGACGCCGTTTTCCGCAAGGTCGCTGTCGACGTTGGTGACGACCCGGCTGTTCTCCAGCGCCTTGGTGAGCTTTGCCGACCAAGTCTCGAGGTCGGTGCTGCTGTCCGCCATCAGCGTGTACTGGTAGGTTGAGTTACCCTGGCGTCCGCCGATCCGCAAATCCTGCACGGGATTGAGGAAGAGCCGGATGCCGCTGACCGGCTGGAGCTTGCCCTGGAGGCGCTGGATTACGTCGGCGCTGGTCAGGCCGTGACGTTCGCCCACCGGCTTCAGCGCAATCATGATGAAGGCGCCGCCCGCCCGGCTGCCGCCGGTGAAGCCGACGACGCTCTGCACCGCGCGATCCTTCTTGATGATCCCGACGACCTGCTGGAGCTTGCCCTGCATCGATTGGAAGGAAACGCTCTCGTCCGCGCGCACGCCTGCCATCAGCAGCGGCGATTGTTGCTGCGGGAAGAAGCCTTTGGGCACGACGATGTAAAGGTAGACAGTCAGCCCGATGATCGCGGCGAGCAGCAGCAGCACCAGCGGCTTCATCGCAAGCGCCCAGTCCAGGCTGGCAGCGTAGCAGCGTTCGGCGAAGCCGTAACCGCGCTCCAGCGCGCGGGACACCCGGCCGGGCTGCTTGTGCGCGCCGGGTCGCAGGAACCAGGCACAGAGCATCGGCGTCATCGTCAGCGACAAGACAAGGCTGATCATCACCGCGACCGACAGCGTCACCGCAAACTCGCGGAACAATCGCCCAACGATGCCGCCCATGAACAGCAGCGGGATGAACACGGCAACGAGGCTGACGCTGATCGACAACA
>CAXTBZ010000093.1:0-9535 GCA_964242855.1 uncultured Sphingomonadaceae bacterium
CCAAGGTGCTGCACGAGCGGCTGCCCGGCATCACCGAGACCGGCAAGATCTTCGCGGGCGTGGACCTCACCCGCCAGCCCCTGCCGGTCACACCGACGGTGCACTACAATATGGGCGGCATCCCCTGTAACTATCATGGCGAGGTCGTGACGCTGAAGAATGGCGATCCCGATGCTGTCGTCCCCGGCCTTTTCGCAGTCGGCGAGGCAGCGTGCGTTTCAGTGCATGGTGCCAACCGTTTGGGTTCCAACTCGCTGATCGATCTCGTGGTGTTCGGCCGCGCCACCGGGTTTCGGATTGCCGAGCTGATCCAGCCGATGACCAAGCATGGCCCGGTCGTGACCGCGGCAGACGATAAAGCGCTGGCGCGGCTCGATCACTACCGCAATGCCTCGGGTTCGACCAAAACTGCCGCAATCCGCCTCGAGATGCAGCGCACCATGCAGAAGCATGCCGCGGTGTTCCGCGACACCGCGCTGCTCGAAGACGGCAAGCACAAGATCGATGCCGTGTTCGCGCAACTGGCCGACGTTTCGGTGGCCGATCGCTCGCTGATCTGGAACACCGATCTTGTCGAGACGCTGGAGCTCGACAATATGCTGCCTCAGGCGGTGGTGACGATGCACGCGGCGGCCAACCGCAAGGAAAGTCGCGGCGCGCATATGCACGAGGACTTTCCCAAGCGGAACGACGACGAGTGGATGAAGCACACCATCACCTGGTTCGATCCGGCTGGGCATGGCGACGGCCTCGTCAAGATCGATTACCGCCCGGTGCACGAATATACGCTCACCGACGACGTGGAATACATCAAACCCAAGGCGCGGGTTTACTGATGACCGACGAGACCGAAAACCTCATCCTCTCGATCCTCAAGGACATCCAGTTTCGGCTGGCTACCGTGGATCGCAAGGTGAATGACATTCGGGAACGCCTGGACAATCTTACTTCCGATCATATCGCGATCAAAAAGGATGGCGTTCGCCAAGACGAAGCAATCGTGCACATGCATGTTCGGCAGGATCGGATGGAGGCCGCACCGGCGCGGATCAACAGCCGGCTAGGCCTGATCGACACGGACGCCTGAGGACAGAAGAATGGCCGAATTCGCACTTCCCGCCAACTCGAAGATCAAGGCCAAAGGGCAGACCTACCGGTCGACGTCGGCGGGTGACAGGAAGCGCACGTTCAAGGTCTATCGCTACGATCCCGATAGCGGTCAGAACCCGCGTTATGACCGTTACGAGCTTGATCTCGACGACACCGGACCGATGGTTCTCGACGCGCTGATCAAGATCAAGAACGAACTCGATCCCACGTTAACCTTCCGCCGGTCATGCCGCGAAGGCATCTGCGGTTCGTGTGCGATGAACATGGACGGCAAGAACGGGCTCGCTTGCACCACTGCGATCGAGGAGTGCGGATCGGCCAAGGGCGAGCTGCAGATCACCCCGCTGCCGCATCAAGACGTGGTCAAGGATCTCGTCCCCGATCTTACCCACTTCTACGCGCAATACGCCTCGATCAAGCCGTGGCTGCAGACGGTTACGCCCGCGCCGGCCGGCAAAGAGCGCCTCCAGAGCCCCGAGCAGCGCGAGCAGCTCGATGGCCTGTACGAGTGCATCTTGTGCGCCTGCTGCTCGACGTCGTGCCCGAGCTATTGGTGGAATTCAGACCGCTTCCTCGGCCCGGCAATACTGCTCCAGGCCTATCGCTGGATTGCCGACAGCCGCGACGAGATGACCGGCGAGCGGCTCGACGAGCTCGAGGATCCGTTTCGCCTCTACCGCTGCCATACGATCATGAACTGTGCGAACGTATGCCCCAAGGGTCTCAACCCGGCCAAGGCGATCGCGGAGATCAAGAAGATGCAGGTCGAGCGTACGGTCTGATCCGGTGAGCGACGTGGCTGCTTTGGGCCCTACGCTCGATGGACCGGATGCTGACGGATTCTTCGGCGTCATTTTCGGCGGAGACGGGCACAACGCCGGCTATGGGCGCATGCTGTGCCGCCCGGAAGGTGAGCGCTTGGCGCGCGTCCGCATCCAGACTGGCGCACGCGCGGCCAACGTCAACGGCAGGATCCATGGTGGCTTCATGCTGTCCTTCCTCGATCAGGCGCTCTTCGTTGCGCCCCGCATGCTTCGTATCATCGAGGTCGCCGGCGCGGTCACGCTGGGTGTTTCTACCCAGTTCCTTGCGCCCGGCCGCGTGACCGAGCCGCTCGATTGCGTGGTTGAGATCGTGCGTGAGACGGGCAAGCTGCTGTTCCTGCGCGGCACGCTGGAGCAGGGCGACGAGCTGCTGCTCACCTACCAAGCCACGCTGCGCAAGCTTTCCCGACCAGCGGGCTGAGCGTTGCCGAAGGTCCTCGTCCGCTACGATGCACTGGTCGCGGCTGGCGAGCTACGCCCCGATACGTCTCAGCGCCAGATTGCCGAACGGCTCGAAGCGTGCGCCGTTGCCCTGGAGCAAGCACCGAAACGCGGGTCGATCCTGTGGCGAACGCTCCGCAAACGGCCGGAGCCGGTCCGCGGCCTCTACCTTTACGGCGGGGTTGGACGCGGCAAGTCGATGCTGATGGACCTGTTCTTCTCGTGCGTCGACATGCCAGCGAAGCGCCGCGTCCACTTCCACGAGTTCATGCAGGAGGTGCACGAGCGGCTGCGGGTCGAACGATCGCGCGAAGTGCCCGATCCGGTGATGCCGGTCGCCGACGCGATCGCTGGAGAAGCGCCGCTGCTCGCCTCCGACGAGATGATCGCCACAAATTCCGCCGACGCGATGATCCTCTCGCGGCTGTTCACGCGGATCATGAGCCACGACGTGACGATCGTGACCACGTCGAACCGGGCGCCCGATCAGCTTTACCTGAACGGCCTCAACCGAGAGCATTTTGTGCCCTTCATCAGCCTGCTCAAGGAGAGGCTCGATGTGGTGCCGCTCGACGGACCGACCGACTATCGCCTCGCGCGGCTCGCCGGCTTCCCCACCTGGTACGTGCCCAACGGCAAGGCGGCGACCGACGCGCTGAGTCGCGCTTTCTTCCGTCTTACCGACTTCCCGGTGGAGGACCGCGAGCATGTGCCGGCGGAGAACATTGCGGTGCCCGGCGGGCGCACGCTTCACGTGCCCAAAAGCCTGAAGGGCGTCGCCGTCTTCTCCTATTCACGCTTGTGTCGCGAGCCGCGCGGCGTGCCGGACTATCTGGCGATTGCGCGACGCTATCACACCGTTATTATCGTCGGCGTGCCGGTGTTCGATGCCGATCGGCGCAACGAAGCGGCGCGCTTCAAGCTGCTGGTCGACACGCTCTACGAACATGGCGTCAAGCTGCTCGCCGCCGCCGATGCCGAGCCAGAGCATCTCTACGAAGGTGGCGACGATGCCTTCGAGTTCGAACGCACGGTAAGCCGCCTTATGGAGATGCGTTCTGCCGAGTATCTGGCGAAGGGCCACGGTGTGGTGTGACCTTCGCTGGAGGTGCGGTTCGCGGCGCGGCCAATAAAGTCCGGGAAAAGGCTGTCATCGCGGTTGCCCCCGCGCCTTGGTCGGTCTAAGCGGGCCGCGCTTTTCCGGCTGGCCGCCGGTTCTCGCGCGGCCCCGCCACTGACCCCGTGGAGGCTTAATGGCACGCAAGAAGATCGCGCTGATCGGCGCCGGCAATATCGGCGGCACGCTCGCGCACCTCGCCGCCCTCAAGGGGCTCGGCGACATTGTCTTGTTCGACGTTGTCGAGGGCGTGCCGCAGGGCAAGGCGCTCGATCTCAGCCAGTGCGGTGCTGTCGAGGGCTTCGACGCGACGATCATAGGCTCGAACGACTATGCCGACATCGCCGGCGCCGACGTCATCATCGTCACCGCCGGTATAGCCCGCAAGCCGGGGATGAGCCGTGACGATCTGCTCGGCATCAACTTGAAGGTGATGAAGGCGGTCGGCGAGGGGATCAAGGCCAATGCGCCAGACGCGTTCGTGATTTGCATTACCAACCCACTCGACGCGATGGTGTGGGCGTTGCGCGAGTTCTCGGGTCTGCCGCATCACAAGGTTGTCGGCATGGCGGGCGTGCTCGACAGCGCGCGGTTCAGCCACTTCCTGGCGGACGAGTTCAAGGTTTCAGTCAAGGACGTCACCAGCTTCGTGCTCGGCGGCCATGGCGACACGATGGTGCCGGTGATCGAATATTCGACCGTCTCGGGCATCCCCGTTCCCGATCTGATCAAGATGGGCCGCTCGACGCAGGAGAAGATCGACGCGATCATCAAGCGCACGCGCGGCGGCGGCGGCGAGATCGTCGCCCTGCTCAAGACCGGCAGCGCCTATTACGCACCGGCGACGAGCGGCATCGCGATGGCCGAAGCCTATCTTTACGACCAGAAGCGCGTGTTGCCCGCCGCCGCCTATGTCAGCGGCGAATATGGCGTGAGCGATCTCTATGTCGGCGTGCCGGTAGTGATTGGCGCGGGCGGCGTCGAGAAGATCGTCGAGATCAAGCTGGATGAGGAAGCCAAGGCCAATCTCACCGTCTCGGTCGATGCGGTGAAGGAACTGCTGGAGGCCTGCAAGGGCATCGACGGTTCGCTGAACTGATCCATCGAACTCATATCCATGCGTTAGAATAGCAAGGAAGCAAGCGGCCGATGTCGATCCTCGTCAATGCGAACACCAAGGTCATCACCCAGGGGATGACCGGCAAGACCGGCACCTTCCACACCAAGGCGGCGCTGGATTACGGCACCAAGATGGTCGGCGGGGTCACGCCCGGCAAAGGCGGGACGATGCACGAGGAGTTGGGCCTGCCCAACTTCGACACCGTGGCCGAGGCCGTTGCCGCCACCGGCGCCGATGCGAGCGTGATCTATGTTCCGCCGCCCTTCGCCGCCGATTCGATCCTCGAGGCGATCGATGCGCAGGTGCCGCTGATCGTGTGCATCACCGAGGGCATTCCGGTGCTCGACATGGTCAAGGTCAAGCGCGCGCTGACCGGCTCCAAGTCGCGGCTGATCGGGCCCAACTGCCCGGGCGTGATGACGCCGGGCGAGTGCAAGATCGGCATCATGCCGGGCAGCATCTTCTCCAAGGGGTCGGTGGGCGTTGTCTCGCGCTCGGGGACGCTTACCTATGAAGCCGTGTTTCAGACCACCAACGAAGGCTTGGGCCAGACCAGCGCCGTCGGTATCGGCGGCGATCCGGTCAACGGCACCAATTTCATCGATGTGTTGGAGCTCTATCTTGCCGACGAGGCGACCAAGTCGATCATCATGATCGGCGAGATCGGCGGTTCGGCCGAGGAGGAAGCGGCGCAGTTCCTGAAGGACGAGGCAAAGAAGGGCCGCAGCAAGCCGATGGTCGGCTTCATCGCTGGTCGCACCGCGCCTCCGGGTCGCCGCATGGGTCATGCGGGCGCGATCGTGAGCGGCGGCCAGGGCGGCGCAGATGACAAGATCGCGGCGATGGAAAGCGCGGGCATCAAGGTGGCGGCAAGCCCGAGCGAACTCGGCACGACGCTGTCTGCGCTGCTTAAGGGGTGATTAACCATAAGGCGCCGACATGGCGCCGACGCTGAGACGATAGAGCCCGGGTACCAAGCGTCATCGCCCGGGCGTGCGAGGACGATGAGATGGGTTACGAGGGCCAGGATATCGATTTCGCAGGCGCCAGCCCCGCGTTCGTCGAAGACCTGTATCGGCGTTGGCAGCGCGACGAGACCTCGGTCGATCCGACTTGGGGCGACTATTTCCGCTCGGTAGCCCAGGCAGTCTCCGGGGCGAGCTGGTCGCGTCCGAACTGGCCGCCGACCGATACCGACCAGCTCACCGCGGCGCTTGATCCGACCCAGATGCAGCCGGCGCCCAAGCCCGCCAAGGCCAACGCCGTCGTCAAGGCTGCGCCTCGGGCTGAGGAAGCGCCTGCGGCCGTCGTTGACAGCGCGTCCGTCGAAGCAGCCGCGCTCGACTCGATTCGGGCGATGATGCTGATCCGCACCTTCCGCGTGCGTGGTCACCTTGCTGCCGATTTGGATCCGCTCGGGCTGATGAAGCGCGATCTGCCGGCCGATCTGACGCCCGCCTTCCACGGCTTCACTGACGCAGACCTGGATCGTGAGGTTTACATCGGCGGAACGCTCGGGCTTCAGCGAGCGACGATCCGCGAGCTGGTCGACATCCTGCGCCGCAATTATTGCGGCCATGTCGGCCTCGAATACATGCACATCGGCGATGTCGACGAGCGTCGCTTCCTCCAGGAGCGGATGGAAGGGCGCGACAAGGAGATCACCTTTTCGCCCGAGGGCAAAAAGGCGATCCTGTTCAAGGTCATCCAGGGCGAGCAGTACGAGAAATTCCTTGGGCGGAAATATGTCGGCACCAAGCGCTTCGGTCTGGACGGCGGCGAAAGCGCGTTGCCGGCGTTGGAAGCGGTGATCAAATATGGCGGCTCGGCGGGCGTCGAGGCGATCGAGATCGGTATGCCTCATCGCGGGCGGCTGAACGTGCTCGTCAACGTGATGGGCAAGCCCTATCGCGCGGTATTCAGCGAGTTTGCCGGCGGGTCGGCCAACCCGGACGATGTCGGCGGTTCTGGCGACGTGAAGTACCATCTCGGCACTTCGACCGACCGCGAGTTTGATGGGATCAAGGTCCACATGTCGCTTGCCGCCAACCCCTCGCATCTCGAGGCGGTGGACCCGGTGGTGCTGGGCAAAGCGCGCGCCAAGCAGACCAAGCTCCAGGATAATGAGCGCACCAAGGTGCTGCCGATCCTGATGCACGGTGACGCCGCCTTTGCCGGGCAGGGTGTTATCATGGAGTGCTTCGGCTTTTCCGGGCTGCGCGGCTACTCGACCGGCGGCACCATCCACTTCGTCGTGAACAACCAGATCGGCTTCACCACCAGCCCGCAGTTCGCGCGATCCTCGCCGTACCCGACGGACATCGCCAAGATGGTGCAGGCGCCGATCCTGCATGTGAACGGCGACGATCCCGAGGCGGTGACCTTCGCGGCCAAGCTCGCCACCGACTTTCGCATGACCTTCAAGCGCGACGTCGTGATCGACATGTGGTGCTATCGCCGCTTCGGCCACAATGAGGGCGACGAGCCGGGCTTCACCCAGCCGTTGATGTACGACGAGATCCGCAAGCATCCGCCGGTCTCTGCGATTTACGCCGAGCGGCTGAAGGCGCAGGGTGTGGTCGACGACGCGTGGATCGCGGCCGAGGAGGCTCGCATCGTCGCCGGGCTCGAGGAAGAGTTCGAGGCAGGCAAGAGCTACAAGGTCAACAAGGCGGACTGGTTCGAGGGTGATTGGGCCGGGCTTTCGACCGCGCGCGATCAGGGCCGCCGGGCCGGCGACACCGCCGTGTCGCGCGATCAGATTGATGCGCTGGTGCCGGTGCTGACCGAGGCGCCTGAAGGCTTCACCGCGCACAAGACGTTGCTGCGCATCCTCGAAGCCAAGAAGCAGATGTTTGCGACCGGCGAAGGCTTCGACTGGGCTACCGGCGAAGCGCTGGCGTTCGGCACGCTCCTGCAGGATGGTTTTGGCGTGCGGTTGTCGGGCCAGGACTCAGGCCGCGGCACCTTTTCGCAACGCCACGCGGCGTGGACTGACCAGCAGGACGGGCATAAATACTTCCCGCTCTCGACCGTCGATCGCGGCTTCCAGGTGCTCGATAGCCCGCTCTCCGAATATGGCGTGCTCGGCTTCGAATACGGCTATGCGAGCGCGGCGCCCAAGACGCTTGTGATGTGGGAGGCGCAGTTCGGCGATTTCGCCAACACCGCCCAGGTCATCATGGACCAGTTCATCTCATCGTCCGAGAGCAAGTGGCTGCGCGCCAACGGCCTCGTGCTGCTGCTGCCGCATGGCTACGAAGGGCAGGGGCCGGAGCATTCGTCCGCACGACTGGAGCGATATCTCCAGCTCTGTGCCGAGGACAATATCCAGGTCGCCAACTGCACGACGCCGGCCAGCTACTTCCACGTCCTGCGCCGCCAGATGACCCGCGAGTTCCGCAAGCCCCTGGTGATCATGACGCCCAAATCGCTGCTGCGGCACAAGGCGGCGGTGTCGAAGATCGAGGACTTCACCGGCGACAGCCGCTTCCACCGCGTCCTGTTCGATCCCAAGGCGCCTGCCGACCGGGACGTGCGTCGCCTCGTGCTGTGCACCGGTAAGGTCGCCTACGACCTGATGGATGCGCGCGACGAGGCCGAGACTGCCGACACCGCAATCCTGCGTGTCGAGCAGCTCTATCCCTTCCCGAGCGAGGTGATCGTCGAGCAGCTCAAGGCCTATACCAATGTCGAAGCGGTCTTGTGGGCACAGGAGGAGCCGAAGAACCAGGGCAGCTGGTTCTTCGTTGAGGATCGTATCGAGCAATGCCTGATCGACGCCGGCGTGCAGCCCAAGCGCCCGGTCTATGCTGGCCGCAAGGCGTCGGCATCGACGGCCACTGGCTCGGCGAAACGCCATGTCGCCGAGCAGAAGGCGCTTACTGCCGAGGCCCTCGGCCACTCCCTACAAGCCCCCTCGTCGGCCAAGGCCGCCTGAGCCAGATGCAGACAAGCAGGACACACGCATGACCACCGAAGTGAAGGTGCCGACACTCGGCGAGTCGATCACCGAGGCGACGCTGGGCCAGTGGCTCAAGAAGGTCGGCGACCCCGTGAAGGTGGATGAACCGATCGCCAGCCTCGAGACCGACAAGGTTGCTGTCGAAGTGCCGTCGCCCGTGGCGGGGACGATCGGCGCGCTGACGGTGGGCGAAGGCGACACGGTGAACGTCGGCGCGGTGATCGCAACCGTGGAGGAGGGGGGTGCCGCTGCGGCGCCCGTTTCTCCCGCACCCGCAGCCGAGGCGCCGAAGCAGGAGTCGCCCGCTGCGACCGCCGGTCAGCAGGCTCCGGCCGAACCCGGCCGGACGAGCGATGTGCTCTCGCCGTCAGCCAAGCGCGCGGCGGGTGAGACCGGGGTCGATCCCGCGAATGTGTCAGGGAGCGGCAAGGATGGCCGTGTCACTCGCACCGACATCGAAGGCGCGGCTGCCACCGCCAAGGCTCCGACTGCTCCAGTGCCGCCGCCGGCCGCCATGCCGGCCACAACATCAGCGAGCGGCCGCAAGGAGGAGCGGGTGCGCATGACGCGCCTCCGCCAGACCGTCGCCAAGCGCCTCAAGGAGGCGCAGAACACCGCGGCGATGCTCACCACGTTCAACGACGTGGACATGACCGAGGTCATTGCGGCGCGCACGAAGTACAAGGATCTGTTCGAGAAGAAGCATGGCGTGCGACTGGGCTTTATGGGCTTCTTCGTGAAAGCGGCAGTTCAGGCGCTGCGCGACATTCCGTCGGTCAACGGCTCGATCGAGGGCGACGAGATTGTCTACCACGATTACGCTGACATCTCGGTGGCGGTGTCGGCGCCGAACGGACTGGTCGTGCCGGTGATCCGCGATGCTCAGGATTTGTCGGTCGCCGGAATCGAGAAGACGATCGGCGACTTCGGCAAGCGCGCCAAGGACGGCACGCTCAAGA
>CAXTBZ010000094.1:0-9170 GCA_964242855.1 uncultured Sphingomonadaceae bacterium
GTCCAGCCGCCTTTGAAGCGACCATCGACGACATAGCCATAGCCGCTGGCGTGGCAGATCGCGGTTATCGCCTCGGAAAGCGCCGGATTGCAGGTCGCGCCGCCATTGGTGCCGATGTTGAACTGCGGCAGCCTGCCCTCGAACAGGCGCGGCACCCGACTGCGGATCGAGTGGGCATCGTAGAGCACGATCTGGTCGTGAGTTTCGCGCAGGCGCTCGATCTCGGCCGAGAGCGCCGTATGATAGGGATCGAAATAGGCGATGCGCCGCCGGTCGATCTCCGCCTGATCCGGATCTGCGCCGGTATAAAGCGGTTCGCCGTCGAACGTCTCGGTCGGGCAGAGGCCGGTGGTGGTCTGCCCGGGGTAGAGCGAGATGCCCGAGGGATCGCGATTGCAGTCGATCACGCTGCGCGACAGTCGCGTCCGCACCGTCGTCGCCCCGAGATCGCGCGCGAAGGCGTAGAGCCGGTCGATCCACCAATCGGCATCCTTGCGCGCCAGCCAGGACGACACGAACGCGCCTTCCAGTTCCGGCGGGATGTCGGTGCCGGCGTGGGGGAAGCCGACGACAAGCGGCGCGGTGCCGCGATGGATCTCAATGAATTCGCTCACGCCACACCCGGCAGCGCGAGGCCGACCGCGTCGATCAGCGCACCCGAGCGGACGATCGCGTTGGCGGCCTCGATGTCGGGATGGAAGTGGCGATCATCGGCGAGCATCGGCACCTCGCTGCGGAGCCGTGCGCGCGCCGCTTCGAGCGCCACGCTAGACGCGAGCGGCGCATGGAAGTCGCAGCCTTGGCATGCGGCCAGCAGCTCGATCCCGACGACCGCCTGCGCGTTGCTCGCCATCTCGAGCAGTCGCCGCGCGCCATGAGCGGCCATCGAGACATGATCCTCCTGGTTCGCAGACGTCGGAATCGAGTCGACGCTGGCCGGATATGCGCGCTGCTTGTTCTCGGAGACCAGCGCCGCTGCCGTCACCTGCGGGATCATGAAGCCCGAGTTGAGCCCCGGCTTGGGCGTCAGGAACGCGGGTAGGCCGGAGAGCGCCGGATCAACCAGCATCGCGATCCGCCGCTCGGTGATCGAGCCGATCTCGCAGACGGCGAGCGCGATCATGTCGGCCGCGAAGGCGACCGGCTCGGCGTGGAAGTTGCCACCGGACAGCGCCTCGTCGGTCTCCGGGAAGATCAGCGGGTTGTCGGTGACGCCATTGGCCTCCGTCTCTAGCGTCGTCGCCGCCTGGCGCAGCACATCGAGCGCAGCACCCATCACCTGGGGTTGGCAGCGCAGACAGTAGGGATCCTGGACGCGGACATCGTCGACGAGATGGCTGGCGCGGATCGCGGATCCTGCCATCAGCAGGCGCAGCGCATCCGCCGTCTCAATCTGGCCGCGATGACGGCGCAGCGCGTGGATGCGCGGATCGAACGGCGTGTCCGATCCCTTGGCAGCCTCGGTGGCAAGCGCACCGGTGATCAGCGCGGAGCGGAATAGCAGCTCGGCCTCGAACAATCCGGCGAGCGCGTTGGCGCAGGAGAATTGCGTGCCGTTGAGCAGCGCCAACCCCTCCTTGGGGCCGAGTTCGAGCGGCTGGAGCCCGGCGCGGACGAGCGCGTCGGGGGCCGGCATAGCGGTGCCCCCGAAGATGATCTCGCCCACCCCGATCATGGCCGCCGCCATGTGCGACAGCGGCGCAAGATCGCCCGAGGCGCCGACCGAACCCTGTGCCGGGATGACCGGCGTCAGACCCTTCGCTAGCATTTCCTCGAGCAGCGCCACCGTTTCCGGCCTGACCCCCGATGCGCCCTGCGCGAGGCTGGCGAGCTTCAGCGCCATCATCAGCCGGATCACCGGCACGGGCGAGGCGGCGCCGGTGCCGGCAGCATGGCTCAGCACGATGTTGCGTTGGAGCGTGGCGAGATCTTCGTCGCCGATGCGGACGCTGGCGAGCTTACCGAAGCCGGTGTTGATGCCATAGACCGGCTGACCCTTGGCGAGGATGCGCGCCACCGCTGCGGCGCTCTCTGCGATGATCGGGGCCGAGGCTGGATCGAGCCGAGGCGTGGCGCCACGATAGACGCTGCGCCATTCGGCGGGCGACACCGCGCCGGGAACGAGCGTGATCGTGCTCATCTGCCCTTCCAGACGCGGGCATGAAGCGGGTTGAAGCCCATGCGGTAGACG
Organism: uncultured Sphingomonadaceae bacterium; assembly: GCA_964242855.1. Lineage (GTDB taxonomy): Bacteria > Pseudomonadota > Alphaproteobacteria > Sphingomonadales > Sphingomonadaceae > Solisphingomonas. Next base: position 2,192 of record CAXTBZ010000094.1, read on the forward strand.
AGCTCGGCCGGGCGCTCGATGTTCCATATGGCCAGATCGCAGCTCTTGCCCGCCTCGAGCGTGCCGACCTCGCCGCCGAGCCCCAGCGCGTTCGCGGCGTTGCGGGTTACGCCGAGCAGGCATTCTTCGACGGTAAGGCGGAACAGGGTCGCGCCCATGTTGAGCACCAGCAGCAGCGAGGTCAGCGGCGACGTCCCCGGGTTGCAATCCGTGGCCAGCGCGATCGGTACCTTTGCCGTGCGTAGCTGATCGATCGGCGGCAACTGTGTTTCTCGGACGAAGTAAAAGGCACCCGGCAGCAGGGTCGCTACTGTGCCGGCATCGGCCATCGCCGCGATCCCAGCCTCATCGGCATGCTCCAGATGATCGGCCGACAAGGCCTTATGCCGCGCAGCAAGCGCCGCACCATGGCTGTTGGACAGCTGTTCGGCGTGCAGCTTCACCGGCAGCTTGAGCGCGGCCGCAGCTTCGAACACGCGGACCGTCTGCGCAGGCGTGAACCCGATCCCTTCGCAGAAGGCGTCGACCGCATCGGCCAGCCCTGACGCAGCGACGGACGGCAGAATCTCGTCGCAAACCAGATCGACATAGCCGTCGGCATCGCTGGCATACTCGGGTGGCAGCGCATGAGCACCGAGGAACGTCGTCGTGATACCTACCGGGCGGACCACACCCAACGCCCGCGCCGCGCGGAGCATCTTCAGTTCCGTCTCGCGCTCCAGCCCGTACCCGGACTTGATCTCGACGGTGGTAACCCCTTCGGCGATCAGCGCGTCGAGACGGGGAAGCGCGCTCTCCACCAGCTCCGCTTCGCTTGCTGCACGCGTCGCCTGCATCGTCGAGACGATGCCGCCGCCGGCGCGCGCGATCTCCTCGTAGGAGGCGCCCTGCAGCCGCAGTTCGAACTCGTGCGCACGGTCGCCGGCATGGACGAGGTGGGTATGGCAGTCGATCAGCCCGGGCGTGATCCAGCGACCGTCGCAGGCCATCGTCTCCACCGCCTCGAACGGCGGCGCATCGGCATGGGCGCCGGCGAACAGGATGCGGCCGTCGCGCGCAGCGATAACGCCGTCCTCGGCGATCCCGAGCCCCGAACCTGTCATGGTGGCGAGGCGCGCATCGGTCCACACTCTGTCGCAGCGCATGTCCGACTCCAGCGGATCAATGGCGAGGAGACTGGCACCCACACCCGATAATGTATAGACATAATCGATCGGAGGAGGAGCCTGCCCGATGGAGAAGCCGGTCGGATCCCATCTGCATTTTGCCACCGCCTTGCTGCCGGATGGCTGGGCCCGCCGCGTCCGCATCGGCATAATGGACGGCCTGATCGCCACGATCGAGCGCGATGCTGCGCCGTCTGCCGGCGACGAGCGACACGCGATCGCCTTGCCCGGCCTGCCCAATCTCCACAGCCATGCCTTCCAGCGTGGCATGGCCGGGCTCGCCGAGGTTCGCGGGGCAAGTGACGACAGCTTCTGGACCTGGCGCGAAATCATGTATCGCTTCGTCGATCGGCTGACCCCGGACGACCTCACCGCGATCGCCGCACTGGCTTACGCCGAGATGCTGGAGAGCGGCTTCACCCGGGTCGGTGAGTTCCACTACCTTCACCAAGCCGCCGACGGCACCCCGTTCGCGGACCCGGCCGAGATGAGCGCTTCGATCATGGCGGCGACGGACGAGACGGGTCTTGCGCTCACCCTCCTGCCGGTCTTCTACGCCCATGCCGGCTTCGGCGGCACTGCGCCTGGCGAGGGCCAACGTCGCTTCATCCACGACATCGACGGCTTCGCGCGCCTGCTTGACGCAACACGCGCCGCCGCGACCGCCCTGCCCGATGCCATCGTTGGCCTCGCGCCGCACAGCCTGCGCGCCGTGACGCCCAGCGAGTTAACAGCGCTGGTCGATCTTGGCGGGCAAGGCCCGATCCACATCCACGTCGCCGAACAGATCCGCGAAGTGGAGGATTGCCTCGCCTGGAGCGGCGCGCGGCCGGTCGACTGGCTGCTCGATCATGCCGCCGTCGATGCGCGCTGGTGCCTCGTCCACGCCACCCACATGACCGACCGCGAGACCGACCGCCTTGCCGCGAGCGGAGCGGTTGCCGGCTTGTGCCCGATCACCGAAGCCAATCTCGGCGACGGCCTGTTCCCGATGGAGGGCTTCCATGCTGCCGGAGGCCGCTACGGCATCGGATCGGATTCGAACGTGCGCATTGATGCGACCGAGGAGCTGCGCCTGCTCGAATATGGCCAGCGCCTTACTCTGCGCGGCCGCAACCTGCTGGCACTCGAGCCCGGCGGATCGACCGGCGGCGCGATCTACCGCGCGGCGCTGGCGGGCGGGGCGCAGGCGCTTGGCGTGGACGCGGGCATCCGCGTCGGCGCACCGGCCGACATCGTCAGCCTGGATGCCGATCATCCCTCGCTGATGGCGAGACAGGGCGACGCCTTGCTCGACGGGCTGATCTTCGCCGCGGGACGCGACGCGATCGATCGCGTGTGGCGGCGCGGGCGAGAGGTTGTCATCGGCGGCCGCCACATCGCGCGCGACGCCATCGCGGCGCGCTATCGCAATATCCTCAGCCGGCTGCTGGCGTGACCCCGCTCCACGAGCGCATCCGCTCCGGGATCGAGGCCGGCATCCTCTCCGGCGCGCTTTCGCCGGGCACGCGGCTCCCGGTTGAGCACGAGCTGATGCGGCTGCACGGCTGCTCGCGAATGACGGTGAGCAAGGCGTTGTCGGCGCTGGCATCGGCGGGGTTGATCGAACGACGCAAGCGGGCCGGATCGTTCGTCGCGCGCCCACGGGTGCACTCGATGGTGCTCGACGTGCCCGATCTTGCGGTCGAGGTGGCGGAACGAGGCCAGGCCTATACCTACCGCCTGCTTCATCGTTCGGCGCGCTATCCCCACCCCGGCAATGATGACGAGCGCCTTCTGGCCGGAACCGATCGGCTGCTGGCGCTCAACGGACTGCACCTTGCCGATGGTGTGCCGCTGGCGCTGGAGCATCGCCTCGTCTCGCTCGCCGCGACGCCGGAGATCGCGCGGGTCAGCTTCCGCGAACAGGCGCCGGGCAGCTGGCTGCTCCAGCATGTTCCCTGGACCGAGGCCGAGACGCGGATCGCGGCGGTCGGCGCCGAAGCCGGCGCGGCGACATCGCTCGCTGTCGACCTCGGCGCCGCGCTCCTGTCGGTCGAGCGCCGCACCTGGCGGGGAACGGATCGCATCACCAGCGTCCGCCAGCTTTTCGTCGGCAGCGCCTATGATCTGGTCGCGCGGTTCGGAGCCTCTTGAACAATAGGATTTCACGTCGCAGGGTGAGTCGGCAACAGGGCAAGGGGCATCAGGTGGGCATCACCCTCGTATCGCGTGCATTCCGCGCCGCCATCTCGGCCGCGACCTGCCTCGCGCTGATGGCGTGCACCGCCGCCGCTCCGCCGAAGTCCGCCTCGTCCACGCCGCCGCCGGGCAAGGACAAGGGCTACAACCACGATCCCTTCCCATCGACCTACCACGCCTACCCCGGCGTGCCGACGCTCGTCACCAACGTCACCGTCTATGATGGCGAGGGCGGGCGGATCGATCATGGTGCGGTGCTGTTCGCCGACGGCAAGGTGGTGCAGGTCGCGCAGACGATCGCCCCGCCTGCCGGCGCCACGGTGATCGATGGCACCGGCAAGTGGGTGACGCCCGGAATCATCGACGTCCACAGCCATCTCGGCGACTATCCCTCGCCCGGCATCAAGGCGCTGAGCGACGGCAACGAGGCAACCGCGCCGGTCACCTCCGAGGTCTGGGCCGAGCACAGCGTGTGGCCGCAGGACCCGGGCTTCTCCCGCGCGCTCGTCAACGGCGGCGTCACCACGCTGCAGATCCTGCCCGGATCGGCCAACCTGTTCGGCGGCCGATCGGTGGTGCTGAAGAACGTCTATGCGCGCACCGTGCAGGGCATGAAGTTCCCCGGCGCTCCCTACGGCCTCAAGATGGCGTGCGGCGAGAACCCCAAGCGAGTCTACGGGTCGAAAGGCCGCGAGCCCTCCACCCGGATGGGCAACATCGCCGTCGATCGCGAGACGTGGGCGAAGGCGGTCGAATACAAGCGCAAGTGGGACAAGTATGAGAAGGACGGCGGCGATCCGCCCACCCGCGACATCGCGATGGACACGCTGGCGGGCGTGCTGGCGGGCGAGATCCTCGTCCACAATCACTGCTACCGTGCCGACGAGATGGCCAACGTGATCGATATGTCGAAGGAATTCGGCTACCACGTCACCGCGTTCCACCACGCGGTCGAGGCCTACAAGATCGCCGATCTGCTAAAGGCTAACGACATCTGCGCGGTGGTCTGGGCCGACTGGTACGGCTTCAAGATGGAAAGCTATGACGGCATTCCCGAGAACCTCGCGCTGCTCCAGAAGAACGACAATTGCGCGATGATCCACTCGGACGACCAGAACGGCATCCAGCGGCTGAACCAGGAAGTCGCCAAGGCGCAGGCCGCCGGGCGGCGCGCCGGCATCGTCATCCCCGACGAGGTCGCGTGGGAGTGGCTGTCCTACAACCCCGCCAAGGCGCTCGGCATCGCCGACAAGACCGGCAGCCTCAAGCCCGGCAAGATGGCCGACGTGGTGCTGTGGAACGGCAATCCGCTCTCGGTCTATTCGCGGCCCGAGAAGATCTGGATCGACGGCGCGATGCTCTACGACGCGGACAATCCCCGACTGCGGCCGGTGAGCGACTTCGAGCTGGGCCAGCCGGGTTCGGGAGACGTGAAATGAAGGGTCTCCTGCTCGCTGCCGCTGCCCTCCTCGCCGCCCCCGCCTTCGCCGCGACCACCGCGATCGTCCGCGGGACGGTTGCGATCGGCGACGGGTCGGCGCCGATCCCGAACGGCACGGTCATCTTCAGCGATGGCCGCATCGTGGCCGCCGGCGCGGGTCTGGCAGCGCCCGCCGGCGCGACGGTGATCGATGCGCACGGCAAGTGGGTGTCCGCCGGCATGGTCGTCGGCCTCTCCAGCCTCGGCCTCGCCGACTCGAGCGGGATTGAGGAGAGCAACGACGGCAGCGCGGACAACTCGCCCTTCTCCGCTGCTATCGACGTCGCGCCGGCGATCAATCCCGACGGCGTGATGATCGGCAACGAGCGCGCCGGCGGCGTCACCCGCGCGATCGTGGCACCGGGCAACAGCAAGTCGATCTTCCAGGGCCAGGGCGCGGTGATCTCGCTTGCGCAAGGCGGCCCGACGATCACCCGTGCCCGCGCCTTCCAGTATGTCGAGATGGGCGAGGATGGCGCGCAGGCGGCAGGCGGCAGCCGCCCGGCGGCGTATGTGTCGCTCCACGAGGCACTGGCCGAGACGCAGGACTATCACCGCAATCCGGCTGCCTTCGGCGGGCGCGAAAAGGATTCGCTGATCAAGCGGCCGGACGCGCAAGCGTTGTTGGCGGTGCTCGACGGCAGGGAGCCGCTGCTGGTCCGGGTCGAACGCGCGAGCGACATCCGCTCGGTGCTCGCGCTCAAGACCGATTATCCGCAGATCAAGATGGTGCTGGTCGGCGCGAGCGAAGGCTGGATGGTCGCGCGCGAGATCGCGGCCGCGCACGTGCCGGTGATCGCCGCGGCGCTGGCCGATCTGCCCGAGGCGTTCGAGCGCGTCGCCGCGACCGAATCGAACGTCGGCCGAATGGCGCAGGCCGGGGTGACGCCGGCGATCTCGCTGACCGACAGCACCGCGCCGGCGGTGGAGCGGAACCTCAAGCAATATGCCGGCAACCTGGTGGCGATCACCAAGGTTCCCGGCGCGACCGGGCTCGATTGGGGGCACGCCTTTGCGGCGATCACCTCCGGTCCGGCGGCGGCGCTCGGCATGGATGGCGAGATCGGCTCGCTCCGGCCCGGCCGCCATGCCGACGTGGTGGTGTGGGACGGCGATCCGCTGGAGCTCGCCTCGGCGCCGCTCGCGGTGTTCATCGACGGCCAGCCGCAGCCGACCAACACTCGCCAGACCGAACTGCGCGATCGCTACATGACGCCCACCGAAGGCAATCTGCCCAAGGCGTACCAGCGCTGACGAGACGGCGCCTTTTGCGGCAAGCGGAAACCCTGTAGAGCCGGATGGTGACCACGCGCCTGCCCACCGAAAGACCCCGCTCGATGTCGAAGTCCCTGTTGCGCTCCCTTGCCCTGCTCGCCGCCGGTGCGGCAATCCCGACCGCGCTGATGACGGTGCAGACCGCGCGTGCCGCCGAGTCCGCGCCAGGCGATGCCGACACCTACAAGCAGCTCGATCAGTTCATGAACGTGTTCCAGAAGGTGCGCGCTGATTATGTCGACAAGACCACCGACAAGGATCTGATCAAGGGCGCGATCGACGGGATGCTCGCCAGCCTCGATCCGCACAGTTCCTACATGGACGCGCACGATTTTCAGCAGATGAAGCTCACCACCGACGGCAATTACGGCGGCCTCGGCCTCACCGTGCAGGCCGAGGACGGCGTGGTGAAGGTGGTGACGCCGACCGAAGACACCCCGGCGTGGCGCGCGGGCATCAAGTCGGGCGACTACATCACCCACATCGATGGCAAGCTGATCTACGGATCGACGCTGGACGAGGCGGTCGATCAGATGCGCGGCGATCCGGGCAGCAAGGTGAAGCTCACCCTCGTGCGCCCCGGCCGCGACAAGCCATTCGACGTCACGCTGACGCGCGAGAACATCGTCATCAAGCCGGTGAAGTGGCAGGTGAAGAACGACATCGGCATCATCAACATCAACAGCTTCTCCAAGCAGACCGGCGCCGACACCCGCGCCGCGATCGCCGGGATCGACAAGCAGCTCGGCCACAAGCCGACCGGCTACATCATCGATCTGCGTGATGATCCCGGGGGGCTGCTCGATCAGGCGATCGAGACCGCCGATGCCTTCCTCGATCATGGCGAGATCGTCTCGCAGCGCGGCCGCGAGAAGGA
>CAXTBZ010000095.1:0-8912 GCA_964242855.1 uncultured Sphingomonadaceae bacterium
CGTGCCCTCACCCTTCCCACGCCTGCGGCGCGGGCCCCTTCCCTCTCCCCCGAGGGGAGAGGGATACATGATCATCGGCATCGGCTCGGACCTCTGCAATATCGCGCGCATCCAAGCTTCGCTCGATCGCTTCGGCGAGCGCTTCATAACCCGCGTCTTCACCGACGTGGAGCGGGCCAAGTCCGAGCGACGCACGCTCACCCGCGCCGGCACCTACGCCAAGCGCTTCGCCGCCAAGGAGGCGTTCTCCAAGGCGGTAGGCACCGGCTTCAAGCGCGGCGTGTTCATGCGCGACATCGGCGTCGTCAATCTGCCTTCGGGCGCGCCTACCCTCGCGCTGACCGGCGGGGCCAAGGCGAGGCTTGACGCATTGGTGCCGGCAGGCCACGCCGCGACTGTTCATCTGACGATGACCGACGACCATCCGTGGGCGCAGGCCTTCGTCATCATCGAGGCGCTGCCGATCCCGGCTGCAACTTGAGCAGGGAAAGACAGACGTTGAGCGACACCGAAGTTCCCGTCACCCCGGCCGCCCCAACCGTCGTGACGGTGGAGAAGACCGCCTCGGGCAAGCCCACGCCGGACAAGCCCACACCGGACAAGAAGGTCGATTGGGTGACCGAGATCCGCGGCCTCGCCTGGCTGATCCTGGCGGTGCTCGCCTTCTGGTCGTTCATCGCCAAGCCTTTCTACATCCCATCCGAATCGATGATGCCGACACTGATCAAGGGTGATCGGCTGGTGGTCAGCAAGTTCCCCTACGGCTGGAGCTACGCCTCGTCCTTCTGGCACGTGCTGCCCTTCATCCACGGCCGCCTGCTTGGCCACATGCCCGAACGCGGTGACGTCGTGATCCTGACCCCGCCCGGCGAGAGCAGCGACTACATCAAGCGCGTGATCGGTCTGCCCGGCGATACCATCGAGGTGCGCGAGGGCGCGTTGTGGTTGAACGGCAAGCCGGTGCAGCGCGTGGCGGAACCACCGGTCATGCTGCCCGTCGATGCCAATGTGCCGTGCGATCGGGGCTATGAAGCGGCGCATCGGATCACCGGGCCGGACGGCAAGCTGTATTGCGCCCTGCCGGTGTTCCGCGAGACGCTGCCATCGGGCCGTACCTACGACACCATCGATCTCGGCGTCGATGCGAGCCCCGGCGATGAATATGGCCCGATCACGGTGCCGGCCAGCCATGTCTTCGTGATGGGCGACAATCGCGACGAGTCGGCGGACAGCCGTTACCCGATCGAGGAACAGGGGCTGGGCGGTCCAATCCCGTGGGAAAATCTCGGCGGCCGCGCCGAGTTCATCACCCACAGCTATGACGGCACCGGCGAGATCTGGAACCCGATCAGCTGGATTACGGCGCTGCGCCCGCACCGCACCGGGATCAACCTCCACCCGGCGCGCGTTGCGCCGCCCAAACCATGACAGGCGACCGATCCAGATGAATGACCTGCCGGAGAGCGCCAAGGCCGAACCCATCGAGGCGCCTGCGCCCGTCGAGATGAGCGACCCCAGGATGCGCGCTGAACTGACCAAGGCGATCATCTGGGTCTCGGTGATCCTGTCGGTGGTGCTGCTCTACGTGCTGGCCCAGCCGCTGTTGCTGATCGTCGGCGGGCTCGTCTTCGCAGCCATGCTCGATGGCGGCGCGCGGCTGCTCGGCCGCGTCCTGCCGATCGCACGCGGCTGGCGCGTCGCGCTGGTCGCGGTGCTCGCGCTCGCCTTCCTTTTCGGCGTTGCCTCCTACGCCGGGCTCACACTGATCAGCGAGTTCCAAGCATTGAAGGATTTGGTGATGAACCAGGTCACGAATGTCGAGGGGTGGGCGAATGCCCGGGGCATTATGCCCAAGGGCGGGCCGGATGTCGGCGCGATCGGCAAGCAGCTGATGGGGTCGCTCGGCCAGTTGACCAGCGCGGTCGGCGTGGCGCTGGGCGGCATCTCAAGCCTGGCCATGATCATCGTGCTCGGGCTGTTCTTCGCCGCCGAACCGCGCATGTACGAGCGCGGCTTCGCGTGGCTGTTGCCGGCCGACAAGCGCGCGGGCTTCTTCGAGACCAGTGCCGACATGGCCCGCACGCTGCGCCGGCTGATGGCGGGGCGGCTGCTCGGCATGGCGGTCGAAGGTGTGTTCGTTTCGATCGCGCTGTGGCTGGTCGGCGTGCCGTTCGCGCTGCTGCTGGGCCTGATCACCGGCATCCTCGCCTTCCTGCCCAATATCGGCGCGATCGTATCGGGCGTCCTGATCGTGCTGGTCGGCTTCTCGCAAGGGTCGCATATCGGGCTCCTCGCAGCCGGCGTGTACGTCGCGGTGCAGATGCTCGACGGGTATCTCATCGTGCCGATGGTGGCGCGCAAATCAGTCGATCTGCCCCCGGCGCTGGTGCTCGGCATGCAGCTGCTGCTCGGCGCATTGTTCGGTCTGCTCGGGCTGATGTTCGCCGATCCGATCGTGGCGATGACCAAGGTCGCGCTCGAGCGCAAGTCCGGCCTCGATCCCAAGCAGGAAACCAAGAAGGCGACCGCCTGACGGAGTCGTCGCCGATCGAGGCTTGGTAACCCGCGCCGTCATCTGATAGCGCTGGCGGCCATGGCAGTACCCGCACCGACTCCCGCCGCCACTGCCGCTCGCGAGATCCTGACGCGACTGCACGACGTAATGGCGGGGCGGACCAACGCGCAGTCCAAGCTCAACAACGTCGTCCAGATCATCGGCGAGGCGCTGACCAGCGAGGTCTGCTCGATCTATCTGCTGCGCGAGGGCGTGCTCGAACTCTACGCGACGCGCGGGCTGGCGCAGGACGCCGTCCACGTCACGAGGTTGGCGCTGGGCGAGGGGCTGGTCGGCACGATCGCCAAGTTCGTCGAGACGCTCAATCTCGACGAGGCGACCAGCCATCCGGAGTTCGCCTACAAGCCCGAGACCGGCGAGGAACTGTTCCACAGCTTCGCCGGCGTGCCGATCGTGCGCCGCGAGCGCGCGGTAGGCGTGCTCTGCGTCCAGCACGAAGCGTCGCGCCGCTACGATGACGTCGAGATCGAGGCGCTGCAGACCGTGGCGATGGTCCTCGCCGAACTGATCTCCGCCGCCGGCCTGATCGACGAGAATGCCGCAGGCGGCGTCGGCGCGCGCGACAACGGCCCGGCGCAACTGGGCGGGCTCAAGCTGGTCGACGGGATGGCGCGCGGGCACGCCGTGTTCCACCAGCCGCGCGTCATCGTCGAGCACAGCATCGCCGAGGATGTCGAGGTCGAACGCCAGCGCGTCTATTCGGCGTTCCGGCAGATGCGCGAATCGATCGACCGCATGATGAGCCAGGCCGAGTTCGGCACCGCCGGCGAGCATCAGGACGTCCTCGCGACCTACAAGATGTTCGCCTATGACGAGGGCTGGAGCCGCCGGATCAACGAGGCGATCTCGTCGGGCCTGACTGCAGAAGCCGCGATCGAGCGGGTGCAGCAGCGCCAGCGGATGCGGATGCGCGAGATTTCCGATCCGCTGCTGGCCGATCGCATGCACGATCTGGAGGATCTCTCCAATCGGTTGTTGCGCATCGTGTCGGGGCAGCTCGGCACCGCCGCGCAGATGGGGTTGCGGCAGGACACCATCCTGATCGCGCGCAATCTCGGGCCTGCGGAACTGCTCGAATATGATCGCCGCCGCCTGAAGGGCGTGGTGCTGGAGGAAGGTTCGCTCACCGCCCACGTCACCATCGTGGCGCGCGCGATGGGCGTGCCGATGCTCGGCCGAACCAAGGATATCCGCCACACCGTCGCCGAGGGTGACCTGATGCTGCTCGACGCCGTCCAGCAGCGCGTCGTCATCCGCCCGACCGCGACGATGGAGGAGGCGTTCGAGGCCAAGCTCTCGATCACGCAGAAGCGCCGCGCCGAGTTCGCCTCGATGCGCGATCTGCCCGCGATGACCACCGACGGCGTGCGCATCCAGCTGATGGTCAACGCGGGCCTGCGTGACGACGCCGCCGCGCTCGATGTGACCGGCGCGGACGGCATCGGGCTGTTCCGCACCGAGTTCCAGTTCCTCGTTTCGGCGACGATGCCGCAGCGCGAACGCCAGCAGCGGCTCTACAAGGACGTGATGGACGCCGCGGGCGATCGCCCGGTGATCTTCCGGACGGTCGATATCGGCGGCGACAAGGCACTGCCGTACATGCGCACCGAGCAGCAGGAGAACGAGGAGAACCCGGCGATGGGCTGGCGCGCGCTCCGCCTCGCGCTCGGCCGCGATGCCCTGATGAAGGCGCAGGCACGGGCGCTGCTGGAGGCGGCAGGCGCGCGGACCCTCCACGTGATGTTCCCGATGGTCTCGGAGACCTGGGAGTATGAGGCGGCGCACGCGATCTTCGAGGAGCAGCGCAAATGGCTCGCCGGACGTGGCAAGATGGCGGCGGGCGCGGTCCGCTACGGCGCGATGCTGGAGGTGCCGGCACTTGCCGAAATGCTCGATCAGCTGCTCCCCAAGCTGGATTTCCTGTCGATCGGCACCAACGACCTGACCCAGTTCCTGTTCGCCGCCGATCGCGGCAATCCCAAGCTTGCCGAACGCTATGACTGGCTGAGCCCGGCGATCCTCCGCTTCCTGGCGCGGGTTTCCGCCAACTGTCGCGAGATGGGGGTGCCGGCGGGTGTCTGCGGCGAGATGGGCGGGCGGCCGCTGGAGGCGATGGCGCTGCTCGGCCTGGGCATCGATCGATTGTCGATCACGCCGGCGGCGGTCGGCCCGGTCAAGGCGATGATCCGCTCGCTCGATGTTGGCGCACTGCGCGCCGCGATGCCGGCGTTGCTGCACGAAGCGCCACGCGATCTGCGCCAGCGGATCGGAAGCTGGGCGGCCGATCATGACGTGGCGATCCTCTAGATATCCGCTCGTTCGTGCGGCTGACACGGCCGGTCGCACTATCGCAGGTGGAGGCGGTGCGGGCATTTGACTTTGGCGCAAGCGTGTTGCGTAAAAGTGTCCGCGTTGATCTGGTTGCTTGAGTAGGCCGGACGATCCGGCGGGGAGACGGAATGGACGAAGCAGGCCAGCGAGCGGCAGACCTTCCGACGACGGTGGGAGCGCGGCTCCGCGCCGCCCGAGAGGCACGAGGGCAGACGCTCGACGAGATCGGCAAGCAGACCCGGATCCCCGTGCGCCACCTCGTCCAGATCGAGGATGGCCGGCTCGAGGGATTGCCTGCCGCGCCGTACAGCGCGGGCTTCGTCAAATCCTATGCGCGTGCCGTCGATCTCGATCCGATGGCGATGAGCCAGCAATTCCGTGCGGAGTTCGCCGCCTCGGTCCGCGCATCGCCGCGCGTTGCCTACGAACCCTATGAGCCCGCCGATCCGGTGCGCCTGCCGCCGCGCCTGCTCGCCATCGTGGCGCTGCTGATCGCTGTGCTGCTCGCATCCGGCTATGCGATCTGGCGAAGCGGGCTGCTGAGCGGCGAGGGTGCCGACGAGCGAGCGCGCCTTGCCGCCGCGGGTGAGCCGGTCGGTGCGCCGGACAACAGTGCTGCGCCTGCCACCCAGCATACGCAGTCAGCAGCAGCGACATCCGGACCAGTCCGGATCACGGCGGTGCAGCCGACCTGGTTCGAAGTCACCGATCGGGCCAGCGACGCGCGCCTCTACACCGGCGTGCTGGCCCAGGGGCAGAGCTTCGACCTGCCTGCGAGCGCCGGCGATCCGGTGATCCGCACCGGCAAGCCCGAGGGGCTGCAGGTGACGGTGAGCGGCCGGCCGGTGGCGCCGCTCGGCGAGCCCGCGCACACCGTCTCCAACGTCAGCCTCAAGGCGGCGGCACTTGTTGCACGCGGCGCGCCGGCGGCGGCGGCCACAGCGCTGCCGTCATCGTCATCCCCGATCCAGCAACGCCCAGTTGCCGCCGCATCGCCGTCGACGCCGGATGCCGCACCCGACGGCAATGCCGCGGTGCCGCCCGCTTTCCGGGCGACCACCGAGGCTTCGAACACCGCCACACCGCAACCATGATCCTTCATCGTGGCAACAGCCGCGATTTGGGATAAGGTGCGTGCAAACCTCTCGTCCACTTTACGTCCATGCTTCCTAGGGGGACCCTGCCCATGCGCCTGGCGATCTTCGCCCTCCTGCTGGCCGGCACCGCCGCGCCGGTGCTCGCGCAAAGCGACGACGGATCGATCCCCGGCCGGGTCGACAAGCTCGAGCACGAGATGCGTGCGGTGCAGCGCAAGGTCTTCCCGGGCGCCAACCCCGACTATTTCGATCCCCAGATCGCACCACCGGTCGCGGCACCGGTGGACACCGGAACCCCGGCCAGTTCGGCGGTGAGCGATCTCACTCAGCGCGTCTCGGCGCTCGAGCAGCAGGTCCAGCAGCTCACCAACCAGAGTGAGGAGAATAGCCACCGCCTCGACGTGCTCGAACAGAATTACACCAAGATGAAGGGCGACACCGATTACCGGCTGAACACGCTGGAAGGTCATGGCGCCCCTTCATCGGGTGGGTCGGCCGATAGCAGCGGGGGGCCTGCCGTTGCTGCAGCGGGCGCTCCGCCCGCCTCTTTTGGCCCGAAGGGTCGCAGGCCCGTTACCGGCACACCGGCGCCGACGATGAGCGACGAGGCGGAAGATGCGGCTCCCGCGCCAGCTGCTGCTTCGGACCTCGCCTCCAGCGCGCCAGTGGTCGCCAAGACCGGCGATCCGGCAGAGGACCAGTATATGCTCGGCTACACCTTGTGGTCGCAGAAGCGCTACGCCGATGCCGAGACCCAGCTGAAGGCGGTCGTCGCCAAATACCCCAAGCACAAGCGCGCGAGCTATGCCGAGAACCTGCTTGGCCGCGCCTATCTGGACGATGGCCAATTGTCCGAAGCGGCCAAGGCGTTCTACGCGAGCTACAAGCAGTTTCCGCGCGGCGACCGGGCACCGGACAGCCTTTATTTCCTCGGCCAGACGCTCGTTCAGCTGAAGAAGACCGCTGACGCCTGCCAGGCTTATGGCGAGTTCCAGGATGTCTATGGCGCGACCGCCAACCCGACGCTGAAGGCCCGCGTCGCGCAGGGCCGCGCCGATGCCAAATGCGGCGCCTGATGCCAAACTCGTCGAGCGCTTCCGGAACGATCTGAGCCGGCTTCTCCGCACCGCGGGGCTGCCGGACGATGCCCGGATCGGCGTGGCGCTGTCGGGCGGGCCGGATAGCATGGCCCTTATGCTGCTGGCTTCGGCGGCAGGGCCGGTGACCGCGACGACGGTAGACCACGGCCTGCGCGCCGACAGTGCGGCCGAAGCCCAGTCTGCCGGTAATGCAGCCCGCGCGCTTGGCGTGCCGCACGAAATCGCGCGGGTCGCGGTTCCGCCCGGCGGTCAGGGGGTGCAAGGCGAGGCTCGGCGCGCGCGCTACGCCGCGCTCGCGGCGTGGGCAGATATGCATGGGCTCGCAGCCGTGCTCACCGCGCACCACGCCGACGATCAGGCCGAGACCTTGCTGATGCGCCTGTCGCGCGGCGCGGGGTTGTCCGGCCTCAGCGGCATCCGGCCAGCGCGTTCACTCGGGCGTGCATGGCTGCTCCGACCGCTGCTCGGCTGGCGCAAGACAGAGCTTGCGGCGATCGCTCTGGCGGCAGGGATCGAGCCTGCCCAGGATCTGTCGAACGACGACCCACGCTTCGATCGAACCGCCGCGCGGAGGCTGCTGGCGGACGCCGACTGGCTCGATCCGCGCCGGATGGCAGGCTCCGCCGATCACCTGCGCGATGCGGACGAGGCGCTGTGCTGGATGATCGACGATCTCGCCGGCCGAGCGATCGAGCAGCATGGCGACGAGACGGTGATGGACGCCCGTTTCCCGCGCGAGATCACCCGCCGGCTGCTGCTGCGCCTGCTGTCCGATCGATTCGGCAAGGCGCCCGACGGTCCGGCCGTCTACCGCGCGATGGCGGCGCTCCAGAGGGGCGAGAGCACCACCATCGCCGATGTCCTTGCACATGCAAAAGGCGCGCGGTGGCATTTCCGCGCCGCGCCGCCGCGTCGATCAGGTTGATCGACGTTGTTCCATTGCCATTAACCCCCGCCTGCCTACATTATCGATGCTTCGCGAGGGATCGGACGATCAGATGCAGAATGACGACAAGGAACCCCAGGGCGGCGGTGCCGGGGGCAATGCCTGGATGAAGAACATGCTTGTCGTGTTTGCCATCGTCGCGGCGCTGTTCCTGTTCGTCTCGCTGTTCGACGGTGGCATGCGCGACGGCCGCGGCACCGACACGATCGCGTACTCGGAGTTCCTGTCGCATGTCGACGATGGCAGCATCAAGGAAGTGTCGATCGCCGACAACGTGATCAGCGGCAAGATCGGCTCCGACCAGACGTTCCGCACCATCTCCCCGCCGAGCGATCCGGAACTCGTCAACCGGCTGCAGACCAAGGGCATCAAGTTCAGCGTCAAGCCGGAAGAGCAGACCAATATCTGGTTGGCGCTGCTGTTCCAGTCGCTGCCTTTCCTGCTGCTCATCGGTGTCGCCTTCTTCGTGATGCGCCAGATGCAGAAGAACGCAGGATCGGGCGCGATGGGCTTTGGCAAGAGCCGCGCCAAGCTGCTGACCGAGAAGCACGGCAAGGTCACCTTCGACGACGTCGCCGGCATCGAGGAGGCGCGCGAGGAGCTGCAGGAGATCGTCGAGTTCCTGAAGGATCCATCCAAGTTCGCCAGGCTCGGCGGCAAGATTCCCAAGGGCGCGCTGCTGGTCGGTTCGCCCGGCACCGGCAAGACTTTGCTCGCGCGTGCCATCGCCGGCGAGGCGGCGGTGCCGTTCTTCACGATCTCGGGTTCTGACTTCGTCGAGATGTTCGTCGGTGTTGGTGCGTCTCGTGTCCGCGACATGTTCGAACAGGCCAAGAAGAACGCGCCCTGCATCGTCTTCATCG